>JBLIMQ010000087.1:0-19458 GCA_047638775.1 Flavobacteriales bacterium
ACAAACTAAATGACCGACCGAGAAAATGTTTGGACTTTGACACTCCGAATCAAGTACTGTTTGGAATTGAACCACCGATTGCACTAGCGAGTTGAATTCAGGCTACCAATTTAGCTCTATAATCATTCGTTATTTTTTCGGTGTTTTAAAACCTAGATCCTTTCGTGGTCGAGAATTAAGACGCCTTACTGCTTTATTTACCTCCTATTTACCTCCTATTACATCACTAATTAAAACTTGGTATGCCACCGCCTCTGGCGGTGTGACTCAAAGGCGCTCCGAAATTTCGTCGTGCTTAATAGAAAGTGCTCTCCCATTAACCGAAAAGTTATTTAGGAGGCCATTATGATAAGCTGGCAGAGCCAAGCTCACGTAAAGTATTATTGCAAATATCACGTGGTATTTGTTCTGAAGTATAGAAAGAAGATGATTTAAGGCACTCTAAGAAGAAATATAGGAGGAATACTCCGAGATCTGTGTCGTCAATACAACGTGGAGTTGGTTGATGGGTATGCGATGAAAGATCATACCCACATGGTACCTCCGAAGCACAGTGCGTCGAATACAGAAGGATTTTTGAAGGGGAAATCTGTGATTCGAATATTTAGAGAGTACCTGCAAGTCAAACGAAATTTTACCGGGCGTAATTTTAGGGCGAGGGGGTATTGTGTCTGTACAGTGGGCTCGATGAGGAAATGATTAGGGAATATATAAAGAATCAAGATCGAGAGGAAAAAAGATTGGAGCAGACGAGGCTCGAGGGCCTTTAACTATAGGCCCTTCCAGGGGGTTTCATCAAACTACGCGCTCTTCCGGTAGTCGCTGATTTGGCGCCCTCAATATAAACACTTATCTGAGTAACAGGTGAATTGTATGAACGGTGTTGATTACTCTAAAGATGAAAGCGAAAGGCTCTCAGGGAAATTACTGATCTAAAGGAGGTGAATGAGTCCCTAAAAAAGCAACGGCGTACTTTGCCTGGCCAAATTGGTAAGGTACGCCTACATAGAGTTTTTGCGTAGTAAATATTCTCTTGAAAAGATGTGTCGCTGGTCGGAGGTGAGTCGCTCTGGTTACTATGTATAGAGGGGGTGAGAGCCTGGTTTCGAAGCGAGCTATCGAGAGATAGTTAGAGCGGCTGCAATTGAGAAGGTTAAGCCGTTCAAAAAACGTTATGGCGCTCCGCGCTTGGTGGTTGAGCTTAACGAGGCTGAAATTGCATGTGTGTTAACCAAGTCGTCAAATTCATGTCTGAAGAGGGTCCTAAGGCTCGAAATGGTAAAACTTTGAATATAGTCTCGCAGGTGTGGAGAATAATATTGCAGGAAACCAGTTAAACCGTGACATTGATGCTGATAAATTCTTCAAAAATGTGTCTCAGATATTACCTATGTTCCAATCAAGGGTGGACACGTATACGTTGCGGTTGTCATGGATATTTTCTCGAAAAAGGAGGTTGGTTGGGTGCTTGATAAAACTATGACCACGAGGCTTATTCTAGATGCTTTTAACATGGCCGTTAAGACTCGAGAGTACGAACCAGAGATGATTCTACATTCTGACCAGGGTGTTCAATATCGAGTTCGTGATTACGCCCTAGCACTTTATGACGAAAATATTACGCTAGGTATGAGTCGAAAAGGCAATTGTTGGGATAACGCAGCGATGGAATCCTTCTTTTTGCGTCTTAAAGTTGAAGAAGTGTTCGCGTATTTGTATGAGTATTTGGGTGAGGTCTATTCAAGCGTATTCGAATTCATTGAATTGTTTTACAGCCCAATAAGGCGACATTCTGCTAATGAGCAAGTAAGCCTATTAGTGTTTGAAAATATGTATAACGTAATGTGCGCCTAAACCGGTGTCCACTTCTCGTGTGGAAGACCAATTATGCAGAAAAAGTTATAAATGATTTACTCAACGATAGACGTGAAGGTCGTTTGGGGCTCTATGCGAAATAAATTTGTAACGCATAAGTCTGAAATAGTATTTCCAGACCGTGCAGAGATCTTTTAACAGTAATTACTGTTCGGTATCTTGAATGCGAAGTTTGAAAAAACACTCTTGATCGTTAGGGGCATGGCTCGTATATTAGTTACAGATAACTATCCTATTGATCGCGTGTGACGACATAATTAACCCCTTTGAGGAAGTATGAATACCACATGATATATTGGAAAATATTCTGAAATTAGCCATCTAGATAATGATGCACAGTTTGATTTACTCGGAAAGGCACATTATGGAGCATTTGTAAATCTCGGGCTGGCAAAAAATCTGCAATCTATTTGTTTGCATGTATGGTTTCATCATTAGTATTCGGAGCTATAATTCCTTTAAGTCTCGGTTTTTCGGGTTTGGTAATGTCAGTTGTTCTTTTCTGCACTATTGCTGTTTCGATACTTAGTTATCATTTGATCAGTGGGAATCTATTGCGAATCGGTTTTAAGAGTGTTTTGGCCAATATTAAGGCGGCATAACGCCAAATGAGGCCATTGTTTAATATTAGTTTGGTTTGCATTTGTTTACTTAATGTTAGGATGGTAAGTGAAAGGTTGCTTCTTTTTGCGGTGCATGTCTATGGGGGTTATTAAGGTTGGCTAGATTCATAATACTCGTTACTCTTGTTCTAGGGTTTTCTTTGCCGTCGTTATGGCATTTCTATCTTTTAGATATATGGGTTGATTCCGTTCCCGTTGCTGAGCGTGAATTTGGTTATACTATGGGCGTTATGTATGGCTACATTGGGACATTAAGTGCCAGTTGTGTCTGCGGCTTCACAGGTGTTGTCTTCTCGTTAATCAATTTCAAAAATGCGTTGTTTTACAAAATATCCTTATTTCCATGTGTATTTCTATTTTCTACGCCAATAACCATATTATTGATGGTGTAGATTAGACGGATAAATAAATGAGCTCGGTTCTCCCCTCCGGTTTTTGAGGTGTGTATTGCTCATAGACGCTTTGTTATAACTATATAAATAGAATATATCTCCATTTTTTGTCCTCTCCATTGAAAACATTTTTCTAATATAGCACCCACATGATCCTACGAAGCAGCTTAATGACCTCTATTGGCTAGTGTCCGAAAATGTATCTACAGAAGGTTCCTGTTTTTTGATGGGTAGCAGCTAGTCTGTTTGTTATTATTAGCTATCACTATTAGTTGTCGAGAAGTTCTATCTCTATTTTGTCCTTAGGTTTAACTAAACTCAATAAAGCTTGTTACTGTTAGTCGACCTTTTATGGGGCAGGGGTCGAAATTATAATCGGGTTTAATGTTTCCTGAGTGTAGGCTCGAGCCGCGATACATCAAAAGACGATTTCTTACCGCTTGGTACGATGCAATTTCTTCATACTCATTTGTAGATCCGCAAATATAGCCTGACGGATATGCGGAGGGCTTATCGAATTTTCCTTCAATCTCCCTCAAATAGTTTTTTAAACGGCTGCGATCAAGGTATTCAAAATTAGTATTTCTATGGCGATAAAGTGACGTACCAGAATTTGGTGAGTCGCATAAGTAGTGCACTACGGCCAAGCTTTCTCGTGATGGGGCATCGATATGGGGTATGCGCTGCATTAGGCTAAGTTTTTCCGGATCGAGTGTTACGATAGAGTATTTAGATACTGCTTTTTTTATTCTACGAATATCGAGACCGAAAATATTTTTAATGATGCCTCTAAAGTTTAAGATCAATGATGTTGTATACATCTCAGATATATCCAATCGAATGCCAGGATAAAATGAGTCAGATACAGCGAAGTTGTCTCTGTCTTCCGCGTCTTTTCTCAAGGTATCTATGCCTTTCATGTAGGAGTCGACAAGGACGAGTTCTTGTTTTTCTACACCAATTCGTGTGTACTTTATGTCAACGTCATTGCATGGCGCGTAAGTTTTTCGGTCGTCTAAAATCATTGTTTTTTTGTATTCAATATTTTCATGTCATCTCAATTGATTAGAGTCGTATGAAAAACCAAATATCCATTATTGATATGTCTGGTTTAGATGATAAATATATATAGATAAATATTTGTAAATTATACGTAAATCATACGTAAATTAATTGTAAAAGGTGGGCCAGGAAATGTTCATTCATGGTATTTATATGCGGATAGCTGATAAGAGTTTTTTGACTTGGTTGTATCATTCAGAGTTTAAAACAACGGCGATGGTAAATTCTATGGCCTTGGGCTGAAGTATGCCTTGGGTCCATATTTTATACACTCAAGCATTAAACTAATTTTTTAGCACGATAATTGTGTCAAGTAGGGAATAGTTGATGTTTGATGTTAGTGGCAGGTGGCAGGTGGCAGGTGGCAGGTGGCAGGTGGCAGGTGGCAGGTGGCAGGTGGCAGGTGGCAGGGGTATATCTAATAAGTCGAAGGGGATGCTACCGAGAATTTTCGCTCTAGCCGTGTCGTTGGTGTCTAGTCAGAGGATCATTCTCCGAGCGTCATTTCCAGTTTGATGAGTCAAAGTCGAAAAGCATATGTTGGCCGCACTGTTTCTAAGGAGCCGATACCAAAGTATTGTTACTGCGGCATCATCGTAAGAGTATATCTTTTCTTTTTCCCTTGTTACGCGGAACGTGCTGCTGAATGATGTCTTGGTGTGTGTTCGCGGTACGCTAATGACGTAGGTTTATACTGAAATTCTAGAAATTATTTTGTAATAGTATTTCAGATTTTTACAATTTTTTTTCGTTGATGCAAGGTTAAGAATTCTTAATAAATCTTGTTGCTAGGTTCTCTTGTAAAAAGAGTATTATCACTTTTAATTCTAGTTACAATAACAAATGATTAGCGATATACCCGCCGTACGTGGAGATTTTTAGGCCATGTGGATGCATAATATTCCGTAGTCTTTATATTGTCATATATTCAGTATTTTTGGTGATTGGTTTTGACTGTTGCTTGGTTGGGAATGTTAGTTAACATCACGCCTTATCTCTTCAAGTTTAAGACCTTAAGCCAGTGAGACGGCTACATTATGTAGCTTTAGAGAAAGCGCTACTGGTTCTAATGCTCGTTATCTGAGGGTGCATGTACGTGTAAGCACTTACGCCCCAAGTTGATGATTGATCACAGATCAATAGTACTTTACTTGATCTAAAGCTTAGGCATCTGATAGATTGTGTTCTGTTCTAGCAACGTTAAGATAAGTCGTTGTTGTCAATCATAACAATAACACAGTGACGATTTATCGCGGTATCGGTGACAGTTCAACTGTTTTCGATCGCCGTTAGGGTTGGATCAGGGGATCAACACGAGAAACCAGAATGTTAAAACCTACAATACTATGTCGGCTCATCAGTCTTTACCGGCAATTAGCTAAGTCTTTTCGTTTTTTCACCCTGCTCCTATCTCTTGTCTTATTTCAGCTCGCTCTCCTGTCGTGCGGCGGAGGCAGCTCGGCGCTCACACCGGGGCCGAGCGCGCCAGCACCGACAGTAACGCCTGCTCCGACGCCTACACCTACGCCTACACCAGCTCCTACACCAGCTCCTACACCGACACCTGCACCGACACCTGCACCCGCGTCTTGCCCTGCTGATTCATTGTCATTCGCCAAAACTAACATTGCACCGATAAAGAAGACTACGGGGAGTATTTTGGTCTATTCACAGACCAATGGTTTTCGCCACGGTAGTATTGCCGCGGGTATTACGATGCTCCGCTCAGTGGCCGAGGAAAACTCGTGGGAAATCCAATTTAGTGAGGATTCGAATCAATTTACTGAAAGTAACCTGTCACAGTTCAACGCTGTTATTTGGTTGAACACTACAGGTGATATTTTAAATACCAATCAGCAATTAGCGTTTGAGTCGTATATTGAAAACGGCGGTGGTTATTTAGGGATTCATTCAGCCGCTGATACTGAATACGATTGGCCGTGGTATGGCACTTTGGTGGGGGCTTACTTTGATTCACACCCCGCAATACAGAATGCGACAATTAATGTTGAAAACACCGCTCATAAATCTACGGCACACTTGGATGATACGTGGTTGCACAACGACGAGTGGTATAACTATCGTACCAATCCACGCAGCTCGGTTGAGGTTCTATTATCTCTCGATGAAAGCAGCTATTCACCGGGTTCTGGCGCTATGGGCGATCATCCAATCGCATGGAAGCATAGTGTCGGGCAGGGGCGTTCTTTTTACTCTGGTTTGGGTCATACAGACCAGGCCTATTCAAGTGCAGATTTCCGTCGATTTATACAGGGCGCATTATCGTGGGCCGGTCATCTAGATGTTGCTGGGCCTGAATGGATGGGTGCGGCTCCGGCGGATTCAGATTTTAGTACGACAGCGTTAGCCACTGGAATTAACGAACCCATGGCATTGGAAATTTCGGAAGATAACGAATTTTATGTTATAGGTCGACGTGGTGAGTTTTACGCATTAGAAAACGAATTACTGAATGTAAAATCAACAATCGCTACCAATAGTGATTTTGAAGGCGGTTTAATTGGTTTTGCTTTAGACCCCAACTTTACAGAGAACCGCCGTGCGTATTTTCATTACACGCACTCAACATTGGCTCGTCTACGTGTAACACAGATGAGTATTAATGATGATAATACACTCGATTTCTCATCGGAAATTGAACTACTTAACTACCCTACAGATTACCAGTGCTGTCATGTTGCGGGCGATATGGAGTTCGACTCTGAAGGTAACTTGTATATCGCAACAGGGGATAATACTAATCCATTCCAATCAGAGGGATATGCACCTATAGACGAAGGCGCGGGCCGGTCACTTTACGATGCTCAACGTACAGCCGCCAATACCAATGATTTACGTGGGAAAATTTTAAGGATAAAACCACTCGCTAACGGAACGTATACCATCCCAGAAGGTAATCTATTTGACATCGATGCCGAACATCGAACAGAAATTTACACCATGGGGCATCGCAATCCATTTCGAATTGCTATCGATCCATCGTCGGATCGTTTGTTCTGGGGAGAGGTAGGACCAGATTCAAATTCCGCCAATAGCCAGCGTGGGCCAGCCGGTGTTGATGAAATAAATCGTACGTTGCGCGCAGGTAATTTTGGTTGGCCGTACTTCACTGGTGAGAATACCAGCTATACGGATTACGATTTTCAAAGCCGTGTTTCTAGCGGCACCTTTAACGCGAATAATGTCCAGAACAATTCGGTGAACAATACCGGCGCTACGAGCCTTCCTGATGCACAAGGGTCGTGGTTGTACTTTCCTCATCGGGCAATCATGTTGTCGGATGTTTATCGATGGGACGCCAGTATAGAAGACCCGTTTAAATTACCGAGCTACTTTGATGGTCACTTGTTGTATTGGAATTTTAACAACGACAGCATGTTTGAAGTAGCTGTTGATGGTGACTCATCTGAAATACGTCCCTGGCTGGATACTTCATTGTTGAATGGCATTATCGATGCCGAGATATCTCCGTATAACAATCGGTTGTATATTTTGGCCTATGGTGGAAATTGTTGTGGCGCGCCACCTTTTGCGGGTATGTTGGCCGAAACGCGTTATATAGGTGATGGTGGCGGAGAGCCGGTAATTGATGACCCAGATCTTGGTGTTGGCGATACGGTTTCGTTAAATCTGCATGGCGGATTTTTAAACGCGAACGCAACTGGCGAAGTTCGACTTAACACGGTTGACGTGGGCAACGACGATATATTTGAAATTATTACGGCGGCCGATAACAGCATAGCTTTGCAATCAATAAGTTCGGGCCTATACCTAAGCGCTACCAATGGTGGTGTTGATGCGCTTAGTGCATCGGCTACGACTATTGGTGTTGATGAACAATTCGAGTTGTCAGAAAATACCGACGGCTCTTATGCACTTCGTTCTCGAGCCAATTGTAATTACGTTTCGGCGAGCTCTGTATTTACGGAATCGCTTATTGCTAATGCGGAAACGGCTAGCATCAATGAGTTATTTCAATTAAGTGCTGCGCAGCGTTGCGAGCCCTCGGAGGGCTATGGTATAGCGTGTCGACCCGGCGCAAGCGCGTATTTAAATATGCCGAGTACGACGAATGCAGAGCTATTGAATGTGCCTGCCTTGCTGTCGCAAACAGGCGCGTTTTCTGATGTTGCCACGCTAAGCCCTAGCGCAAGCTTGATCCCTTTTGATCTTGTCTCTCCGTTATGGTCCGACCGTGCGCAAAAACAACGCTGGGTTTCTATACCGTCAGATAAGCAAATCACTTGGACTGAAGAGGGTAAGTGGCAGTGGCCCGAAGGAACCATTTTTGTAAAACATTTTGAATTGCCAATAGATGAATCCAATAGTGACCTTGTGAAGCGATTGGAAACACGAATTACGGTAATGCAGTCAGGTAATACTATGTATGGCGCCACCTATAAGTGGCGTGATGATAACTCTGAAGCGGATCTATTGTTTGAGTCGCTCGACGAGCCCATTAACGTGGCGTCACCTTCGGGAGATAGGCAGCAAACTTGGACCTATCCTAGTCCCATGGATTGCATGACGTGTCACAACCAAGAATCGACAGGCGTACTTGGGCCAAAGACGGCCTCGTTAAATAAGTCGTGGCTGTATCCTTCAAGCATTAGCGATAATCAATTGAGAACTCTAAATCACTTAGGTGTGTTTTCAATCCCATTTGATGAGTCCGCTATAGCCGGTTTTCCAGCACATGCGCATATCGGTGATACGAGCGCGTCCTTAGAGTTACGCTTGCGATCGTATTGGGACGTTAACTGTGCAAATTGTCACGGGCCGCAAGGAATAGCCGCGCAATGGGATGCTCGTATAGAGACCCCCCTTGGTAGTCAGGGTATTATCGACGGCCCTGTTGCCGGCCAGCGTGACTATTTAAATGATTATGGCTTAAGTGATCCGGTCATTGTTGCGCCGGGAGACATAGGAAATTCGGTACTTTATATTCGTGACAAGAGTGTAGACCCGCAAGATAGGATGCCTCCATTAGGGCGTAGCCTTGAAGATGAAGTTTATATGAATGCGCTTGAAACATGGATTAATTCTTTGCCCTAGGTTTAGGCTAAGTTTAGTCCAAATTTAGTTGGGGTTTAGTTGAGGTTTAGTCAGTATTTAGGCCAAATTTTTTTATAGTTTAGCTATAGTTTAGCTATAGTTTAGCTATAGTTTAGCTATAGTTTAGCTATAGTTTAGCTATAGTTTAGCTATAGTTTAGTTAGGGTCTAATTATGATTTTTAGCGGAGCTCATGATGGATGTTGTAATTAAAAGCGCCGAGCGCAGTGATATTAATGGCATTTCTATATTGTTTGATGCCTACCGTGTTTTTTATGGAAAGCCTTCAAATATAGAATTAGCCGCCAAATTTATTGAGGCTCGAATACAGAATCAAGATTCGGAAATAGTGTATGCGATGACGGACGATACTAATTACATAGGGTTTATACAGCTTTATCCTATATTCTCATCGGTGTCCGCAAATAAGGTATGGGTCTTAAACGACTTGTTTATATTAAAGGCATTTCGAGAAAAAAACGTTGCGCGGAATATGATTTCAGAAGTTCACAGCTTAGCGTCTGAGTCAGGTATTAAAGAGGTGCGACTCTGTACTGAAGTGGATAATAGCGTTGCACGAAAAATATATGAAAGTATGGGCTATAAGCCCGTTAATAACTTCAGGTTTTATAGTAAGTCATTATGAGCACTGCGAGTGGTATTGCATAGTTACGTACTCGCTACAATGTCAGGAAAGAACGAGAAGTAAGGTTAGAGTATAACCACATATAATTTAGGTTGAAGCTAGGTTTAAGTTAAGTTGTTTTAGCTAAATTATAAATGCTCGTCATGCCCCTGCAGGTTACGTTAATACTAAGATTTATGGTGAGGCCTTTGTGAACTGATTTTTTATAAGGTAATAAGCCATCACTCCGCCGACAAAACCGAACAGGTGGGCGGAGAAAGAAATATACGGCCGTAGATCAAACAGCGATAAAATCGAAAGGCCATAAAATAATAATACGGCAAACGCGATCACAACTGACTTAATTGTACGTCGGTGATAGGCCACGGCAATCATAAACGACCAATACCCCATTAACAGCCCAGACGCGCCTACCACTGTTCCGGCAGAGCTAAACAGCCAAACACCAATACCTGAAACCAGTACGATGATAATAGAAGCTTGCCAAAATATTTTACTGCCATACATATGCAGTAGAGACCCAAGCACAACCATGGGTACTAAATTCGATATAAGATGAAACAGACTGGCATGAAGAAGAAATGATACGGCAATACCGTATAGGCCCGATAGGCTTCGAGGGTGGATACCGTAGCCATAAAGATCAATAAATGGTAGCCAATTACATAGATAGATGATCACCATCACTGATGCTAATGCAATTGGCACTTTGTAGGGTGGGAGCGCTGAAGCTGCTTGCGTCGGTGAGGATGTCATAGTGCCAACGCTCGCGATACATCGTTCAACGTGACCAAATTGCTAGAGTCAACCATCAAAATAATTCCCGCACCGGTGCATTTTTCCATCATTGGGGGGTTTGTGATGACGTTACCATCGTCAATATAGCCCATAGGAAGTCCGATATTATTTTCCGCCATTTTGCACACAAGCTTTGACCACGAATCGACAGAGAATGGAATATCAAATCGTTCCAAATGTTCACCTTCGTGGCTAAAAAGATTCTCCATAACAGATTCAGTTCCCGGGGAGGACACAGCTCGAACAAGTAGTTCTGGGTAGGCCCTTACCGGCCGAATAACCGCGTTTGCTCCAGCTCTTACTAGGCGCTCTCTATTGTCGTCATTTGCGCATTCGGCAAGAACCAACGCTTTGGTTCCAATCTCTTGAATGCGAGAAAGCACATCAAAGGTTAAGCTGTCTGATACCGAGTCGTTTTCATCGCGCGATAAAATTATGATCGTCGTTGCATGTTCTACATTAACCGACCGTAAAACATCACTATTCTCAGCTACGCCGTTGGTATGGATTACTTTGTGTGATCTCAGTGACTCGGGCAAACCATCAGGATATTTGCGCGTAACAATTTGAATGACTCCTTCAGAAAGTTCAGGGGTCTTTCTGATTTCGTTGACGAGCCGGTCTAAATAGATGTCTGTATTGTTGTTAGGTGTATTGATTATTAAAATATGATCTTGCATGCCTTTCCACTCCCAATCTCCGTTACGCATTCTTTCTCTTCGGTCACTATGCCACTCAATAACTTCGCCAATAATGATGGACAAAAAAACAATGCCGAATGAGTACAGTGATATAAATGTTGAAATTCTTCCGATGGTTGTTGATGGACTGAAATCGCCGTAACCAACGGTTGTTATCGTCGTTACGGATAACCACAGTGCATCAGTGAACGCAATTTTGTCTGTTATCTCCAGGACTATACTATTCGCAACACATAGTATTACGAGAAATAGAATGAGAAAACGAAGTCGTTTATACAAACTGCCGGTTAGGTATTTTTTTGCCGTACGTCTTTGCTGCCATCGAATCAGATTGGTTAGCATTATTCTTGCTTATCCCTGTTCGTTGTACTGTAATGTCTTTGCACTTCTCTGCGTACCTGCCGCTTTAACTCTTCTTTGTCTTCAATAGGAATGTCATAACGTTCAGATAAAGACTGGAAATCTAGGTCGGTAAGATTCAACGCAATACGAGGCCTGCTGATAGTGGTGTATTTTAATCCGATTAGTTTGCGCAAAACATTACTAGGAGACATGTCTTGCTCGATCGCATCATGTCGCAGAGCGGTATCAACGGTATCGTTTAGTGTAAAATGAACTTGGATCTTTTTTAGCGCTTCCTTTTCTTGAATCCACTTACTTTTGTTGCTCACTAGGCCAATACTCCTCAATTATACCGGCTGATAATTCGCGGCAGGCGAACACTTCAGTTTCACCCGAAGAGCTCGTTTCAATTGACAGTGACAGGTCGTCGTCATTGTTACCTTCGCACGCATGGCATTGAAGTTCAACGCTGTCATCATCAGCACGACTCGAAAAATTAGACCCGCGCATGTCACGGTTGAAATAATGAGCTTCCGTAAACTTTTCTGTTTGCTGGTATGAGTCGTCAATCCAGCCAATTAATGTATTTGGTTTTTCAGATTGCACATCAAGTCGAGCGAAGTTATCTTCCCATAATTCGGAAAACGCATCTTCACCAAAGAGCGTGAGTACAGTGGGGCGTGATAATTTTATTGAGATATTAAGTGTGTCGATATCGGGTTCGGTATATCCAATAGTTAATTCGTCACCGGAAATAGCTTGTATTGTTAGCTCAACTTCATGGCTGCCTTCATACTGGTATGCGCCAACACCGATAACTTTAACCGTCTCGCCTCGCAAGCTAACAGGAACGTCTTGGCGAGGTTTAAACTCAATTAAGTCATTGACCTTACAGTCACGCAAAGACTTTAGCTCTCGTGCAACGGTCTCGCTTTTACCCAAGACTTTATTGACCATTTTTTTAAACACAGTATTACTCCGTAAATAATTAAGGGCCGTACGGCCCCTAATTAGCGTTGATCCATAAATAGTACTCTGCTGAGCAGAGACTTAAACCGCCATATTCACACGACTTAGATCTAGTTGTTTGCACTAAACAAACATCGAGTTCTAGTCACACAAATCTGACAATTTTTATCTTTCCTCGCGACGAGCCATTTATCGATTGGCGCTCATTAAACGATAGGGTTCGATTACCGGAATTCATCTAGGATTGATGACGCGCTGGATTTTTTTGATCCTATGCCCGCTGCGGCAAGTTCTTTGTCTAAGTCGCCACCCGTTTCGGCATCCGCTAACCATTGACCAGCCTCTTCGTTGTTTGCGAAGTCCTTGTTCCTTTCCTTAACACGGTTAAGGGCTCGCTCTACGCGCTTTGATGTATTGCTTGTACCAGGCATTGAGCTTGATATTGCGCTGTTTATTTTATTTAGCTCTTCGATAGATCGAGCCTTCTCGAGTTCAATTTCATTTTCTTTAATCTTTTGCTCGCGAGACTGAATAACTTGAAGGATCTTATCGACTTCACGTGAGAGCACGGTATGTTGACTTGCAATGCCGTCTTTTTTCTCACGAAGATCACCGATTTTTTCGGCTACTTTAAGTGCTAAAGCTTCATTGCCGGCCGTAATCGCTTCTCTAGCCGACGCTGTGTAGCTACCGATGTCATCATCTATAATTGAAATTTCTTTCTTCAAAGAAATTTCACGTGATTTTAATTTTGTTAACGCTGAGCGAGCTTTGGCGATGGCATCTTTTGCATCGCGAATCTCTTGATCAGCTATACGCATCGCTTGACTATCAACAATCGTTTCACCGACCTCATTAACACCGCCGCGTAGAGCGGTAACCATATCTCGTAAAATACTAAAACCCATGATTTTATCTCCAGTTACTTCAGAAATTCTTTGAGTGCATCGATAACGTCAAGCGTATTCATAGCTTGAACCTCTAGTTCGTGAACAATATTTTCGAATACTGTGTTCACGGCCATTGCACCATATAAAATATACATTTCACCTTGCGTACCTAACGAGCTGAGCGGTACCACAGGGCTTAAACCAAGCATCACTTTATTCAATTCATCTATCTTTCCATCAACTACTGTGTCTGTAGTAAACAGTGGGGACACAGATAAGATCTGGTTTTCCGTAGCGCTAACATAAATCGGGAAATCTGGATTAGTTGAGCAGATAACCTCCAGCGTGCAATTATCCTCTGATATCACGGAATCGAATGTCACTGCATTCGTTTGGCCGTACTGATTCAGCTTTAAGCTCAAAGCATCAAGAATCTCGTTCATACTTACTCCTAAATTGTTCAACACAATTGTCTTTAGATGCCATTAAATGACATTCCGTTGGTATTTATATGCCATTTAATGGCACGATGCAAATCATTTATTGAAAAATACGCCTTTTCCTGTCTCCCACCCCGATAGGTGATACTGATATGTGGCATGAGATCCCATGATATTGACGTCAATAGTGTCAATTTCGCTGTAAAACGCCGGGTGGAACACAAAAGAGGCATTTATCACGGGCATAGAAATGAATTCATTAGCGACAGGCAGTGAATCAAGTTCCGCGAGCCGCCGCGTCACGCTGCCGCCCATTTTGGTTCCTATGGTCCATCCCCACTCGCCGAATGACGGCACATTGGTATGGTACTGCTCTGTGTTAAAACCCGAGGCCGCCAGCGTTTTCCCAATGGAGAGGAAGGCTTTCTTTGCGTGAAAAGGAGAGGTCGATTGAATGGCCACTACGCCATCACCATTAAGCAGCTCTTTTAGTTTTCCATAAAAGTAATCGCTATAGAGCTTGTTTAGGTCGGGATGGCTTGGATCAGGTAAATCAACAATAATGGTATCGTATAATTTACCGTCCTCGACTAATTGCTCCACTGTTTTAAACGCATCGCCTTGAATTATTGTTACGCGCTCATCCAGTAATGCGCCTTCATTCAGCTCAAGTAGTTTATCGCTAATAGCCTTTGGAGCCTCGGTATCTTCGCCTTTAAAAAGCGCTAGCATGCCACCATCAAGGTCGGCCAGCGTAATTGACTGTGGGTTCCACCGAAGGATGTCTCTTACCGCCATTCCGTCGCCACCACCAACCACCAGTACATGATTAGTTTTCGCCGAGGTTAGCAGTGCAGGGTATGTCAGCATCGAGTGGTAAATACCTTCGTCGTTACTGGCGAACTGTAAGCGCCCATTAATGTACAGGCTGTACACTTTTGGGTGGCGTGCAGATAAATGACGCTCAGTAATAGTCAGGTATTGGAAGTGGGTCTTTTTTGAATAGGCTACTTGGTCTTGGAATAGCGTGTTGTTCAAGCCGCGCATCCATTGCTGGCCGTTGTAAAAAAGAATTACCAGAATGCATGCCAGCACACCATGAATTACCCATAGCCCAAGTGTATTGTTAATGTGTTTTCTATACCGATAAAGAAAACAAAAGCCCATCAGCGTATTCACGGCCGCGGTTGCTACGGCCGCTTCCATAATCGGAATTTTTAAGCAAACTAGTACCCATATTGCCGCGCCGATACCGGCGCCAATATAGTCGGCGCCGTAAATCGTACCGGTATTGTGAACTAAATGTTTTTCATGGAGTTGTTCTCGAATGCGAGCAATGAGTGGAATTTCCATTCCCACAAGAAAGCCTAATGTAAAGCCTATAAAGAATGGCACGGCTTCAGCGATATGCTTAAGCGTATCGATCCATCCACCATCAATAGAAATTGAGGTGTCGATACCGTATATTTCACGGATCATGACAGGCAGCGTGTGAGCGATGGCGAAAACACCCGCCATAATAAGTACGGCGAGTCCTCCCAGCAAACCGATCACCACTTCTATCCAAGCAAAACCAGTGAAGGGGCATTTAATGGTGCGCGAATAAAACGATCCCATGCCCATTGATACGATCATAATGCCGATCATTGCGAAAATGGTGGACTCTACTGAACCTAGAATCCGTCCGGCAAAGTGGGCCATAAGGTATTCATAGATTAAACCACAGCCTGCCAGAACACCCATTATCCCGATAAGAAAAATATCGTGACGACGCAATGGCGTGCTCCAATAGTTTTTAAACACTGCAATCATTAATTTGACCTAAGCACATAAATTTAATACACGAAAAAGGGGTGGTAACCCCCCTTGAAAACTTACGCTGTTCTGTGAGCTGTGGCTTAAGCCCTTATGTTAGTAGTGTACTTAAGATTAATGCCCAGCCAATAAAAATGGCGGCTTCAATATAGGCGATGGCGTTATTTTTTTCGACATCTACTTCCTTAACAATATCGATTTTAGCCAGTAATACCGGTAGGCTGATACGGTATAAACCCCACAATATAATCATTATGCCAACTGAGTACGCAAACCAATAAAGAGCGGCCATTCCGATATAGCCGGGTAAATAATTTATGATTCCGGCGACACCCGAAACGGCAATGCTAGTGCCTAATATTTGGCCGGCATAGCGAATGGATAATGCGGTATTACCTGATTGAATGGCCGATTGCCATGATGCGCCATTGTTGCGTTTCTTATAGATCTGTATACGCAATAGAGTGACCAAAAACAGGATTAGTTGACCCGCGATAAATACGGCGGCGACGGCGCCGATGCCCGTCCAGTTTTCAACATCAACCCAGTTAATCGCTGAATGTACGATTATGGAAATAGCAATTAGGTTTGCACCTTGAATTAAACCTACGCCAATATTTTTATCGCGAAGGGCCTGGGGAACCGAGAATGAACTAAAAAAGACTTTATCATTCAGTACCATTCCAACTTTTAGGAAAATCACGCCAGCAATAGCATAAATAGACGTATTAATTACTTCGGAAACCAATGAAACGTAAGCTTCTCCGCCAACGGCAGAAGATAGAATAATGCAGAGTGCAAGCACGCCACCAGCAACCGCCAAGCCAAACGCTGGATTGTCCTTTTCTGAAAGTTCCCCTTTTACATTTACGCCAGCAAAAACTCCTTGTAACGCACGGAAGCAAAAAATCGCTAGAAGAGCAATTAGTAAGTTTGCTACAAGAACACTAACCATCCAAAAATTTAATTCATTCATAATGTTGTCCAATTATTTGCCGCCACGAGAACTACGTGAAGTAGAGCCCATGTTTCGTGAATTGTAAGTACTTGAGCTAGTGTTCGATGTGCGATTTGAACTGCTCGTACTATTCCTTTTACTGAAACTGCTTTGAAATTTACTTGGAGCTTTTGTCACCGACCTTGGCGGTGGGCTGTTGCTAGATGCTTTTGATTTCGCATATGGGCTGTTGAATTTCTTACCCTCACGTGAAAATTTCTTTTTCGCAATGTTTTCCGTTTTTACTTGAGTTGTTCGCTGCGAGGGAGACGTGTAGTTGGCTCGGCCTCTATCGTTGTAATAGCTGTAATCGCGATGTCGTGACCAATGGCCATAATCTACGCGTCGGCCCATTAGGTCGCCGAGCAAGCGATACTGGCCATAAAACGCCCAGAAGGAGGTGCCATTTGATCGGTTTTCCCAGCGGCCGTAGTTTGGATTGCCTACCATTTGGCTGCCTACCCCAAGATCCTCAGAGCCATTTTTCGCTAGGCTGGCTTCCTTTGACATGGCTTCTACGCGGCCTAGTCGGCCATCGGACATGTCTGCAAGCACATTAATTGGATCGGTCAACATATGCCCATACGCTACGGGTGAGGCGGCGTTATAGATGGCGGTTAACTCGTCATCAAATACCACAAGATCGTTGTCATCACCCTTGATAACAAATTGTTTTGTGTCTTTGGCATCTTCAAAACGTTGGACGAGGCTGTTAAAGAGTGGTCCTTCGGATGTGGAATCTAGCGTTAAAAGGTCTACGAGTTCGGCCATTTCAGGCTTAATTGCTTTTACCTCCTTGGCATACTGCTTAAGCAGCTTTGCATTTCGAACGTTACCGCCTAGCAAATGCTGATTTAGCCGTGTGATTGCATCACCTACTCGAGTCAAAGACTGAACGGCATAAGCGTCACGTTTTGCCTCCGCCCGTTGTCTTAACTCCTCATCTGATGAACACCCGGTAAATACCGAGCATATAATCAACAAAATGAGTGTAAATTCCGTTTGCTTTCGCATAGGTACTCCCCTTCAAATATATTAATGAAACTGTTTATTACTATTGCAAATTGTCACTACACATTACTACTGCGCTTTGTCGCCGCATATTGCCGCCGCGTATTACGGCCGCGTATTACGGTCGCACATTAGCGCTATGAATAGCCACTTCAAATTCGTATAAAGGCTAGCTCGCTAACCGCCACCACAACGCTGCCGCGCGAGCCGCCAGATTAGCGGGTATCAATACGGCTATCAGTGATGGGTGGACCATAATAGCGAAATATATCACTTATAGGTGTTACGTTATCGTCGTTACTTAAATTATTGTCGAGGCTTGTAGGCTCGTTGTGTTTTTAACCCTAAGCTAAGATAGGAAAGCCGAGCTTAAGTCTAGACTGTCACCATACGTTAGACAAAAAGTCATTACTCTATCGGGCACTATATCGGGTTGCTCTATAGCGTAGCTCGCAGGGTGCGGTTAGGGCGTTAATTATGGATACACTTTGAGCCGCCGACAGTATCCGTTGTGTATTCGACCCAAAATTCCGGATTGATTTCACCAAAGTTTTTTTGATAAAGAAAGACGGTTTTCTGGTACTGGGCGACCTTTTCACGGGGTGTATCGGCGGCCTCATGATGTATGAATCGGCCGAATACCTGTTCGCAAAAGGCTTGATATAACTTTGTGAATAAAATGAATTCACGCCAGAAGTCCTCAACTAACGTTGATGGTGTAATAGAGTCTGGTGAGTTGGCACAAAGATACAGAAATTTAACGGTCTCTAATAATCCTGCTTTGGCTTTGGCTTTGGCTTTGGCTTGGTTTTCGTTTTGCGCGAGCTTATTATCAATCAGGTTTTGAATAAGATGCGCATTGTTAGTTGGAGTATGGGGAGACGTTAAGGCCGTTTCGATGGATAGCGGCTTTATCATGGAGAAGCCTCGATCATAAGTACTAACGGAATACGTTCGGCAGCCTGTATGAGTTGTTATGGTTTCAGCCGCCATAGTAGGATCACAATCGCCGCACATAAAGATGTCGAACGCCGCGTAATTGAGTTCTGGCCATGTATGAACAGTGATATGTGATTCTGCCAGGATCAACACCCCGGTTACCCCCATACCCTCGCCAAATGCGTGAAAGTTGTGGCCCAGAACAGTAGCCTTTGATGCAGAAGCGGCCTGGCGCAGTAACGCAATTAACTGAGCTTGATTAAATTCTGCAATCGGTCCTTGGCACTCTACAAGAGCGTGCTCCCCTACTTTTTTCGACATATATAAGATGCTTAAAGCCATTTAATGGCACAATAAATAGTATCTATTGCCTTGTCAACGCGTATTCATTACTATGTCGAAAATATTTTGGATAACCCTTCATGGCCGACACTTTCTTTGACTCGACAATCTGGGCTCGTGCAATATCGCGGTACCTACTTGAAGAAAAAAGCGTGAACGCGCTCAGCTACAAGCAGATCAAGGGACGTCTTATGGACATTGGTATCGACCAATCTACGGCCAATCTGAGCTCCAAATTTAATCGTGGCAGCATTTCGGCGCAGTTGTTCTGCGCAACGCTTATCGCTATTGGTGAAACAACAGTCGACCTAGAGAAGATACAATCCTTTGTCGAAGAAGAGCAAAAGAAAGAGCAAAAGACTGGGTTGGATAAATTACAGAATGCTAAGGACGAAGGGTAAGTAGGGGGCTATCTGGCTAAATCATAGATTGTAAGGCGGGTTTTATTTGCCTGGTCGACATGTTTGCCATCACCATCACTAGGAATACTGTTACGCGCTAGGTCAAGTTTCTGAAAAGAGAACGATAAGCGAGTTCTAGT
>JBLIMQ010000088.1:0-19142 GCA_047638775.1 Flavobacteriales bacterium
TCAGGGAAATATCTTTCGCTACTCTCATATTTTTACCCGCATTTATATCACGTTAAATACGTGAACGCTGGTATTATAATGACCCTCCAGATAATATGCACGCAATTTAGGACACTACACTAGAACATTTAGATACTTGCCCTCTTTCAGTGAATAAATACCTAAGCTGTTAGGCGATTTCTCACTCCTCAAGCGAAAAACAATAAGATCACCACTGGGCGATAAACTCATATTGGTAATGTTTGTTAATCGGGCATAATCCTTGGTCGTAAGTTCCGACGACATAGCCGCCGAACTAAAAAAACTGGCACAGACAGCAATATAGATGATTGCAAATAACTTCATTAACGAGCTCCATTTGTATAATAACGTCAAGATCAAACGATCGATTGTAATGCCATAACAACAGATATAATAGTCATTCGTATATTCTCTATTAAAAGCTAGCCCACCAGACCGACTACATAATGGGGTATAGATTACATTTCAACCACACGTAATGGGGTTAAAATAATGACATACAACTGATGTTCGTGCCGAAGCTCTAACAGAAAGCCCTAATTCCCCTGTATTTTTACTGTATTTTTACTGTATTTAAAGCATATTCTGTGCGAGATTTAAAAATCAATAGCGGGAATATTGATAAACAGCCTAATAACGAGCCAAAAAATATCGGTTGCGGAGTTTCAATACAGCTATCCCGACACAGGGGGCTATATTGACACTAGGAATAAATTTGGGTCGACTGTACTTTGGAACAGAAAGGAGGGAGTTATGTCTGTACGTAAAAGGTAATACTCTATTTTTTAAAAACACGAAGGTATATTGATAAGAAATCAACTATCACTCGGAGAAAGACTTGTTAAACAAGCCATTCACCCAGTGATAAAGAAATAGCAACATTAACTTAATGTCGCCAATCTATCGTATCGTGGATTCAAGTTCGAAGCGTATGGTCTATTAATAAAAATATATATTATCGATATATATAGAGTCGCTCGTCGTCCCCCACAATTGAACACCCAACTGTGTAAGTGCTGCTGGGTTAAACGTGCCCTGCGGATCAACCACATCCGAAAACAGAATATCGATAGAAATCCATGCCCCGGTCGTTAGTGGGTTAATGGTAACGATTCCTGGACCATCAGACGATACGATTTGAAATACACCTTGAGTAATTCCACTCGTCGCAAACAGATCAAAATGCATTCCCGTTGAAGCGCTGGCATCTACTACACCGCCATCTATCCCGTACTGAATGCCGACCACACCACCGGATATACCATCAGGAACAATTTGATATCGTACTGTATTGTTGCCACCAAATTGAACCTCGGAGTAATTGGGTGCGTTCCACCAATTATCTTCCCAGAAGGAGATGAATTTATCGACACTTAAGGTATCGCTGTAAAGAGCAATGGCATCGTCGTTAGAAAGCGTTGGTAACGGTGCTGCATTAACTGGCCCCGCGTTTAATAGCTGCAATGTAATTGCAAAATTGGCTTCGTCACCCGCTATAATTTGATTACCCTGCGCTAACCCATAACCATCTGCGCTAATAAGTACCCTGTGGTCTCCTTCGCTTAATACCAAACTAGCTTCACCGTTGATATCCGTTATTGCTGAATTACTCCCAACAGAAACGGCCGCTCCAACGATTGGTAAAGCATTAACATCCGTTACATTCACATTCAACGGAAAGCTATTCGATTCACCAGAAAAATACACATTATCCAAATAGACCGATTGACCTTCTTGACCCCACAACTTAATCCCAGCCAAAATAAATGTCGACGGGCTCAACACACCAGGCCCATCACCATCGGCGTCAACCATATCGGCAAATAGAACATCATAAGATACCCACTCACCTGTAACTGGAGTATCTAAGGTATAAAGTGCTGAACCATCGTCAGATACAAGCTGAAGCTCAATCCGAGTAATCCCGGTCTCGACAAATAAATCGAAATTCCACGTCGTTTTTTGAGAAGCATCTAAGGAACCGTTCTCTATACCATATTCGATACCAACAACACCGCCTTCTACGCCAGTTCCTGTAATTTCATACCGAGCATAATGGTCGCCCGCAATTTCACCTTCTGAGTACAAAGGTGCATTCCACCAATTCGCATCCCATACAGATACAAAACTATCCTGAATAAGGGTGTCACTATACAAAACAATAACATCGTCGTTAGATGAAACCGACGGAATAGGAGCGGCTGAAGTTGGGCCGGTGAGCACAATATCTTGAGTGGTAAAGTATACGTCCGCTAACTGCAAAGTATCTGAGCTTGGTCCATCAAACATAAGTGTGAACCAGGACATATCTGAAAATCCAGGCAAACGTGCTTCGACTTCCACCCAACCATTTCCAACATCTTGAGCCGAGCTCAATAAGTACCCTACTCTAGATTCAGGACTTGTAGCACTTTGCACAACTACATCGACACTGGTAAATGAACCCGGCTTAACTTTAAATTTAACATGCGTGAACTCTGATACATCAACGATATTTTCTACTGTGTTACCCCATGCAATAGAGGCAATATTACCCCACGCTGTACCACTCGTAATAGCCAGAACCTTTGTAAAATCTGGATCATCAATCACATCTGCATAGCTTGTACCCGAGTCCCACGGGTCTGCCCAAAATTCCATAAAAAAGGTGTCGTCATATTCTGAGTGAAAAATATACGCATCGTTAGAGACAAATACAGGTCCTTCTACGACAACTTCTCGAACGATTGAGTTGGAGTTTCCAGCACTGTCTTCGGCCGCATACGTTAGGATATAAGTACCTGCTGTTTCGGTATCGACTTCTCCCGAAATAGTAGCAGTAAGACCTGTATCTACATTATCCGTTACGTTTGATCCTGGTTCTTCGTATACGTCACCAACCGTGATCGTCATATTAGCATCGCCAATAAGTGAAATTTCAGGGACAGTGGTATCGAGCGCAACAAGACTATATTCATTTGTAAGGTCAGAACCTGAAATTATTACGCTGTCTGTTGTTGCGTTAAAGCCAGATGCTGATATAACCACAGAGTAGCTTGCGTTACTTAGGGTAAACGTCACTAATCCGCTTTCATCGGTGCTTTGTGTTTCTTCACCAATAGTTACTTCCGCATTATTTATAGGTGATTCATCATCGGAGCTTAAAACAGTAATCTGTAAATCAAAATTTGTAGAGACTTCTTCTTTTTTTTCTGTTGAATCACCACCACAGCCAATTAAGACCACCGACAGCATTGCAATAAAAAATAAACACAGTGTTTTTTTCATCGATATTCCCACGTTCAATTATTGATAAAAATTGTGCATAGACAATTAGTTTTATAAAGGTTGTTTAATAGTAAAAAAATATATGTAGATGACTAAAAATTGAGCACTGAAATGGCCACCGTTGAAATTCAATAGCTAATTGTCCGCTATGAATAATTAGTACCTATGCATAAATAGTTTCTTAGTATAAATAGTGCTTTATCATAGATAGAAGTTTCTGCGAAACATTAAAACAGCTATTTCACGAAACCCGAAAATCTTACTTACAGTAAGAAAGATTCCGTATCTAGTATCAAAAAGTTTTATTTCTATTACCACTCGTAAGGAGTCAGTTACGAACGGGTACTTATTAGACGTTCGCCAATAGAAATTAATTTAATGCGATTGGTATGAAGGTCTATTCCAAACTAACAATGGAATAAACCTTCAATTAAAACTACAAGCTTTCTAGGAACTTCAAAACGGTAGCTTTATTCTCACCGGAAAGTGCCTCATAAGCATTTTTAGAAGCTTCCGACTCACCACCGTGCCAAAGAACAGCCTCTTCAATGGACCGAGCCCGGCCGTCATGCAGATAGGCATGATGAGGAGTGCAAATCTCTCCGCCCTCACTACCTGATGGATTAGTTACGCCGCCAGTAACGCACGCCGCCAAACCCAAACCCCATAGAGGAGTCGTACGCCACTCACTACCTGAAGCAAGATTTTCACCCAAATTGTCAGCAAGCCCTGCACCCATATCGTGAAGTAACATATCGGTATACGGATGAATAGTTTGGTTACGAACTTCGGCTAGAGGATGAAATTCACTCGTTTGAAAGGATTCCGTATGACAATCAACACAACCGATATTTCGAAAGTGCTCACGACCTTGTAATACTTCTAGGTCTTCAACACCACTTTTCCAAACGCGCTGTGGCCGCACACCTAAGGTAGAAATATAGGTCACCAAGTTATTCAGGTTTTCCTCAGGCATTATTGGAGAAATAGCCCCACAATTTTCCTGGGCGGAACCACAATCTAAGTTGGGCAGTACACTTGTTCTAACACCAATATCGGTATTCAAAGCACCCGCGACTTGATGCCTTACACTTGACGTTGCGGCTTTCCAACCAAAACGACCTAAGCGTGTAAGCTCCTGATTTTCCGGGTCTACAACTAAGTTGAACTTGCCAGAAATCCCATCGTTATTACTATCGTTTTCATCAGCCAATGCCACGATTGCACTTTCGGGTATCGCTTCTAATAAGCCCAAACCTAAAAGACGAGGGGCAATCCGAGCCGAGAATGATGCTGGAGCACCATCATTAAATTGATAATTCGGGCTACGTAAACCGTTGTCGAGCTCTGTCCAAGAAGCAATTGAAACATCACCTTCGCCCAAACTACCATTTGGCTGTAGAACTCTACCGAACAAAGGATCTGCATCGCCTTGAGCATCACCAATTTTAAAGACCCAACGATCTAATAGCTCACCATTTTCGGCAACGGCAGCACCACCATTACGCTCATGACAATCTGAGCAGCGTTCATTAACGTAGCGCGATCCCGCTAAATTTACACTCTCTTCAAATACGCCGTTGTCTGGATCTTCGTCATGCGTACCGTCAACAAATGACGAATGATGTACACGACGCCCAAGTAAAAACTTTTGTCCGTTGTCATAACCCAGATTGGTCGCCATTTGTAAAAAATGATCATTGGGCTCATTGGTATACTGATAATGCGTACTTGTTCCGCCACCTAACCAATACTCCTCAGGAATTTTTTGACTGTCTTCACGAAATTGACCTGAGGCTTCGGCATACCAGGGCACAATGCCTTCACCGACAATATATAAAAAGGTGGTTCCGTAATAATTTGCTTGGCCACGAGGGATACCGGCCGCACTAAACTGACTAATCTCAAATTCCATGCGGTCACCGAGTTGTATCCCTCGGCGCAAACGAGTGTTTTCGTTACTTACTTTTTTATAGTTATAATGCGTGCCGTCAAAACCTTCGAAACTCATAATGCCGTTACTTGCATACTGAGCAACTGTGGTTATACCCTCGTACCACCAACGATTTTCAGCTTCAATATCACTAAGTGGAAAAATCGTTCGTACATTCATTTCGATCGTATCGCCACCTTTGGCTACATGATCGACAATCTCGATACTGCTCGAACGATCTTCGAAATAAAATTTAATGAAATGATCATAGGATTGAAATTCGTCTTCTCTGGCATGGCGTGTACGTGGACGATCTGAAAAACGCGTAACCAAAGCATCATCCGTTTCGAACTGCGTATCAGGCTCTAAAATTGTCGTCGCGTCATATAACGCGGATATACCCCCTAATACAGCATAAGGAATTAACCACCAATTACCGCCAACACCTTCACCGTTGATATCACCAATCGCTAAGTCGCCGCTATAGAAGTACAAGGGACGATCGTTATATGTCGCCTGCAAACTGCCATCAGACCGCTCAATTGTGCTTAAACCATTTACACCTGAAGCAACAAAATCTGTTACAAGAACCGGCGGCCATGATGACGCACAACCACCCGAACACGTACTGGTGCCAGGCGCATCTAAATCCGGATCAAAGACGTACAGAGTAAAACCAGGGAGAATTGAGTCGGCACCACCGGTTAAGCGTTCATTGGCAAAGCTAACTTCGGCCAAGGTACCAATAATGGGACAGCCAAGCACATCAACGGCTTCGCCTATGGGCGTATCGTTACACTGATCTAGCGCATCAATTACACCATCTCGATCAATGTCACTTACGGGCGTAAAACTCAACCAGTTAATGTTAACGTCACTGCCAGTAATATCTAGGCGCAATGTAAAGTCACCACCAGAGGTCTCTACTTGCCCTACACTAAGAGTCGAAAATGTCTGCCAACCCCCTGTGGAACCAATATTAAGCTCACCTAACTCCGTTCCGTCGTTAAATGAAAGTGTAAAGCTTCCTGAGCTTACCTGAGAGGCAACGCGCGCCTCTAACTCATATAAGCCTTCGCCTAGTTGAATGTCGTACTCTAGCCATTCACCCGCTTGAGTCCAACCAACGTTAAATCCACCTCCAGAGTCCGATGTAGCCTCAATATCGACATCATCTTCTCTATATGCATTACCTGTATTACCTGCATCTAAATCAAAAAAGCTAAGGTAATCTTCTACTTCTACAAGCACGCTTGCTGCTGGCGTAGGCGTAGGCGTAGGCGTTGGCGTAGGCGTAGGCGTAGGCGTTGGCGTAGGCGTAGGCGTAGGCGTAGGCGTTGGCGTAGGCGTAGGCGTAGGCGTTGGCGTAGGCGTAGGCGTAGGCGTAGGCGTTGGCGTTGGCGTAGGCGTTGGCGTTGGCGTTGGCGTTGGCGTTGGCGTAGGCGTTGGCGTTGGCGTTGGCGTAGACGTAGACGTAGGCGTTGGCGTTGGCGTAGACGTAGGCGTTGGCGTTGAATCACCAGGATCGGTTTTACCTCCCCCACCTCCACAAGAAATCACAAAAATCGCGCTCATGGCCAATAGCAATGACTTAATTGTTTTAATCAACATTTATATACCCAGGTTATTTTATTATTAATATGGTCTTTTTGATCACATTTCCGAAAAAATCGACACCTCAAACACGAATCTAAAGAGCGCTTAACATTCGTCAGAATATGGATACTTTCAATCAAATACGTTACTCGTCACAAACATGTGACGAATTCATTTTTATTGTTATTCAAAAGAGCTGTAGTTCTTTGAAGGTATATTGCGGAGCCTCTTGCGTTCCGTCGTCCCAACTTACTCAGCCAACGAATAGTGGATTATCGCAAGACGTGCCGTTTAAGGAATAACGAACGTGGGAAACAGGACAGACTATCGATACTGCGGGGCTTACAGACACTTGGGTAATTACAAGTAACTCTAAGCTACAAATCAAACTGAGGAAAATATTCCAAATATAGCAACACTAAAGTCTGAGTGAGAGCCAAATCCAATCATCATCAAGAAGTTCGATTTATAAATTTAATTCATACTAGTGACCATAAAATAACAGCCACTACTAAACCAACTCAAGCAAAGGGGTTTATCGTTTAAGTTTTAAAATAAATTAAAATTACTCTAACGCGTAAAAAAAGAAATGAAGTAAAACCCAACATAAATGATACGCAGATATAAAGCAGAATACGTTAATTCGTGAGGGTACTGAACACCCAATACCCAATACCCAATACCCAATAACAAGACATCATGGGATTTTCAATTAAACCGATAGATACTAGGTTTAGATATGGAATTTAGATATGGGATTTAGATATGGGATTTAGTCGCTAAACTGAGCGAGGAAAGCAAAGACTTAAGATCTTGAGCTCCCCCTAACAATTATAAAGGTGCTTATTTCACTAAAACATCGTTACGATAACGCTGCGTTTCTCGGCGACCATTTTTATCTCGAACAATAAAAACACCCTGACGTAAGCCACTAGAAAACGGTCCCTCGAAGCGTGTCCCGTCGGCTAATATTAACACACCAGGCCCCTGTAATCGTCCCGATGCAAACCGACCAATATACTGGCTTTGGCTACGAGCCACTGTATAAGTGCCTTGCTCTATACCCGTAGGTTGAAGTCGACCCTCAAATATGTCGTCGTTTTCGAATTGATATAGCCCCTCCATTACACCAGAGTTTAAATAACGGCCATTGAAGGATCGTCCATTAACCCAGTGGTATGTTCCAGCCGATATTTGACCTTCAATATACTGGCCTTTAAAGCTATCACCTGTGGAAAATCGCATAGTTCCGCGCCCATGCATTTGGCCATGCATAAACTCACCTTCATAACGATCACCATTACTCCATGTCCGCAAACCCGTTGATACACCCTGAGAAATAGAGATGACCTCGTAGAGACTGCCATCAGCATAAACCCAACGTCCTAAGCCACCGGGCCGACCTTGAATGAATTCACCATGATATTCATCACCTGTAGCGAAGTGAAAACTCCCTTGCAGGTACAAGCCTTTACTTTTTACACCCTTAAAACGATCACCATTGGAGTATTTCCATACCCCGTTATTAGCCTCTTCGTTTTCAGTAAAATCGCCGTCAAATGTATCCCCATTAGTCCATCGGTACGAACCTGAGACCTTCTTACCCTCATAGAATCGACCCTCAAAGCGATCACCATAGCTATAAACTAACACTCCCGCTCCATGAGGTAGACCTTTTTTAGTTTCACCTTGATAGTCACCATGAACACGTTGTGGATGCTCGCTAATCGATGTTTTCAGGGTCGTATTGTTTGGGCGACTTACTTTGCTATCTTTATCTTTATCAAAAACATTTGAATCTAACTTTTTGGGTAACTTCAACCGTGAACTTTTGTCATATTGATTGTTTGTATTTTCTACGGTACCGCTGTCCACTGTATTGGTTCTCGTAGGCTCTGTCTCAGTCAAATTTTTAGAGACGTTACCGCTTACAATATCCACAGACTCGGTACGGTTTAAGTCATCAGTCTGATGTTCAGTCTGTGCCGTCTGAACATCTACTTCTATTTCATGGATATTGGCTTGTTGAAATGCGTTTTGCACGAGCGTCAAATTCAGCTCTTGTTCACGTACGGCGATTCCACTCAACTCACTTTCGATATTGGAGCCGTCAACACTGTCAGTCGTACTTGAACCAAATAATAGGTTTTTTCCGAAAAACAAACCAAACGCCAATACGCTCACGATTGCAATCGCGGCAACAACTCTTAATTTAGTGTACTTAGATGGTTTAGAAGACTTAGATAGCCCAGAAGATCTAGACTCAAACTCTTCAAATTTCTCTTCTTGCTGACTTGCATTTCCTTTTACTTCTAATAAATCTCGAGACTTTAGCCATTTTTCGGCTTCTTTTGTGAAGGGGCTAAGACCAATATCAGCGTAAGAACACGCTTTCAAATAACGACGTACACGCAGCATGGCTGATCGATAATTAATTTTTGACTCGAATACATTCCAGGTACCACTATCAAAACCTGCGTACAAAATAGATAACGTTGCCTTTGCAACTCGATCTTTATCGTCAGAAAAACATTTCTCGGAGAGTTCTAAACGTATTTTTTCGTAGAAATATTGCTGCGCGACAAACTCATAGGCATCGGTATACTTTTCTGCATCACCAGCAGTATTACCCGCCGAATAAAAACGTTCGCCAAAACTAAAAGGGCGCGCATCAAAATGTACAGACCAAGAAAAACTTTTCTCCATTGCAGAAACTAGGGGGAACGGGAGTTGTGAATTTTCTTTTAACCAAATAAGTAACTCACCTTCAAAAAAATAACGAACATCCAATGATTGAAAATAAACACTGCTCATTAAATTAATGAATATTCCACGAGCTTCTTCAGGTGACGTTCGTATAACATCAGCTAATCGTCGAACCACAGCCTGAACTTTGTCAACTTGTTTTTCTGCAAGGGCATATCGATCAATATCAGATGTTTCAGAAGTTAAGTTATTATCTGCCCCTTTATCTGCCCCTTTATCTGCCCCTTTATCAGTCAATGACAGCAACGCGTCCTTGTACGCTATATGTAACTGGGTAAACTTGCTCACCTCTTTGATTTTGTCAACACTACGCATAGCCATTGCATAGGCTTGCTGGAGTTCAACCTCACTACTCCAAGGCTCGACGCCTAACACTTGCCAACTATTCATCGGCAACACCAAAATCACTTTCGCATTTAGTCAGAAACGTCTGCAACGTATACCCAGTTAGGTCAATATCGTCACCCTTATCATTAGCAGAAAGTGCGGACTTAAACTCCTTTATTAAAAAGGCTAATTGTTTACGTTGCGCAGTATTCATTTGCTGATACAAACGTTCAGAACGGATCATTAACCATGTGTTTTTTTGCTTTGAAGCCGGCATAATGTCCAAAGATTTTCGATCGTAATGGCGTTCGCTCATCAATCTAGCACTTAATACTTCAGGGTTTTGATCTAACTTTATCTGCCGCTCATCCGACGATCCCGCAATAGCGGCATAGACCTCGAGTAATCCTTGATAATTTAATACCACGCGAATATCAGCTCCCTGCAAGCCCAAACCACCAGGGGGAAAACCAATACTAATTTGCCCTAAGTCTTTATAATCTTCATCTGTAGAACTTAGCCCTTTAAATAAACGCATACGTAAAACGTTATTAATGGCCGAATGAGAATTAACACTTAGACATTCTGAAAAAGGATAGAGCTGGTTGGCTCCAATAAACGAATAATCCTTTGTTCCTACTACATTGCCTTTTGATATAACCGGTAATGCATATGAAATAGGGTATGGTAAGCGTGAATTAAGCGCGATAGATGGAGATGAATTATTGTTCGAATGATCTGGGTTATTATCAGTTTCGCTGCTAGACAATAGATCTGAAGAAAAATCACTAGCCTCACTACCTACGCTTGAGCTTGACCCCAATATTGGAAAAATATTCGCCTGCAGCATTAAGCCCTTAACCGCAAGCTCGCTGGGATCACCAACATCAACAAAAGGCCGTTGTAGAAGTCGTTTAATCAAGCGTTGAAAATAAAAGGCCTTTGCCCCACCACCACTTAGTACAATATCGTCGATATTAAAAATACGTAGCCGTACATCGTTTAATAGCTGTGTAAGTAGGGGTGATAGCTTTGCAAAAACATCATCGTACAATTGTGTTAAAAATATCTCATCTACCGAAATGCTGTAATGCTTTCCTCCCCAAGCCAAAGAAATTGTTAGGTTTTTACTTGCACCTAAACAACTCAAGCTTCTATCAATACAATAATTTAATTGTATTTCTAAGGTATCAGTTTCGCCACCATCAAACAGACTTGGATGCTCGGAACAGAAATATTCAAATAAACGACGCTTTACCGTAACTACACCATCAGCAGTGCAACGATATGCATCTTGTTCTACAAGACCATTAAAAACCGAATACAGTCCAAGCTCTACAGCATATTCACCACAGTCGACATGTAGGGCCTTATAGGCGCCACGCTGAGGTTTTAATTGAAGACCTATTTGTGCTGTAGCTAGGGCCTGAATGGAAATAGATGGATTCAATAGAAATTCAGTAACACCAGCAAGTTCAAGCGCAGCTACCAAAGATTTACGATACTGATCAGAGCTATTACCAGGGTAAGCCACGAGTACGCGTGTAACACTTTGACCGCTATAGGCCTGTGCTGTATCGATAAAATTGCGTATCAAGTAACTACAAAGTTCCTCTGCGCGCAAGGTATAAGAGCCTAAGCTAAACTCACGTGCCGTACCAAGAGCGGGAACAAAATTAGCAACTGCGGAACTAGGGCTAACGAGGCTGCGCTCTAAAGCGGCATCACCAACCAATAGACCCCCGGTTTTATTCACGGCCAGCACTGATGGGCTTTGCAGCTGACTGCAATCATTCGGCACAAAGCATAGCTTGCCGCTGTGTATCACGGCTGCCCGACTATAGATTGAACCTAAATCTAGTGCTAAATCCATCTCGAACCGTTAGTGGTAAATAATAGTGTGGGCTGTAGTGAGAGTCACCGTAAAAGTTACAGTGAAATTTATCTCTACTAGTCTAATAGATTTGCAAGCGCTTTAATACGTTCGTCGTTAACATTAGTCCCTAGCTTCGACAGTTACCTCTGGCCATCAAAAATAGAGATCGAATATCGAACAACACATCACAAGGTTGTACCGCGCGCACAAAAAAACCCCCGTTAGGAGGCTTTTAGGTCGAGTAATGTAAATAACAGAAGCAACGAAATAGCTATGTAGACCGCTATGGACACCTACATATCCAAATAGAACTTTTATTTCACGTCTAAAACAGGCCCGTCTATGTTTAGTTCAACATCTATATCGTCAACACTTGAATCTTCTAGACCGTTATCTTCAACTGGTTTGTAGTTACGCTTTTTTCGCTTAAAATCCGACATAATGACATAAAGACATGGCACCAATACAAGTGTAACTACCGTCGCAAACAGAACACCAAATGCTAACGATACCGCCATGGGTATAACGATCTGAGCCTGCAGGCTCGATTCGAACATAATTGGAACCAAGCCGCAGAAGGTGGTTAACGACGTTAGCAATATCGCCCGAAAACGCTTTTGACCGGCATGTACAACCGCATCAACAATTGATTCTCCACGCTTTCGCGCCCCATTAACATAATCCACCATAACTAAGGAGTCATTAACAACCACGCCAACGACAGCATACATACCAAATAGCGACATGCTACTAACATCATAACCCATGATAATATGCCCAAAAATCGCCCCAATGATTCCAAAAGGGATAATCGACATAATAATTAGCGGTTGCGCATAAGAACGTAATGGCAAGGCTAAAAGCACATAGATAAACAGCAAAATCAGACCCGTGTTAACAACCATTGTAACCAGGTCCGCACGTTGGTTTTTCAATTGTCCTGCTTCTTCTATTTCAACATTTGGATAGCGCTCTTTAACTTCTGAGAAGAAATTTTCTCGCATTTGGTTTGCGACACTCAACGCATCAGTTTGCTCGGCGTCCACCGAAGCCCAAATTGTAACCGCTCGACGACCGTCTTCACGGTATATCTGATTAACACCTTCTTTAAATTCAAGTTCTGCGACATCTGACAAGGGTATTTCAGCACCTAAAGGCGTACGAATTAGAACGTCTTCGACGGAGCCAATCGCGTTTCGTTCGTTTTTGGGGTAACGCACCATAACGCGAATTTCAGACTTATCACGTACGATTCGCTGCGCTTCGACGCCATACAAACTAAACGATGCTTGGGCAGCCACATCAGATGTTGTTAAGCCCATACTGGTGGCGACAGGCTTAAGGCTAAACTGAACCTCTTTAGCGGACTGTTGCTCACTATCATTTACGCCATAGACGCCTTTCAACTGAGCAAGCTCTGCTCGAATGGCGGCTGTAGCCGCTTTAAGCTGCTTTTCGTTCGTTGAGCTCAGCTTAAAGCTGACATCACCGTCATTACTACCGGCGTCGAAGATTTGATCAATAAGTTGCACACTTTTAAGGTTTCCATTTTTCGGCATAGCCTCCTGCCAACGAGCCGACAAGGCAAAGGTATCCATTGGTCGAAATTCCGGATCGACCAGCTTTGCTTGCAGTTGTGCACGCGTGCGTCCCTGATCATACATATTGACCTTGTCGACCATAGGAGCGCCAAATTCCGCGATAATGTCTTCTTCAACCTTACGAATCATAGCGTCGACAGCGAGCATTGTTTCTTTTAACGATTCCTCCGATGCATTCGCCTTCATTTCTATATTTGCGGTAATAAAGTCATGCGGCACTTTCGGAAACCCGATAATACGAACATTGTCTGACTTCACTAAACCAACGGTTATAAATACAATTCCCGTAAATACGGCAAATACCGTATAGCGATAATGAATCGAGAGTCTTAGAAAGTTGGTGTATCTACCCTGTATAAAACCACGTAATTTAGTATCAACACTCCCCCGAAAACGACTTATAACATTTGTTGAGTTTTTCTTTTCAGGCTTTAACGAAGCCAAATGCGCCGGCAAAATGAGCTTTGACTCAATTAGTGAAAAAATCAAACAGAAAGCGACTACATAACCAATCGAATTTGGAAATGCAGAGTTAGGTCCATTATCTAGAATCATTGGTAAAAACGCGGCTATGGTTGTTAGTACTCCAAAAGTCGCAGGCACGGCAACACGTTGTACACCGCGAATGACATTATCTAAACTCGAACCATAATCCTCCACTTCGGTATGAACACTCTCGCCGATGATAATGGCATCATCAACCACAACTCCCAGCACCATAATAAACGCGAACAAACTCGCAATATTTATGGTTACCCCCACAAAACCCAGAGGCAACATAGCTAAAGCACCTAAAAACGCAACAGGCAAACCTACCATCACCCAAAAGGCCAATTTAATGCGTAGAAATACCGATAAAATCAGAAAAACCAATACCGCACCCATAAGCATATTCTCAAGCATCATGTCGAGGCGGCCATTTAGGTAGTAAGTTAAATCAACCCAAGGCTCTAAACGAACTTCTTCCGGCAAGGTCTTTTGCCTATCCTCGATATACTGGTGAACAACTTCCGAAATATCTGTAATACTTTGATCTTTCGATGCACCAATAAAGAAGGTAACGCTATTAACACCGTCGAGCTTAGAATATTGTACACCCTCTTCAAAACCATCATTAACAACAGCAATATCCGATAATCGTAATATACTTCCGTCAGGTAAAGTGCGTAAGGGAATACTTTCAAAGTCGGCACCGGTATACGCCTGCTGCTCTACACGTACTGAAATAAAACCTTGATCAGATCGTACCTCTCCGGCTGAGGTATTTGTTGAGAAACTCCTTACAGCGCCAGCAATGTCATTAAAGCTAAGTTTGTATTCGCGTAATTTATCTTGAGACACTTCAATCGCAATTTCGTAGCGAGGACCACTAAAATAGTCAGATATATTTACTTCAGGAATTGCGCGAAGCTCGTCATGAATTTGTTCCCCCAGTACCTTAAGATCCTTTAAAGGCATGTCTGCCGCTAAGCTAATGTACATAACCTCTTGTCGAAACTTATTGTGCTTAACGAGAGGCCGCTCAATACCTTCAGGGAAACTTGGAATCGCATCAATTGTAGATTTTAATTCATCCAAAACCTCTTGCGCATCATAACCCTCTAAAACCTTAACGCGAGCTGTTGAATTTCCTCGATTAGAAAAGGTTAAGACTCGTTCAATACCTTGAACAGACTCAATGGCCTCTTCTATTTTAATCGTTATGGACTCTTCAATCTCTTGAGGTGATGCTCCACGATAAACTACAGATACATCAAGCCAGGTGTTTTCAGGTAGAGGAAACATTTGTTTACGTATATTCAGCGATGCCACTACACCCAGAATAACGATAGCGATCATCAGCAAATTGGCCGCAACAGGGTTACGAGCAAACCAGGCAATAATACCTTTGTGTGTATTGAACTCGGAATTAGACATAATTACGTCTCCTTATCAATGTTGGCTTCTTCTGGTTCCGGCGATGCTACGGCTTTAACGGGCTCACGTTCAGCGCTATACAGCCGTAAGCTCATGCCATCTACGGCCTGCGGTAAAGAGGAGCTGATAAGCTTATCATCGGTTTCTAGCCCTGCTTCAATAACGCTAAGCTTTCCTTCATGTCGTAAAACAGAAACAGGCTTAAGCTCTAATTTTCCGTCGACATACAGGGGTAATCTACCTTCACTAAGAAGGTGTCTAGGAACGCGCGTTGCATTAGATAGCATTAAACCCATGATGTCGGCGGTGATGTAACTACCAAAAGGGAGTCGCGGTGCATTATTACTCGCATCGTGTTTATACGGGTCTTTAAGTTCAGCAACTAAAAACAGCATCCGGTTATTATTATTAATAACACCCTCGTCGCGAGCAATACTGCCCTGCCACTCATAGGCGTAACCACCAGCGGTTCCATATACTATTACTTTTGCACCCGTACCGCCTTGCTCTAAGTATTTTAAATCCGTACTCGCAACGGGTAGTCGAACCTGAGCAATAGACGTATCGAGTACCTGCCCAAGGTTCGTCCCAATATTGACAAAGCTTCCTAATGAAACGCTTCGCTCGCCAATCAATGCATTAAAAGGTGCGACTATTTTCGTGCGCTCAAGCTCTTTAGACGCCATTTTCACGCCAGCCTCAGCGGCCTTTACATCGGCTAAAGCACGCTCTTGCTGCGGTTTACGCAATCCAAGCTCAGACGGCTTAGCATTAGTGATTTGCTTCCATTCGGCCTCTGCGACCTGCCCTTGAGCGCGCTCTAGAATAAAACTGGCACGAGCGCTGGCCAAGGTTGCGCGAGCCTGCTCAAGCCGAACCTCATAATCAAAAGGGTCAACCTGAAGGAGCACTTCACCTTTATTGATAAGACCCCCGCGCACGAAGGCTTCCGATAGAAAAACAACTTCTCCACTAACTTTCGATACTAGCTCAGTTTTAAATTTGGCTTCGACCAGACCTTGCGATGTAACGGAAATTTGAATATCGCCTACCGTTACAGGGCTTACCTCGACTAGAGGCACAGCTTTAACTAACGGCTTACGCTCGGGCTCGGCCTTTGTCAGCATTAAAATACTAACAATTATTGCGGCAATAACGATAGCAAATGAAGGATATACAATACGTTTAGTTTTGGGTGACATAACCGGTAAGATCCATGTAGTTTATCTGGCCAAGCAGCGTAAAAATGCTGCTCTAACTATAGGTTCTTATTATGCAAAATGATAAGGGGTATTCCTATTTACAAATGTCACTCAGATGGGGTTTACAAATGTCATTTTATTGCGTGATTTCAAGTTTAAAAGACTCTAGATAAGGTCCAAAACATACCTAAGCCACCTAGAGCATACGCTAGCAGAATACGGATAGACCGATAGTTTGGCTGACGGCTTACCTGGAAGATATAGATCTGCGCGACGATATAACTAAAAACTAATACTGAAGCAACAAAAGCCAACTGACCCACTTCTACGCCTAAATTAAAGAATAATAAAGCCAAGGGAATTTCAGCCTTAGGCACTCCCAGTTGAGCCAAGGCCCCCGCAAAACCAAGGCCGTGCAATAAGCCAAAAATCGCGGCTACAAACCAGGGAAATCGAGAGGCTAATTTTTGTTCGCCCCTTGAACTAAGGATGACCTCCCATGCCAATACCACGATAGAAAAAGCAATACAGACTTCTATTAGCCATGTATTTATATGAATAAAGCCAAGGAACGCAAGTGCCAAAGTCAAACTATGTGCCAGCGTAAATGCTGTAATGGCTTTGAATAAGCTTGGCAAGTTAGACAAGAGCAGTATCAAACCCAACACAAAGGCTAGATGGTCGAAGCCCTCTAGGATATGAAAGAAGCCCAACGATAAATACCGAAAACCTTGAAACTTTGACGATTGAACTCCCTCTAAAAACGGGGCCATACCCAGCTCAATGAGTGGGCCGTCACGCAATATAATCTTCTGCTCTAGCGGATTACCGTTAACTTCATAATTAACAAGTATGGCCTCACGCTGCCAACTCAAAAACAACGGTCCATCAAACTTCAAGCTTTCCATATCACAAGTGAATCTATAAAAATATTTGGCCGAATTATCGTTTTTCAAGTAACAACTGTCAGGCAATATAGGCGCAGTAAACGTTGTCTCTTTCGAGTTGTTTTTACTTTCTTCTATGAGTAGTTGAAACTCTCCTGGCGACCATTGATCTAAAAACACCTCGCTCACGCCTATATCGTGACCGTATGATGAATAACATATACACACAGAGCCGACAATAAAAACCAGGAAGTTTAGTAAAGTTTTCATGAGCGCTCCACTATGTCATAACGGACAACATAATCCTTGCGAAGCTCACTTAATTTTTCTTGTACCAATAACTCACGCTGTTCATTAATCCACGCATCGCGTACGTAGCGCTCCACATCAACGAAGGGTTTGAAATCTGAATCTAGCAGAGCCAAAACACGCAAAAATACTTTTTCTCGTGGCTTATTGTGCGGCCCAGACCAAACGCCTGTATCGGCATTGTGCAACACTTCAGATGCCTGTAAACCTAAGCGAATCAAAACATCTCTTTGACTTGTAGCATTGAGCTTTACCGGTGCCGTATTGACTAACTGAATTATTTTTGAATTATCTTCAAGTTTGTTCAGTTCTAAAGCAAGCTCGTCAGCTTTATCGATCGGAACACTAATATATTCTATATCCCATCGTTCAGGATACTGATAGTTTTGTCGGTGGTCCAAATAATACTGACGCAGGTTTTCTTCGGAGGGATCTTCTACTGTTACCGATAAAATGGCTCGCAGTTTTCGAACCAGTTTATTTTCAATTGAAATATCATCTTGCAGTCCAAGTCGTCTTGCTTCATCCAGCAACATCCTACGATTTAGATATTCATCTATAGCTATTCGTTCCTCTTCTAGAGTTAAAGGATGCCCTTTTAACGATTCTGATTGATCGATAATCGAAGTATGTACAACATCATTAACTAGAATAACATTTTGATATTTTTGATTAATAATGTAATCAAAAGACATTAAACCAAACGCAACTAACAAAAATACAACTAGAGGTTCTTTTATGACTTTTTTTATTATTCTCATAAGGGGAGTTTCACCGAAAGACTTATTAAGAAAAAAACTAGCCTGAGCAAGGCTAAATCATTAAAAAATAATTTAGCGCCACAACAGACTAGTAAACGAGGGTTTATGGATCTTCTTGAATTAAGGTAAACGATCCCTGAGAACTTGCATCAGCTTCGAACTGCCCAGTAATGGGTGAATACGTATAATATTCAACAATATCGTCCATAGGCTTGAAAATATAATAACGTAGTAACATAATTTCTTGTGCGTCACACTGATAATCAGCGATGAAATTATGTGACACCCCTCCTTGAGGACCAGTCGTTAGGTACAACGCTTCACGTTGACAAGTATGCCCTGCATTCGACAAAACAATATTATCGTACTGGGTTAATAGATTGTTTTTAATGTGGTCAGTTTCCCATGTGTCATGAGTTGCCAATATAACTTTGCGATTAGGGTGACTTGCTAAAATCTCTCTCGACCACTCTAGTCCACGAGGGTTAAAAGTAGAGAACTGATCATACGTTTCGACCTGTAAGAACATGTATTCTTCATTGCCAATAGTCATCAATCCGTAGTTGTTCTCAATACCGCCCGAATCACCGGCATACCAAGGTTCATTTTGAAACATGGACACTGGAAAGTATTGATTCATTGTCCATGGATCATCGTGATTACCGGTAATCGGCATATA
>JBLIMQ010000089.1:0-19015 GCA_047638775.1 Flavobacteriales bacterium
TTAAATATTGATAGGGATTTTTCTTGGCTAGATAAACGTTCGCAACAAGCTCTGGATATTGAACGGTTTAGGTGGTTTTCAGCCGGTTATATCGCTGTAGATTCAAGCGATGAAAGTAGGATAATTGATATACGTTACTCTTTACTGCCACATAAAATTCGAGCGTTATGGGGTATCGAGCTAAAGCAATCCCGTAGTGATGATGAGCACGTGAGCTATTATACAGAGCATAAGGATTCTCGTAGTTCTATGTCTCAACTGATTGCAATGATTAAAGGCGATGAACTGATCACGCGAAATAACGAGAAGAGCATTAAGTAGACCTTGTCTCTTCTTATCGCTTTCAATTGCGGGTAGAGCGGAAGGGGTATGGTTGGATTGATTCTGATCTATTAGAGGAGAAAGTTTTCCTAGCCTACTTCTAGAAAGAAGTACGCACAGGCTAATACTTACAGTTATGAAAGCCTAGACCTAAATGCTTTACTACACCCCCTAAATGTCTTACTACTACCAAAGAACACCCTCTGCAGCACGGGTTTTTTTGAAAAACTCTAAGTAAAGACGGCAAAATTCATAAAACGTTGTTTTTATTCCATGCTTATTTTGGCTGAGTTTTGCTATTTTGAATAGTAAACTCCATTGCCTGCGTAACTCTTTACGCGCGTAAGACCAAGAACTCGTTTCATCGTAAATATGTATAAATTCAGATGTTGCGCCATTGATTTCTATTATTTTATAATCGCCACGCATAAGGGCTTCGTCTGATTCGGCTTTTACATCGAGTCGACCAAAATAAAAATCTTTATCGCTTAAGTGAAAGTTAAGGTCATTGGTAAGTTCTTGGGTGCCAAGTGATTCGGCGTTAGTAAATATCGCGCCTCGGCAGTGGCTCGCCGTAACAAGATCCAATCCCTTTGGGATAACTTTTTTGGTCAGCGAAATTATTCTACCCTGTGCTTCGCCAGGTTCACGATAATAGAATACGCCATATTCAAGATCTAAATCACAATATTCTTGCAGAACTAAATCCCAACTTTGTTCGTTGAGAACATCTTTGAGTTCAGTTTCGGTGTTCACTTTTTTGACGCCGACGCCTCGGTGGCCTGTATCAGGTTTTGCTATAAGCGGATAAGTATATTTTTCGGAAAATTCCTTAGATATCGTTAAACGTTTTTCTAATGAGTCAGCAACATTTAACTTCGCCATAGGTAAAACTTTGGCAAAATTGGTATGCATAGAAAACTTAGAAGAAAACGGTAAGCCGCCGAATTCAAAAACAGGGTTGGCCGACATGATCAACGCCGGGGACGTATTGTATTTCATGCATAGCCAAATTACATGTGGAACGATCGGAGCGTAAAATAGTACGGGCGGTAAGCTATGCCAATTCATGCTGAAGTCTCTCTAGCGAATAGTTTAGAGCCAAATGGTTTTCACACGGTGAGCCGTCAAAATAGTGCATTTCTATCATTTCAGGCTCAACAACGATTTCAGTAAGGCTAACAGTCTGTACATCTTCACGGTGTACGCATACGGATAGCGGTCCAGCACTGGGGTAGTGAGAACGATGGAATTCTATACCCTTAATATCTTGGTAATAATGACGGCGGGTTGAGCACGCTTGCTCGCCGAAAGATGAACTTGTGAGCGGCCATTCAGTCACTGTGTTTTTTTTAATATTACCGTTATTTGCTGTTAGGCAGTAGGGTGTTGATTCGGGGCTGAAAACGACCAAGGTAAAACCGGGGTAGTCTTTAATATCTAATAAATTAAAAGCCGCCATAAGTTCTTTCGTTGATGACACTTGACTTAACTTTTTAATGATCTCACCCCGGCTTTTGGGGTCAGCAGGTTGATGTTGGCATTGGTAATTGTTAAGTAGACATAGACTTAAGCCGTGTTGATTGACGGATATCCACGTGCCGTTTTTATCCCCATCAATGGGCATTAGAGCATGGCCAAAAACTTGTGGAGGGTGGGCCGGTTTGCGGTTTCGTTTTTCGTCACGACTAAAGCAGAGTCTATAGCCGGACTCTGTTACTTGATAGCTTAGTGTGCACATGTTTTATTTTGCTCGGCTTGATAGGTAAGTGTTGATGGCGCAACACCAAAGTCAGCCGGTAATTTGTGGCCGTAAGACTGGAAAAATATTTTGATAATAGCCATGTGGTGAGTGCTATGACCCGACAAAAAAAGTAGTTCCCGGCTAAGGCTTGAATTTAGCTTAGTGTCATGTTCTTGGTCTCGAATTAACAGCGCTTCGTCACCAGAGCGAGTTGTCATTGTGCGTAGACTCTGGACGATACTTTGGCTGAGTTCGTTAGCAATGCTAGGTTCGTCTTCTAGTTGAGGGTTTCTTGGTCTATTTCCATAAATAATGTCACCCGACTCAAGGCTTTGTTTAAATACTAAATAGTGGTCGAGAATGTGTCGAACGTGCCCGCCTATTGAACTTTCTGAATATGGGGACAACTTAATGTAATCATCTTTGGAGCATAAATCGAGAAAAAAGCTTAATTGGTTTAATACGGAGATGTTTTGCTCTAGGGCGGTATGCGGCATCTGGATTCTTCAGTTAAGTCAAATATGGGTGGTCAGCGAGCGGGCTCAAACGCAGCCACTTAGCATACTTGCTGATCAGAGTGTGTTTTTGCGGCTAAGTCGTTGATATAGGTGAAAATCTTACATTTTAGCCATAAGTACACTACAGTAATTTATCATTCTACCAGTACGAATGAATCAAATGCATGACAAAGGCACCCAATGCGATATTTATTACGCTAACTATGATGCTAATTATCACAGTAATTGCAGCCATAAACACAGGTTCTCTACTGGGATAGATGGATTGTAATTGTGATAGGTTTACAGGAGGAGCCGCATTAAATCGTCGCGAGGGCGCTCAAGGCACTTGATAGAGTAATAATATGCTCGATAGAGGTGAGTCATTACTTTCTATTCGCTGGATCTAACATAGGTTTAACATCACACTTATACCGATAAGTGAAACGCTTGTGATTGGCGCTGTTCTCGAATGTCGTTGGGCTCCATTTACAGACCCCTGTCATTTATAAACCGTTCGCAATTATAGTTCGCTCGCAATTATAGTTCGCAAACAATTATAGTCCTGTTTCAGTCACAGTCCTTCCCCAATTATAGTCTTCGACTAAAAAGATTAAAATATACGGCCACGAATTCTACGGTAAAGCTTGCTAGCGGTGGCGGGAGTCTAGTTTTTACTATGTGTATGGCACTCATGCTCGGTTTATTGACCGGCGCGGTGCTTTCTTTGTGTTGGCTATGCATATAGCGTTAGTTGAATATAACGTTCAAAAAGATAACTGTAGTCTAAATGACGGCTTTATGAATGCTCTGTTAAGCCAATAGAGTGCTTGTACGACGATGAGCCGTGAGGAACAGAGTAGTTTTTGCCCTCATAGAAGCAAAAGTAGGATTTTCTGAGTATGGACACTTTCAGTCGTACGACGCTACATATGAATCCCTCGTTTAGCCATTGATTTCAGCCAGATTAAGCGTAAATACGCGACGGTATTTACGCTAGAGGGGTGGATGTTAGAGCTTGTGGAAGTGAAGCGAAGGTCTTGTTTTTAAAGGGCTGCGGGCCGATATTGGTAGCAGCGTAATTCGAAATCTAGAGCTGTTTTTAAGTCGCCAGAATCAAGGAGTGCGTGTTTTTTATCTTGTCTAATATGCCAGTAGTAGGGAGTCATGGTTAGTAGATCTAGAATGTCGGCCTGTTGAATTAGGCTTTCTTCCTTGCTGCTCCAGCTACGAATGAGCGAAAGCGTGTCATGCGAACCTAAGCCCTCAAAGTTGCCCTCATGGTCTTGTGGCTCGTCATATATTCGTTCCACAAGGCCACGCAAATGCATGGGGCCAGGGCCAACCATAATTAGATAACCTCCGGGTTTGAGTACGCGTTGTAATTCCACAGGACAGATAGGCGAAAATACTGAAGTAGCAAGATCAATACTGTTGTCGAAATAGGGTAAAGCATAGGCGGATGCGACAGAAAGCTGACCGTCAAATGACCGTTTCGCCGCCATCTTAACGCCAAGTTTTGCGATGTCCAAACCGTTCAAATTGATTGATTCTGGTGCGAACTTTTTAGATATTTCATCAAGGTAATAGCCTTCACCACAGCCAATATCGACAATGCTAGTGGTTGGGCTTGAAAATTCCAAGGCTTGCGCGGCGTCGCCAATGGAAGAGGCTAATCCTTGGTAGTATCCTTTTGATAAAAACCGTTGTCGCGCTCGCATCATGTCGTCGTCGTCACCAGGCTGACGACTTTTTTTATGCTGCACAGGGAGTAAATTCACATAACCTTCTTTGGCCTGATCAAAGCAGTGACCGTTGCCGCAACGGTAGGATGGGCGTGTAAATTCCAGTGCGTCGGAGCATAGCGGGCATTTATATATAGGCATAGTAGGCATTGACTTCAGATAGAGGTGGCTCGTAGTGGGCATGATAAGGACAATTACAGTTGAATGTAAGTTGCAGTTGAATGTAAGTTGCCGTTGAGTGTAAGTCACAGTGCAAGTAAGGGGAGCGTTCAACTTCCCCTTCTATTCGGTCAAAGAACCTGTTAATAACTGGCTACACTTATACTAAATATCTATACCAAGCACTTATGCTCGGCGTTTATACCAAGTACCTATACAAAACACTTAAGCTCAACACGGCATTTTTATGATTCGGTCAAATAAAGGAATAAACACTATGGCAAAGCTTAGCGATGAAACGGCGCTTATTCTCGCAATAGACCAAGGCACTACGAGTAGTCGCGCGATCGTATTTGATTCACGCGCCAATATTATTTGTACTGAGCAGGCCGAGTTCCCACAATATTTTCCTGATAATGCGTGGGTGGAACATGATCCAGAAGATATTTGGAAAACGAGTCTATGTTGTGCTCAGCGAGCGCTCGCTTACGCTGAATCGTCTGTTACTGGGGGGAAGGTGACGGCTATTGGTATTAGTAATCAGCGTGAAACGACCTTGATTTGGAATAAAAAAACAGGAGAGCCCATTTATCGCGCTATTGTTTGGCAAGATAGAAGAACCGCGAAATATTGCAATGAGTTAAAGCGGCAGGGTTTTGAGCCAATGGTAGCTGAGCGAACAGGCTTGCGCTTAGATCCGTATTTTTCGGCCAGTAAAATTACCTGGTTGCTCGATACGATTCCGGGAGCGCGTGAACGAGCAGAAAACGGTGAGTTGTGTTTCGGTACGGTTGATACATTCTTGCTGTATCGCTTAAGTGGCGGGCAGGCGCATAAAACTGACGCAACAAATGCGAGTAGAACGGCTCTTTATAATATTCATACCGGTGAGTGGGACGACGAGTTACTTAAACTGTTTAATATTCCGCGTGCATTGTTGCCTGAGGTTTGTGACACCGCGGCTGATTTTGCCTTAACTGAGCCCAGCTTGTTTTCACGAGCAATTCCAGTTTGCGCAATGGTTGGTGATCAGCAGGCGGCGGCCTTTGGTCAGTGTTGTTTCGAAACGGGTGATGCAAAAAGCACTTACGGTACCGGCGCATTTGTCTTATTGAATACGGGTGATAAGGTTATTCAATCGCAACATCAGTTATTGAGTACCGTTGCCGTACAATTGAACGGACGACGACAGTATGCGCTTGAAGGGTCAATTTTTGTTGCAGGTTCGGCTATTCAGTGGTTACGAGACGGCTTAGGTATCATTGATAATGCTGAGCAAACAGAAAGCTATGCCCGTGATTTGCGTTCCAACGACGGTGTTTATTTGGTGCCCGCGTTTACCGGAATTGGCGCACCATACTGGGATGCCGATGCGCGAGGGGCACTCTATGGGATTACCCGATCAACAGGCCCCGCTCATATCGCGCGCGCAAGTTTGGAGTCGGTTGCTTACCAAACCTTCGACTTATTGGAAGCGATGAGTGCCGATGCTGGCGCACTTAGTTCGCTTAAAATTGACGGAGGTATGTTGGCTAATACGTGGTTTGTTGAATTTCTTGCAAATATTGTCGACTTGAAGCTTGAAAGGCCTGTGTGCAACGAGAGTAGTGCGTTGGGCGCGGCGTACTTGGCGGGGTTGCAGGCCGGAATTTTCCAGAATCAGGATCAATTACGACAATTACATCAATGCTCTGCTCGAATTATTCCGCATATGACGGATGTTAACCGTCAATCTTTACTGGCTGATTGGCATCGCGCGGTTAAGCGTACGTTGATGTGATACCTGCTCTGGGATGTACGTACGCTGGATGTTAGCGGCAGGGGCGAATTTTAAGCGAGCGAATAAGGCTAGGTTGTGCAAAACTTTACAGCTCGAATCCGCGTAATAGATGCTTTAGCTTCTAATGCACCTTCTAATGCACCTTCTATTTCACCTTCTGCTTTAGTTTCAGTTTTCATCGACGAAATTGATTGCTTAGCTTTCCCGCCGTAATTGACGTGTTAAAGTACGCTTTTTTAAGCATTAAAAATATAGGGATATCCGTTAGAACATGAGGACATTGATCTTAAATTTTTTCACGTATTTGTTTACGTTTTTGCTTGCGCTGTTGTTTAGTGCTTCGAGCTTTTCGCAAGACGATTCGTCACTTAAAGATTTTTCACTTACGGTAAAGCCCGCGTGGGTTGCCGAAGCTACAGAAAATACGAGTACAGCCGTACCTAAAGAGCAGGTGGCAGACGGAATCTATCATCGTTTTTATGATCGGCAAATATATGTATCACAGGGGGCTGGGGCGCAGTACTACTTTGCCTACTCAATTGAAATTTTAAATGAAACAGGCTTAGAAGATAGTTCTCAGATATCTGTATCGTACGATCCAAGCTATGAACAACTGCAATTTCATCAACTCGAGATTGTTCGAAATGGTCAGGTTATTGATAAGTCTGACGATGCTCAGTTTCGCGTGTTACAGCGAGAGCAAGAACTCGATGCATTAATCTATGATGGCGTTCTTTCTGCCAGCTTAATCCTTAGTGATATTCGTGTTGGTGATACCTTACGGTACGCTTACACGATGATCGGTGATAACCCTATTTATGGTGATCGTTTTCATTATAGTAGTGCTCTCGAGTGGAGTGTTCCTGTCGAACATCAACGTCTACGTCTATTGTGGGATAAAGATGACCCTGTCAATGTTTCGCACTTAAATGGTCAAACTGAGCTTAAACATAAACAAACGGCCTATGGTAAAGAATATTCTGTTGAGATACGCGGGAGTGTTCCCAAGCATCGCGATAGTGAATCACCTGGATGGTTTTCGCCTTGGGCAAAAGTTCAATTTCATGAGCTGACTCAGTGGAGTGAGGTTGTTGAGTGGGCTTTACCCTTGTATCAAGTCGCTTACGCGGATGATTTTAGTACCCTACAAAAGGCCGCGAAGATTGAACTCGAGGCGACGACGCCTGAAGAGAAAATATCGGCGGCATTGCAATCTGTTCAAGCGGATATCCGTTATTTTGGCTTAGAGATGGGAACCAATTCCCACGAACCGAGTGCGCCAAGTGAAACATGGGAACGTCGTTTTGGTGATTGCAAAGATAAAACCGTTGCGCTTATAGCGTTACTAGAAACGCTTGGTTTTAATGCTTATCCGGCTTTGGTTAATACCTATAAAAAACAAGAGCTTGAACATTACGGCCCGACTATTCGGGCATTCAATCACGTTATTGTCACGTTGGAATTTAAAGGTGAAACCCTTTGGTTAGATCCCACTCGTAATTATCAAGTCGGTGTTCTTCCGAATATATATCAGCCGGATTACGGCCTCGCATTGATTATTAAAGCCGGTGAGACAGATTTACGTTCAATGGGTGAATTACAACCTAAAGTCCATCTTGATGTAGTTGAAACATTCGCCTTGCTTTCTGATTTACACGCACCCGTAAAAATGCACGTTAGCACACGTTACCTTGGTGCGCATGCTGAATCACAGCGCGCGGATTTGGCCTCTAAAAGTTTAGAGTCTTGGCAGAATCAGTTTGAACAATTTTACGCGAATTTTTACTCGGGTGTTCGTAGTAGTGGAATATTTACGGTAGAAGATCAAGAGCATGAAAATATTATTACGCTTGTTGAAGATTATGAAATTGATCAGTTATGGAAGATAAACGATGCCGGGGATCGTTATGAAACGGATTTTTATTATTCGATTATTCGCTCATACCTAACAGATCCTGACGTAAAAAATAGAAACAGTCCATTCGCATGGAGCTTTCCTGTTAATGCGCGCCAAAGAATTGAGCTGCATTTATCAGATGATAATTGGAGTTTTAACGATAGCGATGAAACCCTTGATAATGAGTTTTTTAAATTAAGCGTTAAAACGCATTTTAATGAGCAGAAAAATATTTTGTATCTGGATGCTCACTATCTTAGTAAAGTCCCATATATCGCGGCGGAAAAAACACAAGGTTATCTTGATGCGCGCGATAAGGCCTTTACTGAATTGAGTTATGGGCTTTATAACTATGGGGATCTTAGCTCAAGTTCTAGTGCTGATACGGATGAACAAAAGCTAGGGCTCTTTGGTATTGATGAAGAAAATGTCGAATTATACATATCTGTAGGAGTTTTTATTCTGCTCCTAGTTCTTTTTATTGCCGGGGTTGTCCTTTGGCTAATTGATGAAAATAGACCTGTAAAAGACGGCATGGTTGATACATATAAGGTGCCGTTATGGAAGTTTGTATTGTTATCGTTGGCAACCGTTAGTTTTTACAGTCATTATTATTGTTATCGCTTATGGAAGGATGTGAAATGTCAGGATAAAAGTGATATATCTCCAATATGGCGTGCGATATTTAGTGGTATATGGTTTGGTCCCTTGGCCTATCATCTATTGGTTAATACATATTCTAAAACACTCCGTTGGGTTTTTGTGTTTGTCTCTACTATATTTGCGGTAATGTATGTATTGATTTCATTTTCATTTTTGAAAGATGAATTATATATATATTCTTTACTGGCAAGTGTATTGGTGTTTGTACCGGTTATTTTGTGGAAGAATCATTCTATTGATAGTAATGAATCTGTCCCTTCTGAATTGGGTCGAATGCGGCTTCATCATTACTTGGTCTTGCCGCTGTGCTTGACGCTGTTAGCATTCATTTTTGCATCCAATACGCTTCTTATTCCGCCGGACTCGGTGGTAAGTGGGAAAGAGTTGCCGAGGCATTTGGTGAAGTTTATGCAACGCAAAAAAATTGTGGAGCCGCAAGAGCAGGTTCTTTGGTTTTCAAGCGATGCCGTTATCGATTGGTATGGCGATGGGAATGGCTTCACCAATAAGAAGGTGTTCTCATATTGGAAGGAGGCAGGAAGCTTATCCGTTGAAAGTGCGGATTTCACGGATGTCGATAGAATTAATGTTCGAAAATCGAACTCCGAGTTCGAAGATACCGTGATAACGATTGTTCGACACGATGGGTCGGAATTTCTGTTGTACGTATCTGCAGTCGACGGTAAAGACACGAATTTTATCCGTTTACTCCGGCGTGTGAAGCTGGATGCTATTCCAGCCGTTATAACGCCCAATGCCCTAATAGCCGATTAAATTGTAGTAGGGCTCTCATTACTATAGCGCTTGTAATGGGTCTCTTTTTGTATTAATGTACTAGTACGGTAGTACGTGGGTGGGCAGTGCGATAGGCCATCCGATGATCCGATGGTCCAGAATAGTCCGATGAATAGTCCGAGTAGATCATTTATGTCAAAACAAGAGCACTCAGAGTACTCAGAGCTTTCAGAATGGATAGATCTTATTCTAGAGGTTGATGACCGCAAAGAATTGGAGCGTTTACTTGAATTGGAGCGTTTACTTGAAGCGTTATTAACTAGCGCAGAAAGACGTGACATAGAAAACCGTTTGAAAATCGTTCAGATGTTGCGGGGCGGATTTACTCAGCGTGAAGTTGCCAAGAATTTAGGTGTTGGCATCGCCACGGTTACTCGGGGCGCAAAGGCACTCGATAAATTTGAAGGTGTTTTATGAGTTCAAGCAATTCAAGCAGCCCAACCAATCTAATTAATCAAAACGACGGGAAACGACATGTCCGCTAAGCCTGAAATGTTGAAGCTTGCTCGCAAACCTCAGTATTTGAAAATAGCCGAAGATTGTGATTTTTTTACTGTATTCAAAAAAATCGAAAAGCGCTACAGCACGTGCTTTCTACTAGAGTCCCTTGGTGAAGATAGCCATATGGCTAGGCATTCGTTAATTGGTTTTGATCCAGTGCAAACGCTCTATGCCAACGGCGATACTTTAACGATCGAGGCGCGCGACGGCCGTAAAGAACAGTTTAAAAGTAATAACCCGTATTATCTTTTGCGGGACTACTTGCCTCAAGATATTCTGTCACGAAAATTTGCCGGCGGCCTTACCGGGTACCTTGGCTACGACGCCATGAATTATTTTGAGCCTAGTTTAAAGCTGCAATCAAGTGCCATGTTCGATGCCTTTCGTTTTGGCTTATATTTAGACGGGTTGATTCTGGATAAAATGACGGGTGAACTTACCTACTTTTTCTATGACGAAAATCGACTTTCTCTCGTGGAATCTATTCTTAAGGACGAGTACGAAGGTAACGGCGATCTCAGTATTCAGGATCTTGGCGATACAATGGCAAAAGCCGATCATGCTGACGCTGTGGCAAAAGTAAAGCAGGATATTATTGAAGGTAAGATTTTTCAGTGTGAAGTAGGCTTCAAATCTCTCTTTAAAATGCGTGGTGATCACGTAAATATTTATGAAAAGCTACGTGAAGTTAATCCTTCACCGCAGATGTTTTTCCTGAAGTTTGATGCGCAAAAATGCATTGGTGCTAGCCCAGAACTATTGTTTAGATTGCGTCAGGGTGAAATGGAAACCTTCCCTTTAGCGGGTACCGCGACACGTGGTAGTAATGAACTTGAAGATACACAGTTGGCGCGCGCCTTGCTGAATGACCCTAAGGAAATTGCGGAGCATAATATGATTGTCGATCTACATCGAAATGATATTGGCCGTGTAGCGCGATTTGGGACGGTAAAAGTTCGCTCTCTTATGGATATAAAACGTTTTAGTCACGTGCAGCATATCTCTAGTGAGATTGTCGGGATTATGGCCGAAAATGAAGATATGTTTTCGGCCTTAGCCTCCAACTTTCCCGCAGGAACGCTCACAGGTGCGCCCAAAATCGAAGCCATGAAGATTATTGATGAGCTTGAGAGCGATGGTCGCGGTCCATACGGCGGTGGCGTGGGGCATTTCTCGCTTAATGGTGATTGCACCTTCGCTATTCCTATCCGAACCGTATTTATGAATGGTGATGATGCTTATGTTCAAACGTGTGGCGGCAATGTATACGATTCGAATCCGGAAGATGAATACCGTGAAATTCAGCGGAAGTTTGCCGGAACCAAAAAAGTTTTAGACGGATTTATGGAGAGTTAGGTCTGCTATGAAAGTATTAATAATAGATAATTACGATTCATTCACCTTTAATTTGTATCAGTTTGTCGGTGAAATACTCAGTGCCAAGGTTTCGTCTGGCGAGCTTTCTGGCTATGAATTAGTCGTGAAGCGCAATGATGAGCTGAGCTTGGATGAAGTCAGAGCGTTAGCGCCCGACAGAATTATTATTTCCCCAGGGTCAGGCAGCCCCGAGGATAAACATTATTTTGGCGTCTGTGCTGAGGTAATTTCTGAGCTTGGTCCTAATACACCTCTTTTGGGTGTGTGTTTGGGTATGCAGGGTATTGTTCATGTTTTTGGAGGGAAGATTGTAAAAGCTGAGTCACCAATGCACGGTAAGTTAAGCCCGATTGTGCATAATAGCTGTGGTATTTTTGCTGATATTCCTCAAGCGCTAGATATTATGCGGTATCACTCTTTGGTAGCTGAAAATGCGTCACTACCCGACTGCTTAGAGATCAGTGCCTATATAGCGCATGGTGTTAACGATTTTAGTGCGGAGCTAAAACCCGATATGGAAATTATGGGTGTTCGTCATCGCGAATATCCTATACACGGTATTCAGTTTCATCCCGAGTCGTTCGCGAGTGAAGGTGGACAAGATATGATCGCAAATTTCATTTTTCAGGCCGTCTAGTTGGCTGTGCTAATGATATCGGGCGCGTCAGGCATGACAATTTAGATGCACCTGTTTAGATGCACCTGTTTAGATGCGCTTATTTAGATGCACTTATTTAGATGCGGCGAGTTAAGCGCTACAATTCAATACGAGAGCTTATTATGAACATACGTTATTTAGTTATTCTTTTGTGTATACCCTTTATGGCATCGTGCACGGTTGTCAAAATCGTTGATGCGGCTGCGAGTACGGCCATTGGTGTAACCAAAGGAACGGTAAAAGCTACGGGAAAGGTGGTGGGTGCCGCCATTCCTGATGGTGATGATGAGCGCGAGGACGAAGATGAGGAGAGTGACAACTAATTGAGTCGCAACGAGGAAGGCTTGGAGATCAAGCTTGGCGTTTTTTTGAACTATTCAGAAATACATTTTGATGCCATTCGCGCGCAAGGCGCGGGAGGTCAAAATGTAAATAAGGTCAGCTCGGCTATACATCTGCGGTTCAATGTGTCGGCATCCAGTTTGCCTCAATACTGTAAAGATAGGCTGCTGGCGTTGAGGGATAAGCGCCTTACCAAGGATGGAGTGTTAATTATAAAGGCTCAGCGTCACCGAACACAGGATCTAAATAAAGATGATGCCATTGCAAGGCTCGCGCAAGTCATTCGTGATGCCAGTACGCACGTGGTACGTCGAATTCCAACTAAGCCCACAAAGGGCTCCAAGCGTCGTCGAATCGAGTCTAAGGTCAAGCGAGGGCAACTCAAGCAAACACGTTCACGTCTGCCCTTAGATTAATGGATAGCTTTTAGACTAATGGATGGCCTTTAGGCTAATGGATAGCTTTTAGTTGAACGGTTAAACTTTTTGTTTAGTGCTTTAGCAATGTGCAAACAGACTCTTTCCGCCGTTAATCGATACGCGGTTAGCTTCCCGCCATAAACGGCGATATATTCAGGATTACTATTGTGGCTGAGAATAACGGTCTCCCGCGTTTTTTTATGTTCTGGGCCGTTGCCCTCAGGTAGTACCCGCAAACCGCAAAAACTTCGACTAATAGTTTCTCTGGAGGCGGAAAATGAGGGGAAATAGTGCCTGTGTAGCTCAAGTAAGTAGTCTATTTCTTCTTCGCTTTCATGGCACTCGTCGGGTTTTCCTTTAAAGCTTTTTTCTGTGGTGCCAACTAAGGTTTTTCCTTGCCAGGGCAGGATAAAGGCGGCCCGTTGGTCGCTGGGGTGTTCGCAATATATGCATTCGTGCGGTGCAGGAATATCTAAAATAATATGGGTCCCTTGAACAAGTGCAATGTTTTGCTTGGCGGGAGAGGGGGTGATAAGGGCTGCAATTTCGTTAACCCAGGGGCCGGCCGCATTCACCATACATTTGCACTCTAGCGCTTCAGTTTCGTCTATTCCTTCTATATATAGGGTGTAAGTCGACTCGTTGCGTGTTGCACCCTTAAGTTTAGTGTTTAAAAATAGTTCACACCCGTGCTCTAGTGCCGAGGTTAATACGGCTTCGGTGAGCTTTTTATCATCGGTTTGGGCGTCGTAATAGCTTAGTGCGCCGTTATTAGTTTGAATTTTGGGGAATATAGCTTTAAGTTTACTTTTACTGAACCATGTTGGGCGTTCAGACCGATGCGCGCCGCTAAATAACCAGTAGGCGAGCAGGCCGCAATACATGATTAGTGGGTGGCGTTTTAAGTGCTTACTTAATGGAATGAAGAACCTGCGGCTGTGTACAAGTTTGGGGGCCAGCGTCAATAGTTGCCGCCGCTCCTTTAGGCACTCCCGCACTAGTCCAAGTTCGCCGGTTTCTAAATAGCGCAAGCCTCCGTGAATTAACTTAGAGCTTTTTGATGAGGTGCCCATCGCCGCAGACGCGGCTTTTTCTATGATAGCTACCTTCAGTCCGTTAATTGCGCACGTTTGCGCAATGCCTGCGCCGTGTATTCCTGCGCCAATAATGATGACGTCGTAGGGCTTGTTGGGTTTACTCATAATAAAAGTCGCCGACTGACTGCATGAATTAATAATAGTTCCTGATTGGCGTGAGTTTCAGCTATTTTTACGGTCTAGATTGGCTATTTCATAATAAGTTCCATTTTTATGAAAAAAAACGTGTTCAGCTTAGATCGAAAAATGCCCGAATGGGTAGGGAGTGTGCGCGTTGTTACCTTTCTACACCGGATGTCACGTGTTTTTGCCTGTAAATATGCCCTACATAAGCCTAAATACCCCACTTATCGGGTAAATAGAATTTGAACGTAAAATCTTCGGAAATGGGCTGTACATCAACTTTTTTGTCTTGTATTGTGCCGGCTGCGCTACAGTTCGGAACTGTGCGCTTCGGCATTCTTATACATACATATTTAATAACAAATCCCACCTACAGAGGAGAGGAATCGTGCCAAACGAAATTTTCAAAAAGAGTTTATTGGCAAGTGCAATTGCGTTAGTAGCTAGTTCAGCGGCTTTCGCACAAGAAGAGCCCGCAACAGAGGAACTAATCGTTACTGGTATTCGTGCATCTGTACAACGTGCAATGGATATCAAACGTGAATCAGCTGGTGTTGTTGATGCGATTTCTGCAGAAGACATTGGTAAATTCCCAGATTCTAACCTTGCTGAGTCTTTACAGCGTATTACTGGTGTATCGATCGATCGTGCAAACGGCGAAGGTCAACAAGTAACTGTTCGTGGTTTTGGTCCACAGTATAACCTTATCACTTTGAACGGCCGTGCAATGCCTGCCGGTCAGCTTAACCCAGAAGGCGGTCTAATTAACCAGCGTTCTTTCGACATGAGTAACCTAGCGTCAGAGACTATCTCTGGTGTAGAAGTTTACAAAACGGGTAAAGCTAACGTTTCTTCAGGTGGTATCGGTGCTACGATCAACATCATCACTGGTCGTCCAATGGACAGTGAAGGTTTTAAAGGTACTATAGGTGCTAAAGCACTTTACGATACAACTAACATAGCGGGCAACGAAATTACTCCAGAAATTTCTGGTTTAATTAGCTGGTCTAACGACATGTTTGGTGCTTCTTTCGCAGCATCATACCAAGAACGTGACAGCATGAACGCTGGTCTTCGTCCTAACATCGGTAATGGTTGGAACAACGTTTCAGGTGGCTATTCTCCAGCAATTGACGGATTTTTACCGACTGATGTTGATGGTAACGGTCTTAATGATGATGTAAATAACGGTTTTGTCGCTAATGGTTTAATTCGTGACGATGCCGGCAATATATTAAGTAATACAGGCGGCGCTACTGAACCTGCAGCGGGTGTTCAAACTAGTTTCCCTAACGGTCCTTCTTTCTTCCGTGCTGATTTCCATCGTGTACGTGAAAATACTCAGGTGGTATTACAATACCGTCCAATCGAGTCAATCACAGCCACTCTTGATTACACACTTGCCGAGCAAGAAAGCACCATGCAGCGCTCTGGTACGTCTTTCTGGTTTGGTGGAACATTCCCAACTAAAGCCGTTCAGTACACTGAAACTGGAGTCGCCGAGTCACCATTACGCTGGTGGACAGAGAACCCAAGCACAATAAACATTGATGGTGACGTGGTATCTGGTGTTCCTCGCGATGTTGCTACCGGTATTCAAGTTGTTCATGTAAGAAATGTTCTTGAATCAACAGGTCTAAATGTTGAATGGGAAGTTAATGATCGTTTGAACCTTAGCTTTGATGCACATAACTCATCTACAGAGTCTTTACCTGGACCTGGATCAGTATCTAACAACATCAATGCAAGTTTTGGTTACCAAGGCGTATCAGCTCAGGGTCTAGACTTCAGTGGTGACCTACCGCTATTAGTCGGCGTTTTTAACGATAGTCATGAAGCTTATACCCATGGTGGTGGTGCTACCCCTGGTGTTATCGAACAAGACGACTTGAGTTCAACGGTTGGCCAAATCAACTATGACCGTATCTGGGTTGACTTAAACCAATATAAGCTTGAAGGTGAGTTTCAACTTACGGATGATATCGGTATCGACTTTGGTGTTGAGCGTACTGAATTCGAATCTATTCAGAAGAGCACTGGCGGCCAAAACGTTACTCTAGCTGGTGGTTGGAGTGCGACTAATACTGGCGACGTTCCCGCTGGTTTGGTTCACGAAATTGACTACGCCGATTACTTTGATGACTACAGAACTGAGCTCAGTGCAGAGTCTCGTCAGTGGTTCGAATCTAACCAAACTCCGCAAACAGCTGACGAAATTGCAAATGGAGTTCCTCACGATATTCGTGTTGCGACCCAAGGCTGGATGAGTGGCAATACAGCTCAGCTTGCTGAGTCAATGTTCGTAGCTGCCGGTCAGCCATTCTCTGCTGATCATTTCCCTGATGGAACTAGCCGTTCTTTAGTAGAAGAAATTACAGCGTACTATATCCAAGGTGATTTACACTTTGATATCGCTGATATGCCTCTAGATGTGTTGGCCGGTGTTCGTTACGAGTCTACAGACGTGACTTCTGACGCACTTAATGCCGCTACTACTCTATTGTGGGCGGGTGATAATGACTTCAGTACCTCTTCTGATATAACCAACTCGAACCAAATTATAGCGACTGCTAGCTATGATCACGTTTTACCGGCTCTAGATGTTAGCTTGGGAATTACCGACGATATCAAGGCGCGTTTCTCGTACAGTACTACTATGGCTCGTGCAGATTACGATCAATTATCTGAAGGTCTAGCTGGCATTGGTGGACCGGTTAACGGACCTACAATACTTACTGGTCGTCCAGGTGGCGCAACTAACGGTAATACTAGCCTAGCTCCTATTGAATCAGACAACATTGACCTAAGTGTTGAATGGTACTTTGGCGATGCAAGTTACGCGTCTGTTGGTTACTTCAAGAAAGAAGTTCCTAACTTTATCGGTATAGCAACTATTCCAAACGTTACAGCTGACTTTACACGTGATCCGTCTAACGGACCGCGTGCAATTGCAGCACGTCAAGCTCTTCTTGACGGCGGTTTTGATGCTAATAGTCAGCAAAACTTATTCGCAATGATTGTAGCGATGAGCGATCCTGATGACGGAAGTGCCGGAAATGTTTGTATAGATGCTGATCCAGCTATTGCAACGTGTGGCGTAGCATTTAATCCTGATCCCAATGCTTACCCAGCAGTTGAAACTGGTGCTGACATTGTTGCGGTATTCTCTGGTCCAGACCAAGATCCATTGTCAACTTTAAATGTTAACCAAGTTTCGAATGCTAACGATGCTGATCTAGATGGCTTTGAATTTGCTGTACAGCACTTCTTTGGTGATACTGGTTTCGGTCTAGCTGCGAACTACACTTTAGTTGAAGGTTCTGGTTCGTATGATAATTCTCTTGATCCATCTAACTCGACTCAGTTTGCATTAGTTGGTTTAAGTGATTCAGCTAACTTGATTGGTATGTACGAAAATAACGGCATCCAAGCTCGTGTTACGTATAACTGGCGTGATGAGTTCTTGTACTCAGCTAACGTTGGTTCTAACGAGCCTGGTAACACTGAAGCGTACGCGCAGCTTGATTTCAATGTTAGCTACGCCGTATCAGATAACCTTTCTGTTGGTATAGAAGGTATAAACATACTTGCTGAAGATCGTCGTACATTTGGTCGTAACACTAACCAAGCACTTCGTTTAGAAATCTTTGACGCTCGCTATGCATTATCAGCGCGTTATACTTTCTAATTTGAAGTTTGTTTGATCGTATGTAATGCCGCTCCTAGGAGCGGCATTTTTTTTGTTAAGATAAAATATTGTATAAAAATCGGCCTATTGAGCTGAGAGATATGGTGTAAAATATGGCAAATATTGAGGTTTTGAACTTCGAACAACATGCAGAAGTTTTAATTCAATCTAAATTCGTTGATAGCCTTGGTTATAATACGGGAGTTGTTTCGATCCTTCCGAATGAGATCCAATCCCTACAACGAGAATTCCCAATTGTTTTCCGCAAAAACCCTGAAACGGGCGATCTAATACTTAACGCAATGTTAGGCTTTGAACCAGATCAAAATCTTTTTTTGACGGATTCAGGTGTTTGGGGCGCGGACTATGTTCCGTTAGCTTTCGCGAAGGGTCCATTTTTAATGGGGCCAATTAATACGCCTGAAGGCGGTGAAAAAATTGCTTTTTTTATAGACAGTGAAGACCCCCGTGTTAATAAAGACGCTGGTGAGAAAATTTTCGACGAACAAGGCGAGCTTACAGAATATATGGAGTCTGTACGGCAATCGCTTCATGTAGTTCGTGAAGGGGCGCAATTCTCGAATGATATGGTTCAAGAGTTTAATAAAGCTGAGTTAATTGAGCCTTTAAGTTTAGATATGAAATTTGAGTCTGGCGAGCAGATTACGCTTGATGGGGCTTATACAATATCGCACGAAAAGATTCAGCAATTAACGGCTGAACAGCTTCATACTTTGAATGTTAAAGGGTATTTGGAGTTGGCGTTCTATATTGCGAGCTCTTTGAGTAATGTTCAGAGGTTAGTTAATCTTAAAAACGCAAAAAATAGCTAATATTACGATTGTTATTTTTAATAGATTCTACGACTAATTGTTTCTGGGGTTAATTGTATCTGGGGTTAATTGTATCTGGGGTTAATTGTTTCTAGGGTTAATTGTTTCTAGGGTTAATAGGTTCTAAGTTTAATAGAGTCTAGTTCTAGTTGTTTCTATTTTTAATAGTTGCTATTTTTAGCTGTTGTAACCATTCTAATAGTAAAAATCTATACCAATTGGGGGTATTCTCCCCCAAGTTTAATTCAAAAATTCGGTTTCATTTATGAGTTCAATGCCTAAGAAAAAAGTTGTTGTTGCTGGTGGCGGTACATCCGGTTGGTTGGCCGCAGCAGGGATCGCAAAACTTCTCGGTAATACGGTCGAAGTTAGCTTA
>JBLIMQ010000090.1:0-18736 GCA_047638775.1 Flavobacteriales bacterium
ATCTTTAACTTCATGAAGTTATACGTAACGTAGTTGTGCTCAATATTGTTTGTTACTTTAGACGTATGCCCTGTATTTAAAGGCGCCACTGTCTTATTACCTTGAATGTTTGAATGTTTGAATGTTTGAATGTTTGAATGTTGAGCTTTATCAATAATATTGTTACAAGAACCAAATGCATTCAAACTGATGGACAAAAAACTATTAATGAGTCTGACACTTTAACTATTACAATCGACTAACTTATATGGGAATACTTATTGTGAGGAATTTTAGTTTGCGCACTTTCACTCGAAAACAGTTTGGGTCGGCTTAATGCTATTTGCTGCGTTTTAGATCAATACTTATTTTGGTGTCGTGCGAAAGCGCTTCACTTAAGGAGCCTCCGATCGTTGGCGGTATTACGCCAAAATGGAGGCTAGGTGTTGAATCAACCGGGACATACGCCAAGAGAAAAATGAAGAAAACGGCTGTATTTTCTCTTTATTCAATTGGGCGAGTTGCAAATCAATATTAGAGTAAAGTGTTAGCAAAAAAGAGATTAGGCTAATGTACATTACATATTCCGGCTCTGGCTCTCACTTTTGGGTTGGCGTGCTGCAGCATGTTTGCGCAGATTTTTTGTTTTCTTTTCCCGCTTTGGGAGTTGATATCAACCAAAAATAAGCAAGAATTATCACCAATCGAAAGGTGAATTGTTTGCCTCAATCCTGCATACAACGTTTGAACGTGTCAGGTATGGTACAAGTTTATTTAATCGATCATAAATAACAAATTTTCTGTAAGGTCTGTAATACGATATGTTGGCAATAATTGGTGGTTCTGGTTTATACGATTTCCCTGGCTTACATGGTCAACTTGAGTCACTTGAAACGCCTTATGGGGAAGTGGGCTACCAGGCAGGAGAGCTTAATGCCATACCGTTTGTGTTTTTAAGTCGGCATGGCCAACAACATCGCTTGCCACCGCATAAAGTGAATTTCAAGGCTAATATCTACGCCTTAAAATCTCTTGGAGTTTCAGCAATATTAGCAAGCCATGCAGTTGGCGGTATTAATAAGAATTGCCCGCCTGAACGTTTAATTATTCCTGATCAGATTATTGATTATACCTGGGGGAGGGAGCATACGTACTTTGATGATTTTAGTTCGGGTGATATTAGCCATATCGATTTTTCCTGCCCATTCAATAGCGAATTACGCGATGAACTTAAATTGGCCATTCAAAGCTTAGGAATTGAGTATCAAGCTGCGGCTTGTTACGGCTGCACTCAAGGCCCGCGACTTGAAACTAACGCTGAGATAAAAAGGTTGGCGCAAGATGGCTGTGATGTTGTCGGCATGACGGCTATGCCGGAAGCGGCTTTAGCGCGTGAACTAGAATTACCATACGTATCGTTATCTTTCTGTGTAAATTGGGCTGCGGGAATTAACGGGGAAGTATCTATTGGTGAGATAATGCGAGTAATTCATGTTTGTTCGGATGAAGTAAAAGCCGTTTTTGAACATCTAATTCAATTACGGTCTATTTGATTCTATAAAGATCGTTAGACTCAATTATAATATCGATCAACTTAATTACGTCTTTGTATTCAGCGGACTCAGTGTTCGTATATTTATTTCTGAACTCTTTTTCATTTAAGCCTTCTTCGAGTCCGTTGATAGACGGTAGGAGGTTAGCATTAGTCAATGTGAAACCTGTGCTTTCGATATGCGTTTGAAGCGCTTCAGGTTTATTTATTACTAATTCGGCTAACCGTATGCCTGCGCGATCTGCAGCTAAATCCTTAAAGCTAAATCCAGACCCCCCTGTCGATGAGTCTAAAGTTTCCTTAGCGACTCCAATGCTATCACTTGCGATGTCATTAGAAATTATTTTTATGCTAGCAGAAATTAAGAAATGTTTTGTAAGATCACTACGGCCTTGCAGCAACAATGACCTGTCGTGTTGGCTGGCAAGTTTAGCATCACTCGGTATAAGTAAGTGTAGTCGACTTGAATCACTGAATAGTGTGAGTGCTAGTAGCGCCGATTTCTGCTCTTCACTCAGTGATTTTATATCCGATTTTAATGATATTTCTAAAAATAAATAATTTAGATATGTGTTTAATGTGTTGGAGGGAGACGTCTTTGAGAACGCTATAAGCTTTCGCAGATAACCATTTACCTTGTTAGGATCTATCAATACATGCGACAGTTGTAACTGGCCTTGCTTTTGAAATGCAACACCCAGGTCTTTATCCAGTTGCGTTTGTAAATACGACACCTCTACAGAATCTGGCTGAAAATGCAGGGACTGTATGCTGTTGATGATATTAATTATGGCGTTTCCGCCGGCTTCTCGTAAAATCTTTCGATGTATAAAATACCGAAAAACCCAGGGAGGAATAGGGATGTTACCAAAGTAGATGTTTGTATAGTCTAGGCCTTTACCGTCTACTAGAAGGAGACTACCGTTAAGGAACCATCCGGAAAAATAGTTAAACTGGTAGCTAAAACGTATTTCAAGCGACTCGTCGTATAATTTTGCTGCCGCATTTAACGACTTTATCTTGCTAGACGCCACGCCGAATAACGCATTGAGCTCAATGGATGTGACGTTTATAGTTGAATTCTTTCTGCCACTGTCGAATTCTTTTTTACCGCGTAACAATACGTTGGAAGCCGATGCAAATAGCTTATCGTTTGGTTGTAATAAGCCAGACACGTCTGATCTAAGGTCAAATACGTTTACCCATATTACCCAAACTGTAAACGTAAATAGACTCGCGAGTCTAAAAATATTCGATCGAAAAAATACCGTAGGTATAGTCTTAAGCTGCATTAAAGGCACTTAAAGGAGTTGTTTTTTCACGACTAGTTTTTTTTAGTTCACTGGTTAAATTTTGTAGACAGTCAATGATTTTGTCGTTACCTGAAAACGATGGTTCATCCTTGGAGTAGAGACTTTGATCAATGCGTAAAACTAGATCTGCGAGTTCTTTGTGGTTTAATTTTCTTAAATGTGAGCATGTCTGTTCGAGTGTTTTTGTTTTAAATTGTTTCTCAGCCCACAGGGTAAAGGTTTTCAAGAATTGATGATTGTTACCAGATTTAAGCGATTTTACAGCCGACTCTAACGATTTTTCTCGCTCAGCATGAGGCGGTTCTGCCTTCTTGTTTCTACTTGGGACTTGGTTTTTTAAGACTAAGAGTACTGCAAATATGATGTTTGCAATGAGCGATACAATACCTACTAGCTTCCACAAAAACAAACTATTTGATTGCGGTATTTTAGCGCTTGATTCTGCTTTTTCTGATGGTTCTACATTGACAAATTCATTACGGCTAATACGAGGTGTAGTAGGTTGGCTATCGAGAACTATATTTCTAGGAGGGGCCGGTGACGCACCGCCAATAGCAGTCAGCGTTTTTTCGGGTAGAGTTGCATACTCTAGGGATTGAGTATTAGTATTCCACCAAGGTATACGAATACTCGGTAGCATTACAGTTCCTGCTTTCGATAGAACTATTGCTGCACTTTCTGTTCGCGTTGAAAGTAGACCATTTTCATTGAGGTGAGCTGTTAATTCGGGTTGCTCCAAATAAGCGCGAAAATCGGTGCTCTCATTGTTGGAATGCAGTGGTGGTAATTCAGAACTTTTCAGTCCAGTTGCTGTAAGAGCTAACGTTCGCGTTACGGGTTCGCCTATTTTTAAGGTGCTGGTAGTTGTAGGCCATTGCTCACTTAGTTGAAAGCTGCTTGCTGATATCCATGGGCTATCCTTGGGGAACTCATCAGGAATAGTTTTAATTCTAATGATTTTTTCTTGCGTTTTTTTACGAACAAGTTGATACCGATTGTTACTTACGCGACTTGAGGTGATGTCCCAACGTAGAGCAGGGATTACCAGGACTTGATCTTTGGTCGGAATAATAGCGTAGGAGTACTCAAGAACATGGTATGTCAAGCCAGAAACATCACGTCGTGATTGTTTTACCGGCAAAGCATATACTTCAGCGCCGTCGATTTTTGGCTCTTGTTTATCGACACTTCGAATAGTGCTGGCAGCATTTAACGTATAGCGAATAATTATTTGCTCATTAATAAAGGCAGACTGTTTATCTATATTGGTCTCAATTATAAAGTCATTGCTAGAATCAACCTGATTTCTAGTAACTTCAATCTTTAACGGTGAGGTTTTATTGCCGTTAAGCTTGAAACTCGGAATGGTGATTTTTCCTGGTCGTGCAGGTCGAAGTGTTATACTCCATACCATTTTACTGCTGCGTACACCATTGACTGATTGATTACTTTCGAATGGTCGAATACCTAGAATGCTAAAGTCATTTTTTAGTAACGAAAAGTCTGGCTCATCATTTGGTATGGAGCCTCGATAGGTAATCTGTAAGGTTAGGTTTTCATTGATGTTGACTCTTGATTTATCAGTAATGGCCGTAAAATCATCTGCCATAGCGAAAGTAGAGCACAAGATCGTTGTGATGGTTAGTATGTTTTTAATTACACTGGAGTATTTTATATTTATTAACACTAAGAATACCTAATCTTAAAGTCGATCTTGTTGGTCGGGCGAAAGGGTGTTTCTGGAGCGTGACATCTGTCTTTGTCGCTCTAATGATTTACTTTCAAATTTTCGTCGAAGTAGCTCGCCCGGATTATCTGGAACTCGATTCAGTTGATGTGATAGCTGAACCTGTTCCTGCATTTTTTCGTCACGCTCACGCTGCTGAGCCTCAGTCATCTGAGATTCTTCTTGCTCCTGCTCTTGAATGTCATTCTTGGGTTTCGGTTTGTTATAAAACTCGTCAAGTTTTTCTCTATCCTCATCCGTTATAGGGTTATTCTTTTGCTCTTGTGATTGCTTATCCTCCTCTGATTCTTGATCTTTAGATTCTTGATCCTTAGATTCTTGATCTTTAGATTCTTGATCCTTAGATTCTTGATCTTTAGATTCTTGATCCTTAGATTCTTGATCTTTAGATTCTTGATCTTTAGATTCTTGATCTTTAGATTCTTGATCTTTAGATTCTTGATCTTTAGATTCTTGATCTTTAGATTCTTGATCTTTAGATTCTTGATCAAGGAGCCTTTCGATAATCTCTTTGTTCTTTAACGCAGACTTATGTGTATTGTCTAACTTGAGTGCACTTTCGTAGGCAGCCAAGGCATCTTCATACCGCTGTTGTTTAGCTAAACTGTTGCCTAAGTTAAATAAGGACTGACTATCACGGCCTTTTGAATAGAGACTCTCTGCTAACTCGTAATCCCCCGCTTTATATGCCGCAGCGGCTTGCCAACTCGGGTCTGTAAAGAGTGATAGGGCTTCCTGGTGTTCGCCGTCAATAAATAGAGAATAGCCTTTTTGATCCTTGGATTTTAGAGCGTCGGGTATATCAACAGCGTAAACAGAATCAGTGGGTTGTAAAGTGACGCCGAGGACAATTGTAACCAGCCAACCACGTCTAAAAAGCATGGGAAACAGTAATATTAGCGGCAGCAGCAGCAGCGGGCCATGTTCGTGCCAAAAATCCATAGTTTGGTCAGTATCTTTGAGTTCATCCAAACTAGAGGATTTACTAAAACTGTTGATAGATCGAATGTCTAGGTCATCTGAACTCATTGGTACAAAAAACGCACCAAGACTTGATGCAATTGAGGATAGTTGACTTTCATCTAATTGAGCAATGTATATATCTCCATTTGATTTACGAATAAACCCGCCACTGGCTTGCCTTATTGGGGCGCCCTCTGCGGTGCCAAACGCCCAAAATGTAAGTTTATGGCCCAAACTATTCTGCTGCATAATTAATTCGTTTCGAGCGCTTTCGTCAATTCCATCCGTTAGAACAACGATTGAACCTTTTGTAACGTTTACTTCCTCTAATAAATTGTTGGCTAGCTCCATGGCCATTTCAATATTCGACCCAGCTATGGGCATTACTTTTGGGTCTAAGCCGTTGAGTAGATTTTCAATTGTTCGAATGTCATCGGTTAATGGTGTCACAACATGGGCGTCCCCAGCGTATACGACAAGGGCGGTTTGCCCCTCTTTACGCGTTTGCAAAAAATCGGCAATTTTTAATCGCGCGCGTGTAGTACGCGAGGGTTTTAAATCTTCTGCTAGCATTGATGGCGAAAGATCCCATACTATTACCAAAGGAGCGTTATCAACCTTAAGTGGTACAGGTATTTTAATCCAAGCTGGTCCTGCTAAGGAGAATACGCTTAGCAGTAGAATGATGCTTAGCACGGTTAACGATAAGCGTCGCGAGCTTCTTTTTCCACTTGTTAGTAGGTAGGGAGCATAGCGTTTATTGATATGTTTGGACCAACTTGATGCTCCAATGATTTGAAACGCATAAGCTACTATAACAATGGCTATAGCAATCGTTAGGAGGAAATAGATTGGACGAATGAAATGAAAGTTTTCGATGAATCCTGGCATTATGAATATCCTCGTCGGAATAAACCGCTAAAGCCTTGAATGGTCATCAAAATTAACAAGAAAAAAACACTCACTGTTAGTGGGTAGTAATAAAGTGATTGAACGGGTCGAAAGCTAGACGTGTTCTGCTCAATAACTTCAATTTTATCGAGTTCACTATAGATACTTTCGAGCTCTTGCGGATTCTTTGCGCGGTAGAAATTTCCACCTGTAGTTTCAGCGATGTATTTAAGCGTCGATTCATCTAAATTCGCTGATGGGTTAACAGTACGTGAAAATGAACTGAACAAACCGAAGTCTTGAGTCATTTCATCGGCACCAACACCTATCGTATGGATTCGCACGGATGCTCTTACAGCTAAGTCTGCAGCTTCACGCGGGTCCAATTCGCCCGCCGTATTCTCGCCATCAGTAAGTAAAATAAGCGTCCGTTGTGCTTCAGGGCGATCTTGAAGCCTTTTAACAGATAGTCCAATTGCATCGCCGATTGCGGTACCTTTGCCCGCGATTTTTAACGGCGCATCTTGAAGTAATTTATCAACTGTTGATGTGTCGAATGTCAGTGGGGCGTAGAGGTAGGCATTCGATCCAAATAAAACTAAGCCGACACGATCGCCTTTGCGCTTTTTTAGAAATTCACCAACGATATACTTAACAACCAAATAACGCGGTAGTTGCTGGTTATCTATGACCATATCTTCTATTTCCATACTGCCGGAAAAATCAACAGCGACTAATAAGTCACGTCCGCTTTGTGGAAGGCTAATAGGCTCACCTTGCCATTGCGGTTTTGCGATTGCAATGACCAAACAGATCCAACTTAAGGTAAGTAGCGCTAGTTTCCATATAGATGAATTAGGTGTGTTTGTAGGAGAGCTGGAAATTGTTGATACTTGCTTGAAGAAAGGTGCTTTAAGAGCCGATTCCGAAAAATTGGCAGTTGGTAATAACCAATATGCCACAAAGGGAAGTGGTAGGCAGGTGAATGCCCAAAGCCAATGAAACTCAAACATTTACAGCGTCCCCGTTACTTACGTGATTAATGGAAGCGCTACTCGATTGTTGGTCATTACTAGTCGTGTCATGACTACTATTGCTGCCTGAACTATTATCTGAACTATTATCACTTAGACTATGGTTGTTTAGCGCAATGCTAATATTTTTTTTAGTATGCCTACGTATGAATTCACTACAAAAAAGACGTAGTTCATTAGCGGATTCTGGATTCGTATTTGTGGACGTATACGCATAAGAATGCCATGCGTTGAAATGATTTTCATCAAAACGAGACGTTTCAGAGAGTAAGCAATTAGTAATAAAGTGATATAAATCAGCGCCAAAAATCTTTGCAACGACACTGCGGCTCGTTGGAACTGCGGTATAGAGGACTTGTTTCAATAGTTTACATTGCTCACTAATAGCGTTAGGGTTTTGAGCGTCGATCACCATTAAAGTTTGCAGCGCTTTACGACGATAAGCGTTTGATAGCCATCGTTTTACAAGTACATATATACAGAAAAATATTGTACTAATTAAGGCAACTAAAACGGCAAGTAGTGCAACTGACGGTGGCCAAAAACCTACGGCCTCCGGTATTTGTATATCGTCTATTTGGGCAAGGAGTTGTTCTGGACTGCTGGGCAACCCATTAACTTGTAAAAAAGGCATTAGCATTAAAAAGACCCTCGCTTGCCGGTTTTACTTTGGAAATGTAGGCGAACAAAATCTAAGAATTGCACTTTTGTACTGCTGCTAACAAATCGTATGTTGCGAGCATTTGCGTCGTTTTTAATGTTTTCATGCAGAGTGTCAAAGAGCTCGGTGTATTTATGATTGAATTTTGTATTGCCGCTATTGAAGCGCAGTGTGTTTTCGCCATTGGTGATTTTGAAAGTTCCTGTAACAGGTAGACTTCGTTCAAGCTCATCAAATATACGAATGAGGTTAACGTCGTTATGTCGGGCCAGCATACTCAGCGGCTTATTACATTTTTTGTCGTAGTCATGAAAATCGCTAATAACGTATATGGCCGAGCCAGGCTTACTTATCCGCTCGACTTCCTCAAGCATACTTGCCAACGAGTTTTCCTGCTCAGACAGTGGAAGCTCTTTGGCTAAATCTTCAGAGGCAAGGGCGTGATTAAATAGTTGCAGATCGTGAAAGAAAGCGAGTAAAGCTTTTTTGCTACGTTTTGCTCGTATATCACGCTGAGCGTAGTCAGAAAAAACCATTGCACCGATACGATCATTATTGTTAAGCGCGCACCATGCGATAAAGGCGGCGCACTTTGCCGCATAAACGGATTTAAACTGATCTTGACTGCCAAAAAACATAGCCTTGCGTTGATCAACTAGAATATAGACAGGTCGCTCTTTTTCCTCTTCAAACAACTTGGTGTAGGTTTGCTGTGTTCGAGCCGTTACACGCCAATCTATTGTTCGAATATCGTCACCCGGTCGATATGGACGTACTTCCGCGAACTCCATACCACGTCCACGCATGTTAGACCGACTGGCACCTGAGATAATCGATTTACTTTGTTGGCGTATAGCTAGTTTAAAATCCTTTGCGCTTTGTCGTAACGAAAGTAAGTCTTGTAGCTTTACGCCAACGGTATCCGGGATATCGTTAAGTGGCTTAAAAGGACTATGTCTACCTAGCATGGTTTTATCCTAATGTTACGACGGCTTAAGCAACGCTTACGATATTGAGTAACATATCGATAACTTGGTCCGGCGTGTGCCCCGATGCCTGAGCTTCAAAACTGAGCAGTAGTCGGTGCCGGAACACATCGTGAACAACGGCTTGAACGTCATCAGGACTAACAAAGTCTTTACCACGCAACCATGCGTTTGCTCGTGAGCATCTATCGAGAGATATTGTTGCTCTGGGGCTCACACCAAACTCTATCAATTTTCCTAGGTCTCCCTGTGCGTTGCGGGTGGCGCAACTCAATTCGACCATATAGTTTTCGACAGCATCAGACATATGCAGTGTTAAGGACTCAGCTCTGGCTTGCATTAGGGCTTGCTGACTTAACTCTTCTAGTGCTTTTTCAGAGTGTTGAGGGTTAGCTTCACGTCGACTGAGTTTTAGAATCTCTTTTTCAGACTCAGCATTGGGGAAGTCAACGCGTACGTGCATTAGAAATCGATCAAGTTGCGCTTCTGGTAGTGGGTACGTACCTTCTTGCTCGATAGGATTTTGGGTAGCCATAACCAAAAATAACTCGGGTAGGGCATAGCTTTTTTTGCCAACACTGACTTGGCGTTCGCCCATTGCTTCTAGCAGAGCGGATTGCACTTTTGCAGGGGCGCGATTGATTTCATCGGCCAATATCAGATTATGAAAGATCGGACCTTTTTGGAACTCAAATGTATTGGTTTCTTGTCGGTAGATATCTGTGCCGGTTATATCTGAAGGAAGCAGGTCAGGTGTAAATTGAACTCTATGGAAGTCCCCCTCAATACCATCAGATAGCATCTTAATTGCACGCGTCTTGGCTAAACCTGGAGCGCCTTCGACTAAGAGATGGCCATCGGCAATAAGTGCTATAAGCAGCCGATCAACTAAGCCTTGTTGGCCGATGATTTGTGTCGATAACCATTGTTGTAAGTGTTCAATTTGCGCATTCGATGTCATAGGACTTTAAACCCGAAGTAATATTTGTGTCGAATAGACTGTAATCGAGTCCAAAGAGTTCCCGATATAGAGTGTCTTTTCGTTAATTTATTATGTTGTTCGCTACCTTGCAAACTGAATAAGTGCCTGAGCAATTAACACAGCCGATTTAGGTTGTAATTCAGTCGTAATGATTGAGTATTAACCATTATCTATTTGCAATTTCAAATTAGCAGCTTTTCACCACTAAGCTATGCTTAGGTGAGGGTAAAGCTGCCGATTATCAAGTACTTAGGCTGCTTTTCTAGCAAAAATATATAATAAGCTCGGAGAGTAGCTAAATGACGATTGGTTTAGAGGATGTTGGTAATCGAGAATTCTTCCGCAAACGCTTGAAAGCGGAGATAAGTTTTCAGGAGTACGCCGATAAATACCCTTATTGGGATAACTTTATTCTAGCGTTGACCGATAAGTTTCCTTTAGACGATTGGCTCGGACGCGAGCTCGCTTTATGGCTAGAGTTAGCTGACCAACTCGCTTCGGCTTTACTTGTTGAGACTGTAGGTAAGACTGTCGCTAAGGTTGCAGTTGCGACTACAGGTGATATTTCAGACGATACTTCGGGTGATACTTCGGGAGAGGGCATAGGAAATACACACATAGAACAGTTTAATTACGAGCGAACGGGTTTTAAAGAGTTAAGCGACCGCACAGCGCTTATTGTTCACTGTTCGGATAAGCCTTTCTTAGTCGATACCATTCGCATTTGCTTAAATAAGGCGAGCTTGAGTGTGTATTGTTCGAAAAGTACACTAATTGATGTCCAGCGCAATGATAATGGCGAGATAGATCACCTTAGATTGGCCGGTAGCGATTCAGTAAACATATCTCGCGAAGCGCTTATATATCTTGAGATAAGCCGCCCCAGTAGCGAATTATTAGCAACTGAACTTTCTGATTCAATAGATAAGACTCTAAAAGCCCTAGATTTTGTCGTTAGTGATTATCGCGAAATGCTTGGCGCGTTAAGAGCGTCTGCGATCAACCTTGCCAGCCACAAGCCAGAACAAAGTGAGCAGATTGCGTTTTTACATTGGTTGAAGGACTCGCATTTTACCTTCTTGGCTTATGCGGATGTTGACTATTCTCAAAACAGTTATGACGAAGATCATCAATCTGGTGTTCTAAGCATCAAAAGCCAACTCGGTTTATTTCGCAAAGAATGCGAGCTCGATATATCAAGTAGCGTGGACTTTCCTGTTAATCAAGAATTTTTAAATGGTGTCGATAGTGTTGAGTTTTTAAAGTGTGAATATCGTTCCACAGTCCACCGGGCGGTATATCCAGAGATCATAAATGTAAGAAAATACGATGAAAACGGTGAGGTTTGTGGTGAATATCGGTTTCTAGGGTTTTACACCTATGCCGTCTCGTCAATGTCACCACAACAAATACCTATTATTCGCAAAAAAATCGATTTTGTATTACAGCAATCAGGCCTCAATATTAGTTCTCATGACGGTAAACGTCTCGTTCGTGTCGCAGAGCTTCACCCTAAAATTGAATTATTATTATCGTCAGATGATAACTTGCGGCGAGACTTGCTTGCTATTTCGGATATAGATGAACGGAATGTTGTTCGATTTGTCTTACGTCAACAGGCAGGGTCTAAATTTTCTACCGGTCTTGTATATGTTCCTCGTGATTTATACAGCACACGGATACGATTAAAAATTCAAGAGTTGGTGGGGACTTCACTTGGCGCGAGTTGTGAGGATGCAACCACTTTCTTTTCTGAATCAAATCATGCCCGAGCATATTTGCTGTTTAAATCTGATGCGCCTACTTGTATTGAGTTAGATGTTGCCAAGCTCGAAGAGAAGATATATGCCCTAGTTTTGGGTTGGTCAGAACACCTAAGTTTAGGCTTGCGGCGTCGTCTAGGGGAGAAGAAGGGCTTAGCGGTTTTTAATGAATTTCAAGCAGCTTTTCCAAGTGGCTATCAGGAGCAATATAATACTGAGCTTGCATTGGCGGATATCGAAAAAATACTCTCTCTCAATGGCGATAATTCGATCGCTATGGAGTTGCACCAAATAAACCATGACGGTGATGTAAAGTTAAGTTTTAGAGTTCTACATCTAGATAGTATGATCGAATTATCAGAAGTAATTCCTATTCTAGAAAACATGGGTTTGCGGGTATTAGGGGAGGTTCCTCATAATATCAATGCTGCAGATAAAAACGTTTGGATTCATGATTTTTCAATGCGATTAACAAACGATTCACCCTTGGCTATAAATAAAATTAGTGATGTGTTTGAACAGGCGTTTCTTGCCTCATGGTTTAAAAGGACTCAAAGTGATGGTTTTAATCGATTGGTTATTGCTGCGGGTTTAAGTTGGCGCGAAATTGCAGTCTTACGCGCGTATGCAAATTACGCAAAGCAGGCACTTTTTCAACTTTCAGTGGAATTTATTTCAGACGCACTTTATCAATACCCCATAATCGCAAAACATTTAGTTGAGCTGTTCTATTTACAGTTCGATCCAGGTGTTAAATTAAATGATGATTCTAGACAAATCGCACGAAATGAATTGGAAGCAAAGATATTAATTTTTCTTGATGATATAAGTAACCTTAATCAAGACCAAGTATTTAGACATTACTTAATCCTTATACGACATACTTTACGAAGTAACTATTTTCAACGTGATGGAAGTGGGCACTGTAAAACTTATCTCTCGTTAAAACTCAATACTCGACATATTGATGGGGTCCCTGAACCTCGCCCCGAATTTGAGGTGTTTGTTTTTTCACCTCGTGTTGAAGGTGTACACTTGCGTAGCGCAAAAGTTGCTCGCGGTGGTTTACGATGGTCTGATAGGCTGGAAGACTATCGTACTGAGGTGCTCGGCCTGGTGAAAGCGCAACAGGTAAAGAATTCCGTTATTGTTCCGGCTGGGGCAAAAGGAGGCTTTGTCGCAAAACAAATCCCTCTGGGGGCCAGCCGTGCTCAAACACTTGCAGAGGGCGTGGAGTGTTATAAAACGTTTATTCGAGGTCTGCTGGATATAACGGATAACTCGATTAAAGGGGAGATAATTAAACCGCTTGATGTTGTTTGTCGTGATGGCGACGATGAATACTTGGTAGTTGCAGCGGATAAGGGAACTGCAACGTTTTCAGATGTCGCGAATGAGATATCTAAAGAATACGGTCATTGGCTTGGCGATGCTTTCGCGTCAGGCGGTAGTGAAGGCTATGACCATAAAAAAATGGGAATAACGGCAAAAGGCGCTTGGGTATCAGTACAAACTCACTTTAGAGAGATAAATAAAAACATTCAAAATGAGGACTTTACTGCAGTGGGTATTGGCGATATGGCTGGAGATGTCTTTGGTAATGGTATGTTGCTATCAAAGCACATTCGATTGCTTGCGGCGTTTAATCATTTACATATATTTGTCGATCCAAATCCAGATTCGGCCTCTAGTTTTGTCGAACGTGAACGGCTGTTTAATACCCCTGGCTGTAACTGGAATGATTATTCCAAGGATCTTATCTCTGCTGGTGGTGGGGTTTTCGACCGCAGTGCTAAAAGTATTACTATCAGTAGACCAATGAAGGAAGTGTTTTCTATTGATGAGGACCAATTAACACCGAACCAACTAATGCACACGATTTTAAAGTCTGAAGTTGAATTGATTTGGAATGGCGGTATTGGTACTTACGTTAAATCTGAGCGTGAGCAACACGCAAATGTAGGTGATAAAGCCAATGACGCTTTACGCGTAAATGGCGCCGAATTACGCTGTAAGGTTTTTGGTGAAGGTGGGAACCTAGGTATGACGCAATTAGGGCGTATTGAATACGCTTTGTCCGGCGGTGCGTGTAATACAGATTTTATAGATAACGCAGCTGGAGTCGACTGTTCTGATCATGAAGTTAATATCAAAATATTAATCGATAAGTTAGTTGAAGATAATCGTATAACGATTGATGGACGCTCTGAACTTCTTTCATCGATGACAGATGCCGTAAGCGAGCAGGTCTTAGATAGCAATTACCGCCAATCGACAGCCATTAGTTTCGCTCAGCACCAGATGTCTAAACGAATGACGGAATATATGCGCTACATTGATGCCTTGGAAAGTGATGGCCAATTGGATAGAGCGTTAGAGTTTATTCCGACTAATGATGAACTTTCAGAGCGTCTGGCAAAAGGACAGGTGTTAACTCGGCCAGAAATATCCGTTCTATTATCTTACTCCAAGGTGTATCTAAAAGGAGCGTTGATTCAGTCTGATCTATGTGAAGACGAGTACTGTCATAGCTACGTTTTAAAAGCTTTTCCGAACTCTCTTGTGAACAAGTATAAGCATGAAGCTTTAACGCATAAGTTAAAACGAGAGTTAGTATCTACACAGTTAGCCAATGATTTTGTAAACAAACTTGGAATTACAGCACTCAATAGATTAACCGAAACTACAGGGGCAGAGGTTGATGAGTTAATAAAGGGATTTCTTGTATCCTCATCAATATTTGAACTCGATGAGTTTTTGGAGTACTTGAAATCTACGGATAATAGCTTGCCGAGTAAGATGCAATTCAATCTGATGGGTAATTTTATTCGTAGGACTCGCCGTGGAGTTCGGTGGTTCTTACGTAACCGTCGTTCGGGGATTCAAACGGCCAAAGAAATTTTACAGTTTAAAGCGACGATGCAAGAAATGCGCGAAGGTTTATCTGATTTAGTATCGCCTAGTGAATTGAAACGTTATGAAGAGCGGTCAGAACATTTAAGAAATATTGGTATTAGTGAGTCTTGGATACCGCATTTATCTATGCCCGACAACCTTTTTTCGGGCTTAGGCGTTGTGGAAGTTGCGCGCATTAGCCGTTGTGACATTAAAGTGTCGACTCAAATGTTCTATTGTTTGCTCGATCAACTACGTCTTGAATGGTTCGCTACACAACTGTCAGACTTGTCTGTAGATAATTATTGGCAAGCTTTTGCACGAGAGGCATTTATTGACGATTTGGAAGCGCAATTGCGTAAGCTCTCTATAGCACTACTTAAGCATAAGGGCGTCAGAGAAATAGAAGATATTTTAAAGATATGGAAGTCACAACATGTGAAATTGATTGAACGCTGGGACCAAATGATTCACCGTGTAGAATCAGCTCAGCAAAATGACTACTCCATGTTTACCGTGGCTATTCGGGAATTGATTGATCTTGCGCAGGCGACTGAGCAATGGAAGGAGTAGTGTTAAACTGATGTTTATTTTTTTAATAGAGTGCTAGTCTAAATGTAGGTCGTAATATACTCCGATCTAAAAACCTACTTCACTCTTTTGAATAGGGCGCTAGGCATCTTTAATATATAGATATAGGCATTATATAGGCATTATATAGGGTAGCAACTGAAAATGCTGTAGGTCCTGAAATGCTATCGGTTCTAGAATACTGTAGATCCTGAAATGCTGTAGGTTCGAAAATGCTGTAGGCCCTAAAAATAATAGCTCCTAAAAATGCAATATGTTATTAAATATGCACTCGGTGTTAAATATGGCAATAGATATTAATAATGACTGAAAAAGTACAACGTTATTATTCCAAAAGAAGGAACGAATTAATTATTTTGGATCTACATATATCGACTGAAGAATATCTAAAACTTTATGAAGGTCGCGCCTTCAATATAAGCGCGCGGAGCATTGATGGACGTCGTGTACAGTTTCCGGCCAATATTATGCGCGAGCATTTACGGCATGACGGTATTACAGGAAGATTTGCGTTAGAAATTGATCTAAATTATAAACTCGTCGGTCTACATCGACTCTAGGTCCCGATTCCGCTATGCTTGCGGCAAATTTTAACCTAGGTTTCTTCTATGTATGCTCTTGCCAAAAAAGCCTTATTCCTCCTAAATCCTGAGCTCGCCCACGAAGTTTCGCTCGACATGATGTCGGCCGCAGAACGATTGCGTCTTTTGAGTCTGTTTTTTCCTAAGCCAATTCATAATCCGACTACATTTATGGGGATTGAGTTCCCAAACCGAGTTGGACTAGCTGCAGGGATGGACAAAAACGGCGATCATTTTAACGCTCTTGGCGCTTTGGGCTTTGGCTGTGTAGAAATTGGCACTGTGACACCTAAGCCACAAGACGGTAACCCATCTCCTCGTTTATTTCGTTTAGTTGAAGACGAAGCGATTATTAATCGGATGGGTTTCAACAACAAGGGTGTTGATTACTTAGTCGAGCGTGTAAAGAATCGACGGTTTGATGGTGTTTTAGGGATTAATATAGGGAAAAATAAAGATACTCCTGAAGATCGGGCCTTAGAAGACTATGAGATTTGTCTAGAGAAGGTTTACGCTTACGCTGATTATATAACCGTAAATATATCTTCCCCTAACACTCCTGGATTGCGCAACCTTCAATTTGGCGACGCCTTTGATTCATTGTTGGCAGGGATCAAAATTAAGCAGAAGGCTCTAGCTGATGAGCACAGTAAATATGTGCCTATCGTTATTAAGGTTGCACCAGATAACAGTTCTGAGCAAATTCAATCGATTGCCGCAACGCTAAAAACACACAACATTGATGGATTAATCGTTAGTAATACCACTATTTCTCGTGAAGGCTTACACAGTGAGCATTCTGAAGAAATGGGTGGTTTAAGTGGTCGTCCCCTGCTAGAAAAAGCAAATGAAAGCTTAGATGAATACAGAAAGGCCTTGGGTGAAGACTTCCCGATTATTGGTGTAGGTGGGATATCGACAGCTGAAGACGGTGAAACAAAAATGTCGCTAGGCGCTGATTTAGTGCAAATATACACAGGGTTTATTTACCATGGTCCTGGGTTAGTTAGGCGTCTGGCTGAAGCTCTTTGATAAGGCTGGGTATTGATGCTGCTCTTTGATAAGGCATTGATTGTGCTTAGGTCGGGTGTTAATGGGGTGCTTTCGTGAGCTAAGGTAATGCGGCTAGTTAATTATAGCGGAGCTCCGAATTCTGGAGGACCGCTATAATTACGTTATATGATTAATTTGTATGAATAGTTTAAGGCTAAACCGCCATTTGAAGGTTGTTTGCTTTATGCACAGAAGCAAGCGTATTGTAGCCATTCCATAGGTCTTCTCGGCCTTCACGCCACCCAGAAAACCATTGATGTCGAGCTTCACCTCCTTCGTGAGGGCAGCGGTCCCGAGAGCACCCCGAGTAACCTGCTTGATATCCTCTTGTTAGAGCTGATTCACATCTGTCACGCTTTTGTCGCTTCATATATGCCTCCTTAGGCTGATGGTTTTGCGTGTTAGACTGTCAACAAGGTTTAACAAGTGGCATTCAAAATCTGCTATTGTCGACAGCCGAAACTCGAGTCTGTCAAAGTGCGAGCTAGCTGTGAACTATCAATTTTTCATAGACTTGTGCGGCTTAATACCGAAACTGCATAAAAAACGACCAGGCACGCTTTCCGTTATAATATATTTAATTAATTCAACAACTTAGCTGATATAACGTGATTTCTGCTAAGGATGATATAGGTGTCATAATTCGTGAACTCCCCAGAAGACAAGGTAAATTTATTTGTTAGTTGCGCCAAAGGCTTAGAAAGTCTCTTATTAGAAGAGCTAAAAAACCTTGGTGCAGACGATTGTCGAGAGACCGTAACCGGCGTGACTTGCACGGGTAATCATGCAATCGCTATGCGAATCTGTTTATGGTCCCGCTTGGCCAATCGGGTTCTATTGCTGCTAGCTAAAGATCGTGCCTACACTAAGGACGAGGTGTTTAAATTAAGCTCATCTGTCGAATGGAATCTTTATTTTGGTGTCGATAAGCGAATAGCCGTTGATTTTTCGGGCAGTTCCAAAGATATCCGCCATACACAATTCGGCGCTCAGTTAATTAAAGATACCATTGTCGATTGTTTTCGTGAAAATGAAGGTAAGCGCCCGGACGTTGATCCAAAAAATGCTGACGTTCGAATTAATGTTCGTTTAAGCCCAAAGAACTGCTATATCGGTATTGATTTAGGTGGCGAAAGCTTACATAAGCGCTTATATCGTCAGGGGCACGGTATGGCGCCGATTAAAGAGAATTTGGCCGCGGCTCTCTTGCTTAGAGCCGATTGGCCGGCACTTGCTAAAGCAGAAAAAGCCATATTAGATCCCTTATGCGGCTCTGCAACGATATTGATTGAAGCTGCGATGATAGCGGCTGATATCGCCCCAGGTATTCGCAGAGAGCGTTGGGGTTTTATGGCACTTAAGTCATATTCAGAGCAACAGTGGACTGAGATTAAAGAGGAGGCCGTTAACCGCCGGACTGATGGTATTGATAAATTAAAGATACCCATTATCGGCTGTGAAAAGGATAAAAATGTTTACTTTCAAGCACTCGATAATGTACGGAATGCTGGATTGGAATCGAAAATCCGTATTTATAATAACCCCTTCAACGCGATAGAATCTTTAGAGTTAAATCTAGATGATTCTGGTTTGGCTATTACAAACCCTCCTTACGGTGACCGTCTAGGCGATGTGAATTCTTTGTCCCCTGAATATCAAAAGCTTGGTGAAGTGTGTAAATCACAATTAGCTGGATGGCAATTAGCTGTTATCAGTTCGAACAAAGAGCTCCTTCAAGAATTACG
>JBLIMQ010000091.1:0-18395 GCA_047638775.1 Flavobacteriales bacterium
TCAATATAAATAATAACTGCGCACGGAAGCTTAGATGCCAGCTCAACGAAACACCCCTAGTGCATGGATGCACTAGGGGTTTTCACCTATGTATAGAATTATGTATTGAGTTGTGTATCGATTAAAGATGGCATTAGGAATAGCCAGTCTACGTGAAAATCAAACAAAAAAATTCGGTTTAAATAACCAATATACACGGGGGCGGAATCTATCCTTGCCAATATGTTTAAAACGAATGTCGATCCAAATAGTATTTGGCGATATTTTATTCTGGTTTCCAGCAAGGTTGTAGTCGTAGATGACGTGTCAACTTTCGGTCAAGAGAAATTAGGCTCGTATTTAGGGAAAGTATTTGCCCAAAGGCTCGATCCTAATACTATTTTACTTTCAGAAGATGGAGGGGTAGGCGGTATTGGCGAAGTTGTATTGCAATATAAATTTGAAGAAAAAAATGGCAATACACGAAATGTAAAAATGTCCGTCGTATCCGGCCAGTTTGTTGGCTTGGCCTTACTTTTAGGAGCATTAGTATCAATTTTAATCTCTGCGATGTTGTATTTCGGGCTATACCCAATGAGTGTTCAAATCCCTTCGCTTGCGTTTAATTTTTCTTTATTAATAGCCATTCCGCTAACGGTTTTGTCTGTTGCTAGATTTATGAATATATTGTTTTTTGTCGTGAAAGTAAAAGAGCTTATTCGTGGGGTTAGGATTGATTGATTTTTAGCGTCACACGATTTAATCCGTATCCCTTAGTTAAGATAGAGCATTTTCTTTGTTGTTTTATGATTTCATATATCCAGGCCAAAAATTTAAGGCTGTCAATTCAAACTCAAGTCTAAGCCTACAATTCTAGATCTAAAAATATTAAGCACTAGTAGATCTAATTAAGAATTCGCTCTAATGGAGATTTAAATTGGGAGCTAATACTATCCGGAAAAGCAGGTGCGATGATTTGGTGTATGACTATGTTAAATTTACGTAAGTTCAGTCGGCCTGAAGGCCGACCTACACGAGTGAATACGTAGGTTTGGATGTAGGTCGGGCTTCAGCCCGACAATATCAGATGCGATGGTTTGGTGTATGCCTACGTAAATTTTCCTATGTTAAATTTACGTAAGTTCAGTCGGCCTGAAGGCCGACCTACACGAGTGAGTACGTAGGTTTGGTTGTAGGTCGGGCTTCGCTGTAAATTTGCTCTGTATTTCATGATACGGCCACTTTGGCCTTCTAGTTATTACCCTTTAAGCTCTCCCAATCAAGAGTGGTTACATAAGCCAAAAAATATCACCTTTACGCTACTACCTTCTATACTCATTTAAAAGCAATGTAGAAGGCTGGCTTCATGGCGACCCCCATCGATAAGTATCTCAATATTCTCGCTAAAAAAGACGGTTCAGATCTATATCTAAGTACTGGCGCGCCGCCGTGTGCGAAGTTTCAGGGTGCCTTAAAGCCTTTGTCGGCTAACCCTTTAAAACCGGGTGAAATCGATGATATTGCTAATGAGATAATGGATGAGGAACAGCGTAAGGAGTTTTTGCACGAGCTTGAGATGAATTTGGCAATCTCTATTCCTGGCGTAGGTCGTTTTCGGATTAACATCTTTAAGCAGCGCAATGAAACATCTATTGTCGCGCGAAATATCAATACGGATATTCCTCAGTTTGATGACTTAGGCTTACCCGTAGTTTTAAAAGAAGTGGTTATGATGAAAAGGGGGCTTGTACTGTTTGTTGGCGGTACGGGCTCGGGTAAATCAACATCGCTAGCGGCACTTATTGACCATAGAAACACGACGTCGGCGGGGCATATCATTACGGTTGAGGACCCTGTGGAGTATGTGCATCGCCATAAGAAAAGCATCATTAACCAACGTGAGGTTGGTGTCGATACGCGTAGCTTTCGGCATGCGCTCAAAAACACTTTACGTCAGGCACCGGATGTTATTTTGATCGGTGAGATTCGTGACAGAGAAACCATGGAGCACGCGTTAGAGTTCGCAGAAACCGGTCACTTAGCTATTTCAACATTGCATGCTAATAATGCGAATCAGGCTTTAGAGCGTATTATTAATATGTTTCCTGAAGAGCGTCGGGCTCAGTTGTTACTGGGTTTATCGCAGAATATTCGCGCTATCGTGTCACAGCGTCTAATCCCAACTATTGATGGTAAACGTTGCGCCGCAGTTGAGGTATTACTGGGCACAAAAACAATTCAAGATCTGATTTTAAAGGCGCGATTAGAAGATATTAAAGCCATTATGAATAAGTCTGAAAACTTAGGGATGCAGACTTTTGATGGCGCCCTTTATCATTTGTATATGGATGGAAAAGTCAGTCACAAAGAGGCGCTTGCCAATGCGGATTCAGAAAATAACTTGCGGCTAAGAATTAAGCTGGCTGAGGGCGGAGCGACAGATGAAGAACCTGCTGGTGAGGCTAAAAAGGATGAAGCCAGTAACGCGTTTGGGAGTTTAAGTTTGGAAAAGCGAGAGGAAGATAAAGAAGAAGAGCCGCCGTTGTTTAAACCCGGCGGCTAACTGATTTACGCTAGCTTTTGGCAAAGCTCTTGTAGATAAGGGTTATAAGGGCGGCTCATGTTGTCGAGTGCATCGATAATGTCATGATGAACAAGCTCATTGGCCTGCAAGCCAATACAGCGTCCGCCGTGACCTTGAATAAGAAGCTTAACGGCATATGAGCCCATTCGTGAGGCCAGAATACGATCGTAAGCTGTTGGTGCGCCACCACGCTGAATGTGGCCAAGGATAGTGGCACGTGTTTCTAATTTAGTAACAGCTTCGATTTTTTCGGCTAGTTCATTAACATCGCAAATCTTTTCAGTAATACAAATTATGGCGTGTTTTTTACCGCTATCGACGTGCGCTTTTAAGTCTTCGAGTAGTTTTTCTTCGTCGTATTTTTCTTCTGGAACAATCGCGTATTCTGCGCCACTACCGATGGCTGCCGCAACGGTTAGATCGCCACAATAGCGCCCCATAATTTCAACTACGGATATTCTCTTATGTGAGCTTGATGTGTCACGTAAGCGGTCTATAGCATCAAGAACGGTGTTCAGTGCGGTGTAATAGCCGATAGTATAATCGGTGCCGGCAACATCATTGTCGATGGTGCCTGGGATGCCGATACACGGGAAGCCCATTTCGGTGAGTTTTTTTGCGCCCATGTAAGAGCCGTCACCACCGATGACTACGAGCGCATCAATATTGTGTTTTTTAAGGTTTACGATCGCTTCTTTGCGAATGCTTTCTTCTTTAAATTCGGGGAACCGAGCAGAGCCTAAATATGTGCCGCCACGGTTAATGGTGTCGGCAACATCGCGACGTGTAATTGGAGCGATTTCATTATGATATAAACCATAATAGCCATTATGGATACCAACAACTTCAATGTCGTGGTAGATGGCGGTCCGTGCAACTGCGCGTACGGCAGCATTCATACCTGGCGCATCGCCACCACTAGTTAGTACGCCAATCTTCTTAACCATAAATCGTTCCTGTTATTTTCAAATATCAATAATTGCTAAGGCACAACGTTTCATGATCTGTCGCGTTGTTAGGCGACTATAACGGCGAGTCGTTCTTTTTTCATAAACGTGAATCGCTCTTATGCCATGGTGCCGGTTAAAACAGGCGGCATTATAAAGCAAAGTGGATTGTAGTTCTTACCATACAGGTCAAAAGTCGGTCTAAAAAGACAGAAGGTAGCAAAATAGTGCTACGTGTTAGCTATAGGCTATTGTGTTGATTCATATAATTAATTATAGCAATTCCAGTGAGGGGAGTATTATTTATCCATCGAAAAGATAAGTTGCAAAACATGCTCAGTATTTACGCTGTAGCAGCAACTCTAAGTCGTAACTCTAAGCCGTAAAAAGCAACATTGATCAGGAGATGGAATGTGAATAGTTTGACCGAAGGGCAGGTTGTACCGAATGTCAGTTTTAAAACACGGGAGGCGAATGAGTGGAAGATTATTGGCTCGGATGCGTTATTTGCTAACAAGCGCGTCATTGTTTTTGCGTTACCGGGGGCGTTTACCCCAACATGTTCAACTAGTCACTTGCCACGATACAACGCACTAGCACCGGTTTTTAAAGATTTGGGGGTCGATTCGGTAATTTGCTTATCGGTGAACGATGCCTTTGTCATGAATGCTTGGAAAGATGATCAGCAGGCTGAGAATGTCGTATTTTTACCCGATGGAAACGGCGATTTCTCGCGTGGTATGGGCATGCTGGTCGATAAAAACGACTTGGGTTTTGGTGAGCGAAGCTGGCGCTATTCCATGCTGGTGAATAATGGAACAATCGAAAAATTATTCGTGGAGGAAGACGAGCCAGGCGACCCGTTTAGAGTTTCGGATGCCGATACAATGCTGAATTATCTTGCGCCTTCAATTGAGTTAGCACCGACGATATCACTGTTAACGAAACCGGGGTGCTCGCACTGTACACGTGCCAAAGCGGCACTGGATAGCAAGGGCTTGAGTTATGAGGTTATAGAACTTGGTCGTTCTGGCGTGAGTTATGATTCGTTGACGGCTATAACAGGGCAAGGCACTACACCTCAGGTTTTCATCGGTGGAGAATTAATTGGCGGAGCAGATGAGTTAGAAGCTTGGCTGAGCGATTGAGGAGGGTAAAGAAGAGATGTGTAGAGCTAGTATATAGAGAGGTGCGAGGTAAATAAGAGAAGCGTGCCAGCTGCTTAGCCCCACACGCTTTATATAGATGGACCTAGGGCACTAGGTCCTTATTTGGTGTGACCTAAGCGCGGCGTGCTTGAAGGTCTTGCTCGATTTGCTGCATTTTGGTCGCGGTAAGCGGGTAGAAGATAATTGCGATTAACCCGACAACACCGAAGACTGCAGGAATCCAGCTCATGAGGAGTTTCATGCCTTGGATTGAATCTGTAATGGTGCTTTCTACTGCGGCGTCGTATCCAAATTTAGCGAGAACAAGTAAGACTATTGCCGCAGCGAATCCGCTACCAGCCTTTTGTACGAACGAGCCTGCTGAATAGATTAAGCCCGTTGCACGGCGACCTGTTTTCCATTCGGAGTAATCCGCAACGTCACCTAACATTCCAAAATACAGTACCGGCATAATGGCTGCGAAGATCTCACCAATACAACCAACAACAAATATGAGCGTTACTTGGCTTGGGTCGAGGAAGTAAATAGCGCAGTTGAATGCGGCTCCTAATACGAAGGAGATAATGAACAGTGTTTTTTTCGTGCAAAGCTTATTTATATACGGAACGGCAAGGGCCGTCAGCAAGGAGACGATGAGCAGGGCTGCGAAGTATTTACCGGTAAGTAAGGCATCGCCCATGTAGTAGGTAAAGTAGTATGCAACAACGCCATATCGAATACTGTTAAAGATCATAAATAAGAAGCCAACGCTCAATAGAATTAACCACGGTTTGTTTGTGATTAAGTCAACAAGCTCTTGCTGGGTGCCGGTTCGAGTCTCGGCGGGGCGGCTGATGATGTATTTTCCACCTAAGAATGTCACTAAAAATGTTAGCGCGAAGAATATTCCTGAAAGAATATTCTGAAATTGTAGGAATATGATTGCACCAAAGAGCGGCATACACAGTACCGCCAAGCTATAGAGGATATCGACAACTTCTTTAGAGAAAGGAGGGCGATCCACTTTGGCAGGCTTAACGCGCTCTTGTGTAGTGAAGTAGGTAATTGTGCAAAAAATAACAATTAACGATGCAAATAGGTACATGGTGTACTGGTAACCGATAATAGCATCACCTTTACCAAAGAAATCAACGAGGTAAGGCGTCATGCCCATGACGAGTAGACCGCCACCAAAGGCGCCTACAAATCGATACGACGACAGTGATGCGCGTTCGCTAACACTGGGTGTCATTACGCCCATGAGTGCTGAATATGGTACATTATTTACGGTATAGGCCAATGTTAGGCCAATATAGGTTATATATGCCCATATTAGTTTCCCGCCGTAGCTTAGGTCTGGTGTGGTAAAGCATAAAATCATAAAGAGCGCTAGCGCCGGAGCGGACCACATAATCCAGGGGCGAAATTTACCAAAACGAGTCTCTGTTCTATCGGCGATCATGCCCATCACAATATCGGTAACACCGTCTGTTAGGCGAACCCAAAGCATTAATAGCGCAACATGCGCCGCCATTAAGCCAAATGTATCGGTATAAAAAATTGCAAGGTAGCCTAAAGCTCCACGCCATACAAAGTTTGCGGCAGCATCGCCGAAGCCATAACCTGCTTTTTCTAGTACTGATAATTTATGTGAGTTTGACAACATGAATACCTCGTTATTATTTTTTGTACGGCCAATGCAAGGTTTAACCCATTGTTGGCGCGTGTCACTTTATTAGTGAGCGCAAAGTATAATGAGGCACTTAGATTAGTGCTAGTTAAAAGCAGGTAAAAGCGGGGAATTAGTGTAAAAGTAGTGCGATAAATTAAGAAAATAACAAATGATAATCACCATGATAACCATTTAGGCTAACATGGTGATTTTAAGGGCTTAAACCTTTACGTCTTCAATCTGTACAGCAGCAATTCGCTTGCCGTCTTCGGCGCCTTTAACAAAAGATTCGACTTGATCGAAGCTCATATATTTAAAGATTTCTGAAGACATACTGTCGATTTTAGCCGTGTACTCGAGGTACTCTTCGACGGTTGGTAAGCGACCAAGAATACCACCAACAGCGGCAAGTTCTGCCGATGCTAAGTAGACGTTGGCGCCATTACCTAAGCGGTTAGGGAAGTTACGTGTCGAAGTAGAAAGTACGGTTGCGCCGTCGGCTACGCGTGCTTGGTTACCCATGCACAATGAACAACCAGGCATTTCCATGCGCGCACCCTTCGCACCGAAGATATTGTAGTAACCTTCTTCCATAAGGGTGTGTGCGTCCATCTTAGTCGGTGGTGAAATCCAAAATCGTGATTTCAGCGGACCAGAGACCGTTTCGAATAACTTACCAGCTGCACGGAAGTGACCAATGTTGGTCATACACGAACCGATAAAGACTTCGTCTACGGTGTCGCCAGATACTTCTGATAATAGGCGTGCGTCATCAGGGTCATTGGGACAGCAAACGATGGGTTCGTTAACGTCAGCTAGATCGATTTCGATAACGGCTGCGTATTCTGCGTCTGCATCGGCCTCAAGCAGCTCTGGGTTCGCAATCCATTCTTCCATTTTAGTTGCGCGACGTTCTAGAGTACGTGCGTCACCGTAACCTTCGCTTACCATCCAGCGTAGTAGGGTAATGTTAGATGTTAAGTATTCAGCAATTTTCTCTTTAGATTGCTTAATGGTACAGCCAGCTGCTGAACGTTCAGCGGATGCATCGGAAAGCTCAAATGCTTGCTCGACAGTTAAATCACTCAAACCTTCAATTTCAAGGATTCGGCCCGAGAAGAAGTTCTTTTTGCCTTTCTTCGCGACGGTGAGTAAGCCTTGCTTAATACCGTAGTAAGGAATGGCATGAACAAGATCGCGCAAAGTAATGCCAGGTTGCATCTTTCCTTTAAAGCGAACCAGAACAGATTCGGGCATATCGAGTGGCATAACTCCGGTTGCCGCAGCAAACGCTACAAGACCAGAACCTGCTGGGAATGAGATACCCATTGGGAAACGTGTATGTGAATCGCCACCCGTACCAACCGTATCTGGTAGCAACATGCGGTTTAACCACGAGTGGATAATACCGTCCCCTGGGCGCAAGGAAACACCGCCACGGGTCATGATGAAGTCTGGAAGCGTATGCTGTGTGTTAATGTCTACAGGTTTTGGGTACGCGGCCGTGTGACAAAAGGACTGCATTACTAGATCTGAAGAAAAGCCTAGGCATGCGAGATCTTTTAGTTCGTCACGCGTCATTGGCCCAGTAGTATCTTGCGAGCCAACCGTTGTCATTTTTGGTTCGCAGTATGTACCAGGGCGAACACCTTGACCTTCGGCTAAGCCACATGCACGACCAACCATTTTTTGGGCTAAGCTAAAGCCTTTGTCGCTTTGAGCCGGGGTAGACGGTACGCGGAATAGCTCCGATACTTCTAGGCCCAATGATTCACGGGCACGCGACGTTAGACCGCGACCAATGATAAGGTTAATACGACCGCCGGCTTGAACTTCATCTAATAGAACTTCAGATTTAAGTTCGAACTCAGAAATTACGTTTCCGCTTTCGCTTAAGATTTTACCGTCATAGGGGCGAACTTCAATAACATCGCCCATCGCCAAATCGTCTACTGGGGCTTCAAAAACTAATGCGCCGGCGTCTTCCATAGTATTGAAGAAGATTGGAGCAACTTTACCGCCAATACAAATACCGCCGCCGCGCTTATTAGGAACGCCCGGCATATCTTCGCCGAAGTACCAAAGCACTGAGTTGGTTGCTGATTTACGCGATGATCCTGTACCCATTACGTCACCAACAATGGCAACTTGGTAACCTTTCGCTTGGGCTTCTTCTATTTGTTTTAGTGGTCCGGTTACGCCTTGTTCTGTTGGCGTTAGGCCCTCTCTTTCCATTTTGTACATGGCTAAAGCATGAAGCGGGATGTCTGGACGGCTCCATGCGTCGGGTGCCGGAGAAAGGTCATCGGTATTGCTTTCGCCAGGTACTTTAAATACGGCAACCTTAATAGATTCGGCTACTTTATCGCGTGAGGTAAACCACTCGGCGTCGGCCCAGCTTTGCATAACTGATATGGCGTGCTCATTACCGGCTTTAGCAAGTTCTTCTACGTCGTGAAAGGCGTCGAACATTAGCAAGGTGTGCTTGAGTTCTTTCGCAGCTGCACTCGCAAGTTCGGGTTTTTCAAGCGCGTCTACCAAGGTTGTGATGTTGTAACCGCCATGCATATTACCGAGTAATACGATCGCTTCTTCCGCTGAAATAAGAGGAGAGTTTGATTCGCCTTTGGCGACGGCGCTTAGAAATGCAGCTTTTACATAGGCTGCTTCATCAACACCGGGTGGAACACGGTTGGTGATAAGCTCTAATAGTGTTTCCTCTTCGCCTGCTGGCGGTGCTTGTAGCAACTCAACAAGTGCAGCGACTTGTTCGCTGTTTAAGGGTAAAGGGGGAATTCCTAGAGCTTTTCGCTCTGCAACGTGTTTACGGTAGGCTTCAAGCACGTATTAAGTCCTCATTATTTATGAATTTACTCGAAGATCAGGATCGCTGACCGGCGAGGCTATCAACATCTGTGGTTGATGAGTGGGTAGGGGCTAGCAAATCTGCCCGGCTACCTTGGCCTTTAGGGGCTTCGGGCGCTGATTCTACAATATTGAGCCCCTAAAGTGCAGTGTTTATCCGGTTTCGTACGGTTTGTAAGCGATTTTGTTAAGCTTTGGCCTATGACGGGCAAATGTTGTTGCAATGTAGCTATATCGCAACGATTTTGGCGTAATTTCTTGAGAAAGTCTTGTTCAGGCAAGGTAAAATGCGCCTTTATTACTTAGTCTAATAAGTCCTAAGCCCATAAAGTGTGTGCAATGAACTATATAGGGCTGTGAGAATCAGTACGGCGTTATAAACGCTCGCTGTTTAAACTGAAATTCACCATGCGTATAAGGCTTAATTCTATTGGCATTAGATAACACCCCAAAATCACCGTGTATCGGTGTGTGTTCAACAGGTATCGGCGATACTGTCTGTCGTGGTTGTAAGCGTTTTACACATGAAGTGATATCGTGGAACGCGTATTCGCGTTATGAAAAACAGGCAATTTTAAATCGCTTGTCTAGTTTAGCTCGTCAAGTAGTAGAGCCCGTCATTGTTGTTGAAGATAAAAAACTTTTGTTGTCCGCATTAAAGTTTCAGCATCTTCGTGTCGATGAATGTGCCGGTGAGTACCTGTGGTTGTTGGAATTATTAAAACGAGGGTCAAGTCAATTACAATCACTAGACACTTTTGGTTGTCGTATTGAAGCTGGCTTTAAGGGACAAAACCTATACGACCTAAAAAATAGTATCGATGAAGATTTTTTTGTCCTATCTACTGTTCATTACGAACGGTATTTTTTGCGCGCCGAACCACGCGCCACAACGTAATGTCCGTTCGTGTTAATGAGGTTTTAAAAAATAGGCTCAGTTGCGCCGATATATAAACGGACAAGCTTTTATCGCTTGGTAGCGTTACTTGTAATGCGTAAATGTTTGTATTGTGCGGTGAGCGTTTAACCTCTTTTATATCCCGTCGTGATGAGCGATTTATGGCAGGGCGTTATTTAATTAAAAATTGAATCTGGAAAAGTTACTATGTCTCAATCCGAATTGACACGAGAGATACATGAGTTCTTGTTGTGTAAAACACCTCAGCCTTGGATCGATCGTGCGTTACGTGAACCTGAAATTCTCTTGGTAGATCACGCTAACTGTGAAAAAAAGGCTGCAAGTACCGCGATGAATTTGATGTATCGCTATGTAGATAATTTTGAATTGTTAAATTTAATGTCAAAGTTGGCACGAGAAGAATTGCGTCATTTCGAGCAAGTTATTGCGATTATGAATGAACGCAAAGTGCCTTACGAGCAGATTACGGCTTCTCGCTACGCCGCGCAGTTGCGCAAAACTGTAAGAACGTATGAGCCTGCCAAGTTAATTGATACCTTAATTATTGGTGCAATTATTGAGGCCCGTTCGTGTGAACGCTTTGAAGCCTTGGCTCCGCATTTGGATGACGTATTAGGGAGTTTTTATATGACTTTGCTTAAGTCGGAATCACGTCACTTTAAAGATTACCTGCATTTAGCGACTAAAGCTGCTGATGGCGAGGATATTAGTGAGCGAGTACAGCATTTCTTACTGCAGGAAAAAGCATTGATACTTGAACCCGATACAGAGTTCAGGTTTCACTCCGGGCCGGTTCACGATTAGGGTTATTTTTGTTTTGGTGCGAAGTTTTGAGTGAAAATTTCTGTAAGGAATTTTTCTTCAACAGCTTCGGAAAAAAGAAATCCTTGCGCGTAATCACAGCCAAGTTCAATTAAAGTTTGTGCTTGGTTAGTATTTTCAATACCTTCTGCAATAGAGGGTAATCCAAGGTTGTGGCCTAAATTGATAATGGCTTTTAATACTTCGGTATTATCAGGATCGGCTTCCAAATTAGTAATAAATGATCGGTCGATTTTAATGGCACTGACAGGAAACTGATGAAGGTAACTCAGCGAAGAGTATCCCGTGCCGAAATCGTCGACTAATATGTCACAGCCTAGGGCTCGAATTTGAGTTAGGGTTCCCTGTATGGCATCTGAATTATCGATAAGCGATGTTTCAGTTAACTCGATTTTTAATAGCTCTGGGTCTAATTTTTGAACGGCTAAGGCCTTTTCAATCGTTCTTGGTAGTTCGCCATCAACAAATTGTCGGCTTGATACATTGATGCTTACGCCTATCGCGCGATCACGTAGTGAGTTCCACCGTGCAGCTGCACGTGTAGCTTCTGTAATAACCCAGTTTCCGAGTTGTAATATAGCGCCAGACTCTTCGGCTAGGGGGATGAAATCGATAGGCTCAATGATTTGGCTATTGCGTTTTCGCCACCGTATCAGTGCCTCGACATATTCGACGCGGCCCGTACGTAGATTAATTATGGGTTGGTAAAATAATTCCAAAGCATTATTGGCAATGGCAACGCGTAGATCACTTTCAATGGTTAAAATCTTTTTAGCTTTTTCATGCATGCTCGTATCGTATAATTTAGAGCTGCAATGTTCTTCTTCTTTTGCCCGATATAAGGCTATGTTGGCATCGCGAATTAACTGTTCGGCACTTTGATGATTGAAGCTTCCGAGTGATATTCCAACGGTTGCACTGCAATGCGCATTGTGACCCTGAGCGTGTATGGGCTCTGAAATAGCGGATTGAAGTGTCGTGACGAGTTCATTTATTTCGTCATGCTCTATAACGTTATCCATAACGACCGCGAACTCGTCGCCATCGATTCGGGCGGCGAAATCTGTTCGACGAATACAAATACGAATACGTTTGGATATCTCCAAAAGTAACTGATCACCCACATGGTGGCCCAAGCTATCGTTTATGACATTAAATCGATCGATATTAATGACAAGTACAGCAAATTTGTAAAAGCGATCTCGGCTTGTTTTAGCCAGAGCGCTTTCTACACGCTCTATTAACCGAATTTTGTTAGGCAGGCCCGTTAATTGATCGTGGTACGCCTGAAAGCACAAGCGTGCTTCATTGGTTTTTTGTTGTGTTATGTCAATTGCACTTGCGATCCAACGTTCTTTTCCATCGAGCACTGCTCTGGTGGGAGTGATCCTAATCCAAAGGGAGACGCCGCGTGTACAGCGTACTTCGATCTCGATAGTGTTTATCGTTTTTGTGTCTTCGTGGTGCGGGGGCGTATTCAGTAAGCGTTCGTGATGACGGACAAAATTGTCATTGAAAACTTCATTTAAGGTTTTGTCTTTTAGCGCCTGCATGCTGTAACCAAGCAGTTGTTCGAAAGCCGGATTTGCGTAGTAAAACGTGTCACCAAAGACAAATATAGCGGTATTGACTGCTTCTAGAATAGTGCGATTGTAGTCATCGCTAAGTGATGGCTGCTTATAATCATTATTTAGGCTCGTTAATAGGTCCGATAGATTTGAGGGTAGTGAGCTTGGCTCGATGCCGTGCTGGGATAAAAGCGTTTGAATGCGTTTTTCGTACTCAATACTCATTATATTTCTGTCGTACACCTTGTTGCGCAATTAACTGTGAATTGATAAAAGTTCAATCGCTGTTGTTACCAGCAAAACCGTTATCGCATAACCGTTACCGCGTGATCGTTGCAGCATGATTGTTGCAACTCGATTGTTATGGCATGACTGTTGATGCCTATTTTAGTAGGCGGACACATAGATCTATTTAAGAATAGGAGACTTTTGTGGATAAACCAATACAAACACAGCTATTTCAGCTAAGTTCAGAATTTAAGGTCAGGCTCAGATACCGTAGGAGTTAAGGCTGAGGTCCCCGTCTGCGTCGTGAACATACCACGCTTGATTTCCCCAGTCGCCAAGGACAATTCGTTTTTGCGAACCTTCAGTGTGGGTAGCGGGTCGGTGGGTATGGCCGTGCAGCAAAATGTCGGCGCTGTGCTCTGTAAACTGTGCACAAACAGCTTCTTGGTTAACGTCCATTATGTCTTCGGCTTTATTACTGTTCATTGAAGAGCTTTGGTTACGCAATTGTGCGGCCATGACGCGTCGTTGCTCCAGCGGTAGAGCTAAGATTTGGGCCTGCCAAGCGGGGTTCCGTACTTGTGCTCGAAAAGCCATGTATTCTTGATCACTCGTACATAGGCTGTCGCCGTGCATTAATAGCACCGTCTTATCACCACTCACTATACTGTGCGTTTCACTCAATAGCGTGATATTGCAGCGTTCGGCAAAGGCCTTTCCTATCAAAAAGTCGCGATTACCGTGTAAGAAGTAGGTTTTCGTACCACTATCGCTAGTTGCACGCAGTTCATGGATGATTTTGGTATAGAACTCATGGTCTTCATCATCACCTATCCAGGCGTCGAAAAAATCGCCCAAAATATACAACTCGTCAGCGTGCTTGGCTTGATTAGCCAAAAAAGCGGAGAAAGCCTTGGCGAGCTCTGGAGTACCAGGGCTTAAATGTAAATCCGAGATGAAAAAGCGTTGCATGAATCCTATCCCTAAAGCTCTCCTAGTATAGAGAGCTAGCTAAAGTGTTACGTAAACTGACTCTATTGTGCGAACTTGGCCGACTTAATAACAACGGTTTCAGTAGGTACATCTTGATGTCCCATACGGCTACCGGTAGCAACGCCTTTAATCTTATTGACAACGTCCATTCCTTCAACGACTTTACCAAATACACAATAACCCCAGCCATTAGCATCTTTACTGGTATGATTTAGGAAGTCGTTATTTTTTATGTTGATGAAAAATTGAGCACTAGCACTGTGTGGATCCGAGGTGCGAGCCATTGCCAATGTGCCTTCATCATTCTTCAGGCCGTTGTCAGCTTCGTTTTCTACTGTATCTGGAGCCGGTTTTTGCTCCATATCTTCGTCAAAACCGCCACCTTGAACCATAAAGCCGTCAATAATACGATGGAAGATAGTATTATCGTAATGTCCGCTTTCAACATACTTTTTAAAGTTGGCTGCAGTCTTTGGAGCCTTCTCAAAATCCAATTCGACTGAGAAGTCACCGAAATTTGTTTGAAAAATAATCATTTTTAACCCTGTAAGTCGCTATTTTAGTCTTAGCCCTATGCGGGCCATGGCAGGCCGCTATAATACGCGCTTTGAATTGTTTGAGAAGTGGGTCCGTACCAATCTCGCTTCCTTTTTAACTTAGGTGTAATGCTTTTATGAGCTCGCAAGACAAGCCATTAAATTTTTTAGAACAAATAATAACCAAAGACGTGGAAAGTGGCGCGTGTAAGAAATTAGTGACACGTTTTCCGCCCGAACCGAATGGTTATTTACATATCGGTCACGCTAAATCTATTTACGTAAATTTCACTTTAGCTCAGAAATTTGGTGGCGAATGCAATTTACGTTTCGACGACACTAATCCGGCTAAAGAAGACATTGAGTACGTTGATGCGATTAAAAAAGACGTTGAATGGCTAGGTTTTGAATGGGCCGGCGATACACGATACGCATCTAGCTACTTTGATCAGCTTTATCAATGGGCTATTCACCTTGTTAAAGAGGGGAAAGCGTATGTCTGCGACTTAAATGCGGAACAGGCGCGTGAATATCGTGGAACTTTAACCGAAGGCGGTAAGGCATCCCCATTCCGTGAGCGTAGTGTTGAAGAAAATCTAAGCTTGCTGGACGGTATGCGCAAGGGCGAATACGACGAGGGATCGCGTAGTTTACGAGCAAAAATTGATATGTCTAACGGCAATATCAATATGCGTGACCCGATTTTGTACAGAATTCGCAAACAACCGCATCATCAGACGGGCGATAAGTGGAGCATATATCCGAGCTACGACTTTGCGCATGGCCAAGAAGACGCTATAGAAGGTGTTACGCACTCTATTTGTACTCTAGAGTTTGCCGACCATAAACCCTTATATAACTGGTTTATCGAAAACCTGCCTGTGCCAAGTAAGCCGGTTCAGTATGAGTTTGGTCGTCTAAACCTAGATTACACAGTTACCTCGAAGCGTAAGTTAAAGCAGCTTGTGGACGAAGGGCGTGTGAGTGGCTGGGATGACCCGCGTATGCCGACAATTGCGGGCTTTAGGCGTCGTGGTTATACCGCCGCCAGTATTCGGAAATTCTGTGAAATGATTGGTGTTAGTCGCTCTGACGGTGTTGTAAGTCTCGGGATGCTTGAACACGCTATTCGTGACGACCTTGATAAAAATTCTCCGCGTGCAATGTGTGTCTTAAACCCCCTAAAAGTTGTTATCACCAACTACCCGGCGGATAAAACTGAAGATTTACGCATTGCAGGGCACCCGCAGCGTGATGATTTGCCTGAGCGTCGATTGCCGTTTGGCCGTGAAATCTATATCGATCGCGAAGATTTTCGTGAGGAAGCGAATAAAAAGTTCAAGCGTTTGGTTATTGCAAAGCGTGTTCGTTTGCGTGGTGCGTATGTTATTGAGGCTGACGAAGCCATAAAGAACGATGCGGGTGACATTATTGAGGTGCGCGCGCATTTTATTGAAGGAACGCTAGGTGAAAACCCCGAAGATGGGATTAAACCAAAAGGTGTTATTCAGTGGGTTGCCGCACATGAGCACACGACGTTTAATGTTCGATTGTACGATCGTTTATTTAACGAAGAATCTCCTGGATCGAATGGTGTTGACTTTCTCGAGTCGATAAACCCCGAAAGTGAAAAAACAATTGAAAACTGTCTTGGTGAAATTGGTCTTAAAAGTGCCCAGGGGCTACAAGGTTTTCAGTTTGAACGAATAGGGTATTTTTGTCGTGATGAGCACATTACTGAACCTGTATTCAATATGACCATAAGTTTAAAAGACGGCTATAAATAGCTATAAATAGCCAAAATTAATTAATTAAAGAATTAGGTATCATGTCCAAAGTGTCTGAGTTAAAAGTTTCTGAGTTAAAAGTTTCTGAGTTAAAAGTTTACAATTCGGCTTCCCGTAAAAAGGAAGTCTTTGTTCCATTGTCGCCTAACACGGTAAAAATGTACGTGTGTGGACCGACGGTATATAACTACATCCATATTGGCAATGCGCGCCCTGCGGTTGTTTTTGATTTGCTTTTTCGTGTTTTGAATGAACTTTATGATGATGTCTGTTACGCACGTAATATTACCGATATCGATGACAAAATCATGAAGGTCGCGCGCGAAGGGAATCGCTCTATCGAGAGCGTATCGAAAGAGTTTTCACAGGCCTATTTAGATGACATGACAGCCTTGAATGTTCTGGAACCTAGCGTCGTTCCATTCGCAACAGATCATGTACCGCAAATGATTGATTTGATTGCCAGCTTAATCGACAAAAATCATGCCTATGCTGCGCAAGGGCATGCACTTTTTGATGTCCGATCTATGAGTGACTATGGGTCGCTTTCTAACCGATCTTTAGAGGACATGTTGGATGGTGCGCGGGTAGAAGTTGCGCCTTATAAAAAGTATGCCGGTGATTTTGTTTTATGGAAGCCATCATCCGATGATGAACCTGGTTGGGATAGCCCTTGGGGTCGTGGTCGTCCGGGTTGGCACCTTGAGTGTTCGGCCATGATAAAAGAGCATCTTGGCGATCAAATAGATATACATGGCGGTGGGCGTGATTTGGTTTTTCCGCATCACGAGAATGAGCGCGCGCAAAGCCAGTGTTCTTCCGGTTGTGACAACTTTGTTAGTTACTGGATGCACAATGCCTATTTAAATATTAACGGCGAGAAAATGTCTAAGTCATTAGGTAATTTTCGTACAGTTCATGAACTCCTTGAGCGCTATGCTGGGGAAGTCATTCGTTTTGCGTTACTTTCAGCCCACTATCGTTCAGAGCAGGACTTCTCGCCAGAACTACTTGAACAAGCTAAGTCCAGTTTAGATAGTTTATATGCGGCATTGCGAAATGGGAAAGACGTACCCTTAGTTGATGTGGAGCTAACAACTTTACCTGCCTATGCCGCACTTTTGGATGATTTGAATTCGCCGTTAGCCATAAGTGAATTACATGCTTACGCGAAGGATCTTAATAAGGGTGGTGACTCTGAGCAAAGCAAAGCTAGCTTGTTGAAGCTTGGCGCGCTAATGGGAATACTTCAAGAAGATCCAGAGCGTTGGTTTAAAGGAGAGTCTTCGGATGAGCTTGATTCTGAAATCGATGCCCTTGTAGAGGCACGTCAACAAGCCAAAATTGATAAAGATTACGCTCGAGCTGATGAAATTCGTAAAGAGTTAAAGGATCGCGGTATTGTCTTAGAAGATGGCAAAGGAGCGACGACTTGGCGCAAAGCTTAGGTAAGAAGCTTAGTGAGAAGCTTAGTGAGAAGCTTAGTGGTAGTGCATTATGAATTTTGAGCTGATTGAAGCGCGATTTGAGACGCTTCGCTCGAACAAAGCGTTCGAGCTATTTGTTGTATTTGTAATAATATTTTCGGCTTTGGTGATTGGTGTAAAAACCTACGATATTCCACCAACCGTAGCTAAAATTGTTAGTGTACTAGATGTTTTTATCACGGCTCTTTTCTTTATAGAGCTCACCATTCGATTTATCGGTGATAAAAATAAAAAGCGGTTTTTTACGAAAGGCTGGAATATATTCGATACGCTTATAGTAGTTGTAAGTGTAATACCTATCGATAACAGCGATCTTGCAATTATCGGTCGGCTGGTCCGTATTTTCCGTGTACTACGGATGGTATCGATCATTCCCGAACTGCGAATGCTTTTGAATTCGCTCGTAAAGGCCTTGCCGCAATTAGGTTACGTGGCTTTGCTGATGTTTATAATCTTTTATATTTACGCGGCGGCGGGCAGTACGTTTTTTGCGCCGATTAATCCCGAACTTTGGGGTGATATCGCCATTAGCCTTCTTACACTGTTTCGTATAATGACATTCGAAGATTGGACGGATGTCATGTATGAGACGCAAGTCGTGTATGGGTTTAGCTGGATATACTATTTAAGCTTTATATTTTTTACAGCTTTTGCCTTTTTAAATATGATAATAGGCATTGTTGTTAGTGTTATTGAACGTGAGCAACAATTAGCTTTAGAGGAGAGTGTTAGTAATGAACATGAAGATATTCGGCAGCTGCGGGTTGAAGTTGCGGAACTAAAAACCTTGTTACTCGAGATAAAGGCCAAGTAATTCGAATCCCAGCTCTTTAAAAATCTCGATAGGCAAGTGTTCTGGG
>JBLIMQ010000092.1:0-18317 GCA_047638775.1 Flavobacteriales bacterium
TCTAGAAAATTCAAGCGTTTAGAATTTTCGCGTGTTTTGGTGATAGGCGACAGGAGGGAGCATTTACCCTAGGTGGTTTTTCTGGGGAAATGGCGCAAGGCTTGACGAGGTAAGGGATTGAGGGTAGTTTTTTTTACGATAAAAAATAGTCGCGCACCGGAATAGGTAGTCTGGGGTACGATATACAACTGTTAGTACATAATTATGATTCCAGTTTATATTGCATTGGTAGAAATAAGGCCGCTGCCGGGGTGTAAAATTGACCCTGTAGAATTTAATGGGGCTTGTGTTAGGTGTTATATCCCAGCAGAGGAAGAAGTAACTGCGCAAAATCAAGAGGGACACACGCTCCAAAATACCGACATTTTAACCGAAGAAGCATCGTTACGCGGACACGCACTATTCATAAAGCTCGTAACCTATTGATATTAATCGGTATTATTTATATTTTTAGAGTGGGTGTCCCCGATTTCTCTTTTAATCGGTATTATTTATATTTTTAGAGTGGGTGTCCCCGATTTCTCTTAGGCCAGAGCACGGTAGTATTGAAGTCGGATCGATTTGGTACTCAAAAATAGCTCAGAGAACAGAAATAAACACAAACGTCATGTATCTACTTTTTTGCTATGTCTTTGAAACGTTAGAATATCGAAGGCTTGAATGGAAATGCAATTCAAAAAATGTAGCCAGCATTAAGGCAGCTCTACGACTTGGATTTGAATATGAGGGTCTGTTTCGTCAACACGTGGTTAGCCGTGGAGAAAATCGTGATACCGCCTGGTACTCGATTGTTGATTCCGAATGGAAAGAAAAGAAAGAGTTTCTTAGTAGAAAGTTAAAAAAATAAATCTGTCCAATGGGGTTGGATCAAAGGTAGTAAAAGGCCCAGCCCACCTTAGAGACTCCTAGTTTTTTCTTCCCGCTTATGGGATGCGTCAATAATATTATTCCCTTAACTGGGATTATTCTGCATTCATGGTTTCTTAGTTATTGAAAAACATAATAAAATCAAAGCGATAAGACCTTGGCTTGCTTCCTGCAATCTACTGCGGCATAGATTAAATATGTGTCCATTAGGGGATAATAATGTCGAGTGTAAGTATAGTTGATTCTTCAAATTCAAGAATAGATGCCGTGGACGCTCTGCGCGGGATGGCATTAATTGGCGTGGGTTTTGTGCACATGCTCGAGCAGTATACGGCTGCTCCGATGCCGGAAGACATACTCGCCGTTGCCAATGCTGGCGGACTGAACGTCACAATTGAGTGGTTGAAGAATATTTTTCTGATAGGAAAATTCTATCTGATATTTTCGCTGCTGTTCGGTCTTAGTTTTTTTATTCAGTTGGAGGGCTCTGCTGAACGAAAGTCTGCCCCCGCGTTGTCGGCTAGGTTTACTTGGCGGTTACTCATACTGTTAGGTTTCGGCTACTTACATCACCTTTTTTATCGAGGTGATATATTGATGCTCTACGCCCTTATGGGCACCAGCTTACTGCTTATACGTAAGCTTTCTTCGGCTTGGTTGCTAGCTATTTCTGTACTGATGTTTCTCGGACTTGGGCGATTGATAAGCTTTGCTTTTTTTAACCATTACTTTTCCTATGCTGGGGCAGACGATACTGCAAACGTTCGCTATTTCGAAGCCTTACGTTCTGGTTCTTTGTGGGATGTGTTTGTTGAGAACAATTGGGGTGGTATACGTAATGTATTCGAATTTCAGTTCAGTATGTTTGGGCGTGGTTATATGACCTTTGGTATGTTCTTGATGGGAATCTATCTTGGGCGCAGCGGGTTTTTCCGAAATTTTAGCGAAAAAATAGTCTTTCTTAAAAAGACAGCCATTTTGTCTGGCGTAGTTGGTTTAGTATTTTTTATAGTAATGATTGCGCTATATTTTACGCAAGCTGATCCGGAAGATATTAATAATTGGACAGGTGTCGTAATTTTAAGCGCGTTTGATGTCTCGAGCCTTGGCCTTGCCGTTTTTTATTCGTGTTTGTTTCTAATGGCATGCAGCGGAGCGAGAACTAAGAAAATTATAGTCGTATTTGCACCCTACGGCAGGTTAGCGTTGAGCAATTACATCATTCAGGGCGTTATGGGTTCGTTTATTTTCTTTGCTTGGGGTTTAGGCTTTCTTGGCGTGTGGACGAATTCGTTTATTTTGGTGGTTGCCGTAGTTGTGTGTGTAGCGCAGATTATTTTTAGCCGCTATTGGCTTAAGCACTTCCACTTTGGCCCACTTGAGTGGATATGGCGCTGCTTGACGCGCCGTGAGTTGGTGGCCATTAAGCGCGGAATAGCTGATCAAGCCAAACTCGCTTAAGAGTTTCGGCGATGCGTGTTCAGTTCCAAATGGCGACACAGAAAGGGTGCGAGGCAATTGAGGTAAAGGCCTCGCGCGCGTATTTATCCGTAACCTTTAAATCTAGTTATTCTGTATTTTCCTCCAGCATTCTTTTTAGCATTCTTTTTAGCATCTTTTTTTAGGCGTTATTTGGTAAAAGCTCCGTTCGACAAAAGCTTTCAATTATCAATCAACTTTGTTGTGCAAGGTCTGTGCGCGACCCGCTTGTATTGCTTTGGTAGCGTAGCTGCGGTGCGTCTTACCGCGAGATCCCAATACTGGGAAGCCATTAACAGATTACATTCCCAAATATGGGATTAAATTATAGTCGATATATACAATATTGAATAAAAACAAGGGGATACATCTTGGCACGTTGCCTGCAATCTAACAGTAAGACATTTGTATATTGTGTATTCCATGAACGAGTCGCTTTAGTGTTACAAACAGACATCGTTCGAAACGGCACAGAATTAGATTTAGAGGTTAAGTTGTGGATATCGCCATTAGTAAAAAGAAGAGCCTGCCATACCAGCACTTAATCGTCATAGCCATCGCAGTGTTGGCTTTGCTAGTACTTGGACGCTACATGTGGCGATTGAGCTCTGCGGAATTTAAGGTCGATCGTGATTCGATAATGGTGAGTGAAGTTCAGCGAGGCGAGTTTAAAGTTTCTATTCGCGGAACGGGTGTATTAGTGCCGGACAATGTTCAGTGGCTATCTGCAGATGTAGACGCAACCGTAGAACGCTTGGTCGTTAAAGCGGGTAATGTTGTTAACACTGGCGATTTGTTAGTGGTGATGCGCAACCCACAGTTAGAGCAAAAACTCTCGGAATCGCAGTGGGAATTGGAAGCAATGAAAGCTGAAATTAAAGCCTCTCGTGTTGCACAAGAGTCTGCCTTACTTGAACAAAAAACGGCTTTGCTAAATGCGAAACTTGCTTATGAAAGTAGTGCTTTGCGCTACGAGGCGCAGTCCGTATTGATTGGCACGGGAGCAGTATCGAAATTGGAATATCAGCGCACAGGTTTGGAAACCGATCAATTAAAGCAGCGTTGGTCTATCAGTATTGAGCAATATTCAAAAATGCAGGAAAACTTAGTTGCGCAAAACGAAGCGCGTGTGGCGCGAATTAAACAAATTAAAAATCGTGTTGAACGAATCGAACAGCAGGTTGCTGGCTTACACGTACGCGCATCAATGCCAAGCGTGGTATTGGAAGCACCGCTTGAACCGGGCCAGAGAATTTCGACAGGAACAAAAATAGCAAAGCTCGCTCAGCAAAACTTGTTGATTGCCGAGTTACAAGTAGCCGAGTTACTTATTGGTGACGTTGCTCTTGGTCAGACAGTTGTTGTCGATACGCGAAACTCCACTATACGAGGCGAAGTGATTCGCATTGACCCTGCCGTTATCAACGGCAATGTGCAAATTGATATTCGCTTTACTGAAGATTTACCCGCTGATGCACGACCAGATTTAAGTGTTGATGGTGAAATACTCGTCGCTGAAATTGATGACGCGATATTTGTAGATCGCCCCTTATTTAGCCAAAGTCATAGCGAAACCAAAATTTATAAGATAAGCCGAGATGGCGTATTCGCAGAGCAGGTATCTGTAAGTCTTGGCAGTGGATCGGTAAATAAAATTCAAATTATGAATGGCTTGCAGGTTGGCGACAGAATCGTGGTTTCCGACCCAAGTAAATTCGAAAGTTATAAATCATTTTTAATTAACTAACAACCATTTCTAGCCAATTAATTAACTAACAACCAATTAATTAACTAACGACCAATTTTACATATTAAATTTTAAGGATGTAAACATGTCCACAGAACTTATCCGATTAGAAGCAATAAAGAAAATATTTTATACCGAAGATGTAGAAACTCACGCCCTTAGCGACATTTGTTTAACGATTAACAAGGGGGAGTACCTTTCTATATCGGGACCCTCTGGTTGCGGTAAGTCTACGCTGCTTTCTTTGCTTGGCTTACTAGATACCAGCTCTGAAGGGCGCTATATTCTCGCTGGAAATAATGTTAGCGACATATCTAAGCGGGAACGAGCGCGTATTCGTAATCAAGAAATTGGATTTATTTTTCAGTCTTTTAATCTAATAAGCGACCTAAGTGTAGAAGAAAATGTTGAATTACCACTCACTTATCGTTCGAACCTAAGTAAGGTCGAGCGGAAAAATATGGTGAAAGATGCTTTGGAAAAAGTTGATATGGCGCACCGAAGTAAACATTTTCCACTCCAGCTTTCAGGGGGGCAGCAGCAGCGTGTTGCTGTTGCACGCGCTATTGCGGGCAAGCCGTCAATTATTCTCGCCGATGAGCCTACAGGCAATTTAGATACAAAAAATGCCGTCGCGGTGATGCAGCTTTTAGATAAGCTTCATGCGGATGGTTCAACCATATGTATGGTAACCCATGACCCTCGCTCTGCACTGCGCGCAGAAAGGAATATCGATGTCATTGATGGTCGCATAGTGTCTGATAAGACTCGAACGCGCGTAGACAGCCGAATTGAGCCTATTGAAAACCAAGGTATGGCAATTGCGTAGAGTGCGCCCAGTAGGTCTGCAGTATCGACGAAGCGAAATTAAATAAGCGGTCAAATTGAAGATAGGAGGAGCAACTCGATTTGCGAGACTTAATCTGATGCTGTCTAGCTTGGTATAAATTGAGAAGAGAATATGATCATAAAAGATTTTTTATATGCCTTACGCCTACTTGCTAAGAAACCTGGGTTTTCGACGCTAACGACGTTGGTAATGGCGGCGGGCATTGGCCTTAGTGTGTATATGTTTTCATTTATAAATACGATGATCTTCAAAGATCTACCTTTTGAAGATAGCGATACATTAATGCAAATCGGGCACATGCAAAATGGCGCGCGTATTAATACATCAATTAGCTTACACGATTACCTCGAGATTAGAGAGGGTGTAAATGGTCTGAAAGAGTTTGGCGCTTACAATATCGCTAACATGAGCGTGAGCGGAAGAGATGGAGCCAGACGCTACGAGGGTGCACGAGTTGAGCCAAATATATTTAAATTGTCGCGCACGGAACCTTTATTAGGCCGAGGCTTTAAAGCCGATGATAACGCATTGGGTGCTCGGCCCGTGGTTGTCATTGGGCATGAGCTTTGGCGTAACCTTTTTGCTGCCAACGAAGATGTTATTGGCAAAAATTTACTTCTCGATGGTGTAAGTACAGAAATTATTGGTGTGATGCCTGAGGCGTATAAGTTTCCTACAGTTGCGGAACTTTGGGTGCCAATGCGCGAAGATGCAAAAAGTGTGTCCCGTGGCGAAGCTTCACGTTATTGGGGCTTGGCTCATCTAAAAGAAGGCATGAGCTTAGAGGAAGTAAATGCTGAGATACGATTAGTCATGCAGCGAGTGGAGCAAGATTATCCAGAAACGAATTCGGGTATTAGCGCCTTTGCCGATTCTATTCAATCTGCTGCTGTAGAAGATGGCATGCCTGTAATCTATGCCATGCAAATTACGGCTGTTCTTATTCTAATTTTAGCGTCGGTCAACGTTGGTAACTTACTTTTGTCTCGTGCTATAGAGCGCGGAAAAGAAACAGCAATTCGCGTCGCTTTAGGCGCGCCGCGCGCACGAATTATTAGCCAAATGGTATGGGAGAGTGCGATTATTTGTTGTCTTGGTGGAATTATAGGTCTGCTACTTTTGGCCTGGGGTCTAGAAGCGACGAAATCGATTACAAAAACTTTTTTTGATGGAAGCCCTAACTTTTGGTGGGAATTTCGTGTTGATGCTTACACGATAAAACTATTTTTATTGGTATTGATATCGACAATATTTTGTACTGGATTTTTACCTGCGTGGATAAACTCAGGTGCCGATTTTAACGCAGTTTTACGTGATGGAACACGTGGAGCACTCGGAAAAAAAGCAGGTAGGTTAAACAGAACCTTGGTGATCAGTGAAATATTTATTTCAATTGTCGTATTGGTTGTGGCTGGGGCGATATTAGTATCAACCTATAAAGGCGTGCGTACGGAATATGGCGGCAAGATTGAAAATACATTGATTGGTAGAATGACCATAGCTGAGTCCCGCTATCCTACCGATGAAAGTAAAAACGCCCTTGTGCGATCTCTGCAAGCACAGCTGCAAAATTCAAATGCGATATCAAGCGTGGCCTTGGTTAGTGCTTTACCGGGCGATTATACAGCTCACCCTTCCTTCGCTGTAGAGGGAGTAGACTACAGCGGTGCGCAAGGTGAAAGCTATCCCAAAACCAATTTCGCACTGATTGTTCCGGGTGCTTTAGATACTTTGGGTGTCGAGTTAAAAGAGGGTCGATATTTTAATAGCAGTGATGATGGTTTAGGAAAAAATAGTGTAATTCTTACGGAAGTATTTGCCCGGCAGTATTTTCCGATGACATCGCCAATTGGAAAACGTATAAAAATCGTATCCTATGGTAGCGAATGGTTAACTGTGGTCGGTGTTGTCGAACGCGTGGTGCATGGTGCACCGAACGAAGCGCGAGCGAAGGGTCCAGCGGTTTATCGTCCATTTTCACAAAATCCTAGTTACTCAATCACCATCGCGGCAAAAATGAATGCGGATCGCGAAACCGTCACTAGGGCACTTCGTTCGGCAACCGATGCAGTTGCTCCTGGCGTGCCGGTTTATGGCGTGGAATTATACTCTGCAACACTTAAACGTATTTTGGCACCCATGCTTTTCATTAGCACTATATTTATTTTGCTTGGCGGCGCTGCCGTTATTCTTGCTGCAAGCGGTATATACGGTGTTATGTCTAATACCATTAACCAAAGAATTCAGGAGATTGGTGTTAAGCGAGCGCTGGGTGCACGCGATGAACTAATTACAGCGCAATTTCTTAAAAGCGGCGGCACGCAGCTACTGTTAGGCGGGCTGCCGGGAATATTGTTTAGTGGGTTTATTGGCTTAGGCATAGGCGCTGTACTAGGCATAAGCAACTTTGATTTGTTGATTACGATAATAGTCTTTGCCCTACTAATTTCAGCTGTGGTTTTAACTGCGACTTATATTCCAACTAAACGCGCTTTAAAAATGGAGCCTAGTGAAGCCTTACGCCATGAGTAAGTTATGCGTTAACTCGCAGTCACTAGATCAAAACAATCAAAACAATCAAAACAATCAAAACAATCAAAACAATCAAAACAATCAAAACAATCAAAACAACTAAATCAAGGTAATAAAATGTTGACGGAATTTTTTAGAAAAAGAATGAGTACGTATTTACTTTTTGGATTTCTACTTCTATCGTTTGATAGTGCTCGCAGCGAAGTTCGAGAGTTTGAAAAACCAATGGTTGAGGATGCTCGGCTTGACCGCTGTCTAGATTTAGGCCGTAAATGTGGTCGGAAGGCAGCGCATCGTTGGTGCAAGGATCATAACTTTGAAAAATCTATTTATTGGGAGATAGATAGAGATGTTGGCTTTCGCGAGCAAACAAGAACATGGGCGTCGCGGCAAGTATGCGATCACAATGAATGTGATGCTTTTCGTACGCTAGTTTGTTATCGTAATGCTGAATTACCGGTTGATTAAAAAATTCTTGAGCCTTATGCGAAAACGCGTGACTCGATTGAGAAAGATCATCGCCGATAGCTATTATCTTCTGATAGTAAAATCAAATTAATAATGCTTAGAGTCCCACTTACATGACTGAAAAGAAAAATTCGATATTAATAGCTGATGATGACGAAGGTATTCTGTCTGCTTTATCTATGCTTTTGCGGGCAGAGGGCTATAGCTCTGTGACCGCAAGCTCACCGCAGCAGGCATTGTCAGCTATTCACCGGCAAGATTTTAGTTTGGTGTTGATGGATCTGAATTATTCGCTCGATACTACTTCAGGCAACGAAGGTTTGGAATTGATTGCGGCAATTCGCCTAGTTGATGAAGAGTTACCGATAGTAGTAATGACGGGTTGGGGTTCTATTGAAGTTGCCGTAAATACAATGAAAGAAGGTGCGAACGACTTCGTGCAAAAGCCTTGGGAAAATGAACGACTACTCAGTATTCTTCAGAATCAATGTGCGCTCGCGAGTGCAAAAAAAAATTCCGATAAACTCAGCCAACACAATCAATTGCTTAAAGAACAGGCGAACCCAAGTGTGTCCGTGGTGGCTCGGTCGCAGGCATCAAAGTCTGTATTGGCGATGATAGAACAAATTGCCGAGAGCGATGTAAGTGTTTTGTTTACCGGAGAAAATGGTACCGGAAAAAGTATGTACGCAAGGTATCTGCATGATATTTCTGGACGCAGAGAATCCGATCTCATTTCGGTAAATATGGGCGCGGTAACGGAAACTCTTTTTGAAAGTGAGATGTTTGGCCATGTTAAGGGTGCGTTTACAGATGCAAAAGCTAATCGTATCGGCCGCTTTGAGCTAGCCGATAGCGGTAGTTTATTTTTAGACGAAATTGCCAATACGCCATATTCACAGCAAGCGAAACTTCTACACGTGCTAGAAGAGCGGCAATTTGAGAAAGTCGGCGCTAGAAAAACTGAATCCACTGATTTTCGACTCATCTGCGCGACGAACGCCGATTTAAATCGTGCCGTAGGTGATGGCACATTTCGAAAAGATCTTTTGTATAGAATTAATACGGTAGAAATTGAGATTCCTGCGCTACGCCATCGTGTTGAAGATATTATTCCCTTGGCTCAAGGCTTTCTTTCGAAATGCGCAGAGAAATACGGCAAGCCCCTACTCGAGATATCCTCGGCGGCCGAAGAGCTTCTTAAAAAATATGATTGGCCTGGCAACGTAAGGGAACTAGGTCATGTTATAGAAAGAGCTCAAATCTTATGCCGTGGCAGCACTATAGAAGTCAACGACTTAGGTCTACAAAAATATTCGTCGGCCCCAGAAGTCGCTAATAATACAGGTGCCGCGTCTTTACTAGATTCGATGAATGTAGACTTAAGACCTCTAAGTGACCTCGAGTATGATCTTATTGATAAACGCCTGCAATACTTTGACGGTGATGCGCAGAAAGCTGCAAAATCATTAGGCCTTAGCCGAAGTGCCTTTTATCGGCGGTTAGGGAAAAACAAAGAGTAGTCGCGAGAGTATGCAATATTGACTTATATCGAGACTACATTAGTTCGGAAACGAACTCCGTCTTTGTGTGCTAAAGTATGGGAAATTATTCGTAGATGATTCGAAAAGAATATTGCCATGCATAAACGTCATTCCTTAGAGCTTCAGCTCACACTTCTTTCTTTGTTTGCTTCTGTGCCTCTATGCTTGTTGATGCTTTGGGTGATGATTTTAGGCAAGCTATCCACGCCTCTTATATTGCTGGCGGCTTTTGTATCGTTCATCGTTGTTGCCTATGTTAGCCATCAAATTTATCAACGTATCAGTGATCAGTTTAAAGTGTTGGGAAACTTGCTCGATGGCATGACCGTTGGGGATTTTAGCTTAAGAGCACGGGCGAGCAACGCCCATGGTGAGCTAGGCTACGTTTATGAATCTTTAAATGCGTTATCAAAAAAATTGAGTGAGCACCGTTGGGCCTCAGTCGAGAGCCAGTTATTATTGCAGGTGGTTATCGATCATATAGACGTTGCTATTGTCGCGCTAAGCAACGAACACAATATTAGTTTTCTAAATCCCGCAGCCAAAAAGCTTTTGCAATTGGAAAAGAACGATTCCAGTACTCAATTGTTGCAGAAATTATCCTTTGTGAAAGATTTAAAAAGTGGCCATGCGCAATTAGTGGAATTAACCCTGGGGCACCAACAGGGGCGGTTCAATGTGCATATTGAAGAGTTTCGCGAGTCTGGCGAGCAAAAAAAATTATTGTTCATCACCGATGTGCGTACCTTATTGCGCAGTGAAGAGCGCAAGGCTTGGCAAAGCTTGGTGCGAGTCATCAGTCACGAAATCAATAATTCACTATCGCCTATAGCTTCTATTAGTCAGACCTTGTTGAAGGTATCCGAAAAAACCGCGATCGATGCAAAGGTAAAGAAAGACCTAATTTCGGGGCTGAATATTATTTCTGGGCGAGCTGTTGGTCTTGGAAAATTTGTTGAAAGCTACAAACAGTTAGCGAAGCTACCTGAGCCCGAGAAACACGCTGTTTCTGTAAAAGCCTTGTTGCATAAAGTCACAAAGCTATTTCAATCGCCAAAAATCATTGTAGATACAGTAAATGACATAGATATATTTATTGATCCCGTTCAGTTTGAGCAAGTTCTAATTAATCTACTTAAAAACGCCAGTGAAGCAATGACGGCCGTTGGCGAAGATAAGTCTATACGCCTGAGTTGGCACCTAAGCGAGCCATACTTTCATTTGAAAGTAATTGATGAAGGTTGTGGTATTCAAAATCGAGATAATCTTTTTGTGCCTTTTTATTCAACTAAAAAGCAAGGCTCTGGTGTTGGGCTTGTTTTATGTCGGCAGATTATAGAGGGCCACGGCGGTCGGTTGAGTATAAAAAACCGCGACGATGGCCCAGGGTGCTGTGCCCATATTGAATTGCCTTTTTCGCGATTTAACTAGAAAATATTTGGAATGGTTTCCTGCTCGCTCATATTAAAAGTCAAGAATAACTCACTTGTTATAAACTTTGTTAGCTACTGATATTAGTGGTTATTATAGTTTTCGAATGGGTGCCCTGATTTATTATCAAGGATTGATAACGAGTCCCTAATCTATTTTGACACATTGTTACTGGCCAGTGTCATGCTTCCTATAAAAGCTAGCCGCGTGGGTGGGGTTTTGGCTAGAACTTCGTAGAATGAGCGCTTACAATAGAATGGTTGCATTGGGGATGTTATAACTCGAATTTTGAGTGTAAAGCAACTTAATATACACTGATAAAAAACACCACATCTATAGAGTTATTAAGTACCAAACTTGGATGATTATATTTACCTGAAATGGAATAACCTTGTGAGAAAATCTATATTTTTATTTGTTCTTGGCGCAGCAACTATTTTAGGTGTCCAATTAGTTTACATAAAATATTTTTCTGACAATGATGATCTGACGGAGAATTACGATCAACTTTTGTTAAAAAACAAGATACTTAACGACAAAATAATGGAGTTAAGTTCAATTTTTGAGTCGAGAATTGATGCTAGAAGCGAAGAGAACAGGAGGCTCAGTTCATTAGTTATATCTAGTGCAAATACTATAAATAATGATGAGTTGAGACGTGTTGACTGTGCAGATATATTAAGCAAAACTCAAGAAAAACCATCACTGGAAGAGCAGATATTAAAGCGACATAAAGGAAAGGACGAACGACTAAAGGAAATAAAAAAGGCTGATCCTGAATTTAAGATAGAACAAGTATTACATGATAAGTTTGATACTGAAGAGATCGATTATGATTGGGCGACAGAGTACGAGAACCAAATATATGACCTATTAGCGACCGATAACAATCTTTCGCAATTTGGCGTCGATGAGCTAGTGTGTAAATCTTCAATCTGTAGAATAAGTCTCAACAGTACAGGTAAGTACTCGAATCTTGAGTTTAGTACTCGACTTATTGTAGCGGCAATGTCTAGTGGCTTAGAATATAACGGGTCTTATTCGGAAAATTCTGAATCATCGGTGATATATTTGGCAAGAGAATCTGGCGGCTTAGACTGGCTAAAAATTCTCGAAGGTCAAAAAACTAACGCGGATTGAAGTTCGAAGAGGCCAATGAGAGGCCAATGGCTCAGAGTCATCGATTTTTTGCGCCAATGATATGTAAAAAATAAAAATAAAAATAAATAAGTACGTCTCCCCGCATGCGCGTCATATTCCTTCATTTGTACGTTTGATTTTAAACGCTACCAATAATCCCCCGACATTTCGGAAATGTCGAGCAGCCCCAAAATGTATTTCCAGCATTCGCCCCTTTTTTGGTCTTTCGAATTACCATTTCAGAACCGCACTTGGGGCAAGGATTCTCGGGCTTATCTTTTTCTTTAGACTGTACAATCTTTTTAACATGCGCAATATGGTTTAAATTGGTCTTTATTCCGCGTTGGAGTCTTCCGGCTTCGATTTTATTGATAATGTCTTTTACGTCATTTTGGGTAAGTACTTCTTCTTTTTTCGATTTTATGTACTTTACGCACCCGCCAGAATAGGTGACGTTTTCAGGCATCTTTGTTTTAAAGCTACTATCACCTGTAAAAACAATCACTGAATTGATGTGTTCAGGGTTAACGCCTAAACAGTTCTCAATTGTTTTTGTATGTTTATAGTTTTGATGGAGTGGGTTTTGAAATTTACTGGAATGTTTGAATATTTTTTGCGTCCATTGCTTTTGATTCGGCGTGCCGAATATCCAGCCTTTCATATTCTTTGTTTCTATAACAAAGATGCCCATTTTAGACACAACGATATGGTCTATTTGGGTTGTTCCGTCTTCGGTCGGCAGTGTGACATTTTTAATTAGGTGATAATATTTTTTAGGTAGAAACAGCTTTATGAGTAAGTTAACTTGAAACTCCCCCATTACACCTTTAAACCAAGGGCTCTTTAATACGCTCACAACAATGAGCACGGGTATTAAGTACCATAGCGAACTGAATAACGGACTTAGAATGGGGCTTATATCCATAACTTTTTACTATTCCTTATTCTTATAATGCCGATACGAGGTGGCTTTACCAATGCCTAGCCCTACACCACGGGCTAATACTAACCTTAACGCATACAACAAATCTAGTCCCAAAACCTCAGCCCTAAAACAAAAAAACCGGCCAATGGCCGGTAAAAAACACTCAATCGTTTTAACGGATCATCTACTCACAACGTATGTCCGCTTCTCCATCGGCTTCAGGTTCTAGCTGTATATTCGAAAACGCCATATTCAAGGCACCTTCTGTCGTCACTACAAAACCCTCGGTAATTTTCGAGTAGTCATTCGCGTTGTCTGTAAGGCAGCTAAGGTCAATAGTCATACTACCCCATTCGCTCAAACTGTCTTGGCTAAGGTGCTCGCTGATATCAACGGTCTTTTGGACGGCTTTGCCACCAAAGCTCAATTCAACTTTGGCGCTAGGTTTTTGCCGTATTTGTAAATCAAACTGCAGTGCGCCGTTTTCTATATAGCGTGATACGTTTTGGGCTTCGTTGGTTTCTAAGCTTAAGCTAACCTTGCCGGCACTTGTGTTTGTGTGTGTGCCTGTACCAGTCCATTGCGCTTCACGGGCGTCGGCTTGTACTTCACGTTGAATGACGTTGACTGTAAGCGCGTTGGCATCACTTGTTGTTAGTTGCCAAGGTTCTATTATCTTGCGATGGAATAGGTTTAGGCTAACTAGCTGTGCGCTGTCTGCACTACCGTGTTCGTGTAGCGGGTAGGCAACAGTGTTTTGGCTGGCGTCTGTGTGTTGTGCGTAACCCAAGCCAAAGCCATAAGGGAAGAGCGGCGCGTAGTCGGCATCGCCAATATTTAAGATTCGCTGCTCTACACGGTTAGGCCATGAAAAGGGTAAGCGCCCTTTAAAGTCGTGAACAATGGCGTCGTTTTTATCGCTAAAGATAACGTCGGCAATACCGTTTCCTTCTGAACCGGGTAGCCATGCAACAACAAAGGCGTCTGCGGCATTAAGTTCTTTATTGACCCATAACGGGCGACCGGTAAGAAACACCACAACGGTTGGAATGTTGTCGGCTTTTAAACGCTTTAATAAACGTAAATCACTTTTGCCTGGGAATTGGTATTCAAGCTGAGTGAGATCGCCAACAAATTCGGCATAGGGGTTTTCACCTATTACTACTATGGCGGTGTCGGGCTTAACGCTGTAGTTGCCATTTTCGCTGTATTCTACTTGGCCGCCTGCTGCGCTTACGGCGTGTTCTATACCGTTTAGAATCGAGCTGCCACCGGGGAAGTCGCTATTTTTGTTATCGGTGCCCTGCCATGTAATTGTCCAGCCACCCGTTTGCTTACTTATATTATCGGCTCCGTCGCCGGTCACTAAAAATTTGCGGCCTGGGGATAGTGGTAATAGCTGATTGGAATTTTTTAACAATACTAAGGATTCACGTACAGCTTGGCGTGCTACGGCGCGGTGTGCCGGCGCACCTAGTAGTGATGTATCACCTGCGTGGGCTCGGGCCGATGGGCGTGGGGCGTTGAATAAACCGGCGCGCATTTTAACGCGCAGTATGCGGGTAACGGCGTCGTTTATACGGGCCATTGGAATGGTGCCGTCGTTCACGTGCTTAATGGTATTTTCGTAGAGTAAGCGCCAGTCTTCGGGTACAAGAAACACATCAAGCCCCGCATTAACTGTAGCTGCGCATTGGGTGTTGTCGCAGCCGGGTATTTGGCCATGACCGTTCCAGTCGCCAATGACCATGCCGTCAAAACCCATGCGATCTTTGAGTACGTCGGTGAGCAAGTATTTGTGGCCGTGCAGCTTGTCACCATGCCAGCTATTAAACGATGCCATAACCGATTGCACACCGGCCTCTAATGCACTGACATAACCTTGTGCGTGAATGTCGTAGAGTTCTTGCTCGCTAACGGCCGTATCGCCTTGGTCGACACCTTTAGTGGTGCCGCCATCGCCAAGGAAGTGCTTAGCGGTGGAGATAACGTGGTCTTCATTTAAAAAATCATTACGGTCGTTTTTGCTGTTGCTGGTAGAGCTGTCGCCGCTAAGGTCGTCAGTAAGGTCCTCACTACCAAATTCACCCTGTAAGCCTTTAACCATTTGTGCGGCATAAAGCTTAACCAGTGCAGGATCTTCAGAATAGCTTTCGTAGGCACGGCCCCAGCGATCATCGCGGGCAACGGCTAAGGTTGGTGCGAATGACATATCGATTCCCGTGGTGCGGGTTTCGAGTGCGGTGACTTGGCCTATTTTACGAATAAGCTCGGGATTGCGCATGGCTCCCAGGCCGCTGTTGTGTGGGAATAAGGTCGCGCCTACAACATTGTTTAAACCGTGCACGGCATCAGATGCCCACAAGGTAGGAATACGTGTGCCATCGAGTGAATCATCTATAGACGCATCGAAAAGCGCATCAGCCAGTGCCACCCAATCTTTTATGGGTGCGTACTTATCGTTGTTTGGGTAGGCACCACCACCGCTTTGGTAGGAGCCAAAACCATAGCGGCGCATGTCTTCTACGGTAATCCAACGAATGTCAGGTTGAATCATTTGTGCGACTTTTTGTTCAACACTCATTTGGGCCACTAGTGTGGCAATGGCCTGCTCTTGCTCGGCTAGCTGTGGCACTTCGCTGGTGATCTGTGGCCACAGTTGGACGTTGGTTTTGATGGGCGCTGCGGTAGCTGATTGCTTGCTGGTTTGAGTACCTACGCTGGTGCTGTTTGCATTAGCGCCGTTAACCGTAAGGCGATCTTCCTGTGTCGAACAAGAGCTTAGAACGAGTACAGTTAGACCTATTCCTATTCCTATTCCTGTCCCTATTCCTGCCCCTAAGTGACGGTTACGGCCAAACCTAAGACCAAGGCCCTGCCCCGCAAACACTAAAGCGTTAAGGGTGGCACGCAAGCCGGCTTTGATTGCAAACCGTGGACGAATGCGCGGCGTACCGGGTGTAAGGCTTATAAAATGTTGCGGATGATGCATAACGAATCTCGCTTTAAGAAGTTTACGGTAAACGCTGACCGCGCGCGCTGACATACAAGCTGTACCACTGTTCGCGCGTTAACTGAATGTTCAGTGCTTGTGCGCAAGCGGCAATACGTTCTGGGTTGGCGGTGCCAATGACAGGTTGAATATTGGCTGGATGGCGCAGTAGCCACGCTAATACGATGGCTTCTTTCGATGAGCCATATTGCTTAGCAAGTTCAGCGACTAAATTGGCCGTTTGCTGCACGTGTGGCGCTTCTTTGGAAATGTCTTTGCCGCTGTACAAGCCCTGTGCCAGGCTGCCCCACGACTGCAGCTGCACGTTGTTATGTGCGCAATACTCTAAGGTGCCAGATGCAAAGTTAATGCTGGCGCCTTCGGGGTGTACACCATAAATACCGTCATCCACAAAGTTATGGCTCGCCAAGCTCATTTCGATTTGGTTGGCAATAATTGGGAACGGCAAGTAGGTTTGTAAAAAGGCCATTTGCGAGCCCGTGAAGTTCGAAACACCAAAGTGTTTTACTTTACCGGCGGCTTTTAATTCCATTAGGGCGCATGCCACTTCTTCACCTTCCATGAGCGGGTCTGGGCGGTGTAGCTCGAGTATGTCGAGTTGCTCTATACCTAGGCGTTCTAAGGAGCCATCGACCGAGGTCTTTATCCACTCTTTACTAAAGTTGTAGCGCTGCGGGCCTTGTTCGTCTTCAAACTGAATCGCACACTTAGATTGCAAAATAAGGTGTTCACGCAGTTCTGGGCGTTGCTTTAAGACTTCACCAAAAACTAACTCGGCTTTGCCTAAAGTGTAGATGTCGGCAAGATCAAAGACGTTAATACCAATCTCTAGGGCCGCATCGATAGCCGCGTTGGCGTGCTGGATAGTGTCTTTACTTATTGGGTCGGCATTCCAGGTGCCCCCTAGACTCATGCAACCAAAAACAAGCTGGCTAGCATTGGGGAAATAACGATGAATGGGCAAACTGTTCATACTTAAATCTCGTGTCGAATTTTACTTATCCCTAGTGTGCGTGAATTCGACAGTATGATAAGCCCGAAAAATCGAAATGATAATTTGGTATAGGTTACGTATAGCGGGCAATTACACGTTGAATCAATAACAATAAGGCAGGGCCTAGCGTCTTTTTGAGGAATCAGCGGCTAAATTTGCTATGAGTCGGAGAATGTGGAAAATGATGTACTAGGAACTAAATTTCTAACTACTAGGATGGACCCCAGTGAGTTTTAAAACTATAAGTGTGGCGTTATTGATAATGCTATCGCTTGATGTGTTAGCTGTTACCGACGTGACTAGCCGTACGATTACCGGTGTCATTCCCAGTACAATAGACCCCTCAAGTAAACCTACCCAATACCGCTTTCATGTAAAGGGTAATACCTATTTAGCGCAATACGAAGTCAAACTTGCTGAGCTTCTACTAGACGTTAGCGCCGAAAAATATGGACCAGCAAGTGTCAAAATCATTCATGCAAATATGAACTCTTTGCGCATACGACAGGCCGTTCAGCTAGGCGATAAATTGGATTTCCACGGGGCGGTTAATCCCAACGCTATCAATGAGCCACCTCGCGACGGCATTTTGGTTACGACACGCCCCATCGTGAATAATATGCTCGGTTATAGACGGTTGGTGATTGAAAAGGATCGAGTCCAAGACTTCAATAATATTAGCGACCTAGAAGGGCTCAAACGTATGACAAATGGACAAGGTCCGTGGGTTGATGGAGAGGTCTATGACGCGAATGGTATTACCGTAAAGTACGCGCATCAAATGGTAAATTTGTTTGCGATGCTGAACGAGCATCGCTTTGATTATGTTGCGCTTGGTGCGATCGAGATACAAGAAAAGCTTGAGTTGAATAGCAAGTTGGCTAAGGAACTGACGATTCTCGATGATTTTGTTATTTATTATCCTTGGCCTTACCATTTTCACGTAAGCAAGCAGTCACCGGAGCTTTACGAGCGTTTTGAATATGCACTCGACATTGTTGCGCGCAACGGGGTATTGGATGCCTTTATTAGCGTGCACTTTGAAAGAACGATTAAACGGATGAACGTAGAATCTACACGAGTTTTTGTTCTAAATTTACCGCCCGGCGCACCGAAAGAGCTCAATAGGCCCCCGGTATTATTAGATAAGGCGATCTTGATAAATTAGGTCAGCATCTAGATCTATAAGCGCATTGTCTAAAACGGCTAAACGGCTAAACGGCTAAACGGCTAAACGGCTAAACATTAAGCCTTAATAACAGCCAAGCGAAAGTGTATATGCCCCAAGGTTTTAATCGTTAGTCTTCTAATTTTCAGGGTCCATCGG
>JBLIMQ010000093.1:0-18286 GCA_047638775.1 Flavobacteriales bacterium
CTATTGGCTAAATTTTAGTTTGGTGGGATTTGGAATACTTCTCCTCACCCACTGGGTAAATATAAGTCAGTTTCAGAATTTGATCATTCATCCCAAGACTTCGGATTTTCCTCGGCACGAGGCTGTACTTGTTAGCCCTAGCAGCAATAATAGTAATGAATACGGAGCAAATGAACCACCACCGCTATAGCCTTCCCTATGCTCTATTTTTGCCACATTCTCTTCTTTTACTCTAGCTTTAAATCTACCAAGCTCCGAGTCCAGGTTCGCGATCATGTCGGTAACAGCTAGATCGAAACCCTCCAGTGATTTTTTAGACAATGTTTCATCAATTCCTACAGCCGTCGTTCTTTTTTCAAGCTTATTAATGCCGGGCGCCCTGAAGAGCATTTTTTTACTTTGTATATCAAAAACTGCAGTATCAACAAACGTCCGGATGGAATTTTCATTACCAGGGATAACGTACATACCGACGATTGTCCAGTAAAGTAACGCAGCATTATTTTCAACTGATTGAGTCACTTGATCGTATGAAACAAGAGCGATGACATCTATATCATATAGCCTTGCAACTTGCTCTAAAGTCGTGAACCCCTCGCCACCTTTTAGGTAAGTACTAGGAATCACCTCAATGCGATCGATGTACTCGTATTGAAGAAAAGACTTTTTAACCTTTTCAAGAAGTTCGACTTGGTCACCGTTATAAATTTCGCTGCTACCCCATCCTTCCGACGGTACGAAAGCTAAACCAACTTTAACAGGTAATTTTAATACCGGAAGCTCTGGCTTATGCTCACTACGACTTCCCTTATCCGGGTAAAGAAAATCAATCAAGCTACTTGAAACTGTTTTTTTACCGGTATTATCACTTAAAACCGCGCTACATGAGCTTAGAGTAATTAACACGAATATTATAATAAAAATCTTGAATCTCATTGATACTCCTTAGTGGTGCTAACAGTTATTTAGGCCGAATGTACCTAAATCGTTTAGGGCACTCATGACTAAGTTTTTATTTAGGCTGGACAAACGTCCTCGTCGACGACCCCATTAATCTTATATCTTTATTTCATATATTTGGCAAGAAAAAACAACGTCTCTAACACCATCAATCATATTGCTATGCATTGCATGGCAAGTTAATTGCTGACTCTATTACCTTATGAATGTCTCCATCTTTACTTTGTTCAGTTTCGGTAGAAATTGAGTATGAGGAAATAACTGAGTTAATTGAATAAAATTCAATAGTTGATTTTATTCCGATGCCAATCAAAACTATTGAATTTAATGCTTCTGTTTCAATTTTTAAAGATTGTATACTCTTTAAATTTGACTTAACGCATTCCGATGCGATTGATTTACCAGATGCTTTAGTGAAATTATTTGAACCTGTATCGAAGTTACAACCACTCATTGAAACTGCAATTAGTGCTATAGCCAATTTATTCATTATTTTTCCTTTTGTTTTTCGACAACAATATTGAAAATTTACGGATTATAGTTTCAGCAATCCTGCGGATTCATAACGCAGAGATATATTGAAATTTAGCGTTAGCGAAATTTTAAGTATGAGCGTTTTCTTATGCATATAATTCTGCTAATTTTGGGTACAGACCTTCGACTTTATCTTCGTCCCACTCCTTTCCTTTTGGTTCCGACAGGCGGGAGTACTCTATATCAATCTCGTCTCCAAATCGGTCCTCGAAGACCTCATCGGCAATGTAAGAAAACTCTTCAAAGAAAAAATCTTCTACCGTGGGATCTTGTGAAAACTCACACAAACCGTCTGGATTTGTCAACGCCAGCTCATATCCTTCTTTCCCTAAAGAAATAACCCAACACCTAAAATCTGAAAAACTATCGTCAGAACAGCCACCTCCCATTACGTATGCAGCCCCCCACAACTCCCATGTATATAAATTTAGTTTTAATTCATGGAGTATCTTAGCGTATTCCAATACCTCTGACTTTTCAAAACCCATTAACTGGTGCTTAACCGATTCAGCTTGTCTTTCTAAATTTCCGTCCTTTACAGTTTTGCTTAGTACGGACTTTGATATCTCAATCATCTCCCAAAATATTTCTTTATTCATTTAGTACTCCGTATTAAGGCATAACCGTTATTTAGGTCGAATACACCTAAATACATCTAGCAACAATGCGCCTAAATCGTATAGGGCACTCATGACTAAGTCTTTATTTTGGTTGGGCAGACGTCCTCGTCGACGCTCCCATTGACCCTAAATATTTATTACATTTCTTTGGCGTGCAAAATCAATGACTCCGACCCCATTGATTGATCATTAAAATCGTAGCGCTCTACAACTATATGCGTCGAACTAAAACGCCCACCAAGCCTATCTGCAGCTGTACCACTAAACACACCCCTAAACACACCCCTAAACACGTCACCAACCAAAGCCGCCATTGAAAAGTCTACCGTTTGTGCGGCGACCTCAATATCTTTTGCGATGCCTTTGTCTATGGCAATAGCGACACCCATCGCCCCCATAGATCCGCTCAACATCATTCCGGCACCGGCGCCTTTGCCGCTAATACAGGCTGGCGATTCTAGGCTTACTGTAATTTGGGTTTGAGACGCTTTAACAGTTTTTTGCGAACACGCGGATACCATCATTAACAGGTTAATAATGACCAAGGTAGGAATTGTGTGAATATTTGACGAGGCAATATTTGACGAGGGTACAGTACTGAGCGTCCTTCTCATTAAATCCGTATTCCATTCGAAAGTATTAGATCGTGATGCATTAACTCAACAAAGTTTAGTTAATGCTGGCCTGAAGCTAAGTTCAAGTCAGTATGGCTATTAGAATATATTAGCACAAATATTATACGAAGAATAAACATAATAATAGTGGTGGCGCCAAATAGCTGACATAAAAAAAGCGGCCAATGGCCGCTTCCTATCTAACTCTAACTATGTCAAAAAACTAACAGACAATAACTAGCCTGTAAAAACTACCAACCGGTAATTTCTTTCAAACCATTACCAATCTCGGCAAGACTGCGAACAGTCTTAACGCCAGCGGCTTCTAGTGCGGCAAACTTTTCGTCTGCTGTACCTTTACCACCAGAAATAATAGCGCCGGCATGGCCCATGCGCTTACCAGCAGGTGCGGTAACACCAGCAATGTAAGAAACAACAGGCTTAGTCACGTATTCTTTAATAAAGTCAGCGGCTTCTTCTTCTGCGGTGCCACCAATTTCACCAATCATTACGATAGCTTCGGTTTTTGGATCGTCTTGGAACAAGCGTAAAATATCGATAAAGTTTGAACCCGGAATAGGATCGCCACCAATACCAACACAAGTAGACTGACCAAAACCGTGATCCGTTGTTTGCTTAACGGCTTCGTAGGTTAAGGTGCCCGAACGAGAAACAATTCCGACTCTACCTGGCTTATGAATGTGCCCTGGCATAATGCCAATTTTACATTCGCCTGGTGTGATAACACCTGGGCAGTTAGGGCCGATTAAGGTTACACCTAACTCGTCACACTTAACTTTACACTCAAGCATGTCTAGCGTTGGAATGCCTTCGGTAATACACACGATAAGGCTTACACCACTGTGCGCAGCTTCTAAGATCGAATCTTTACAAAACGGTGCAGGAACGTAAATTACAGATGCGTCTGCATCTGTTGCGGCGACGGCTTCGCGCATGGTATTAAATACGGGTAGACCAAGATGAACCTGACCGCCCTTACCTGGCGTTACACCACCGACCATTTTTGTGCCGTATTCAATCGCTTGCTGCGAGTGAAATGTACCTTGTGCACCGGTAAAACCTTGGCAGAGAACTTTTGTATCTTTATTGATTAAAACACTCATTACGCTTTCTCCGCTGCTGCTACAACTTTCGTGGCGGCATCCGTTAGGCTTGTTGCCGCAATAATATTCAGTCCGCTTTCGGCTAGAACTTTTGTTCCTATTTCGGCGTTGTTACCTTCTAAACGAACAACAACAGGAACCTTAACGCCAACTTCTTCAACAGCGCCTATAACACCTTCGGCGATAAGATCACATCGTACGATGCCACCAAAGATATTAATAAATACCGCTGATACGTTTTCGTCGGACAAGATAATTTTGAACGCTTCTATTACGCGTTCTTTGGTTGCTCCGCCGCCTACGTCTAGGAAGTTTGCAGGCTTGCCACCGTGAAGCTTAACGATATCCATGGTACCCATTGCTAGACCGGCGCCGTTAACCATACAGCCGATGTTGCCATCAAGCGCGACATAGTTAAGTTCCCATTTAGCCGCATGTGCTTCACGCTCGTCTTCTTGCGAAGGATCGTGCATTTCTTTTAACGCTGGCTGGCGGTACATTGCGTTGCCATCAACAGTTAATTTTGCGTCTAGGCAATGAAGATCGCCGTCTTCTTTAACCACAAGTGGGTTAATTTCTAATAAGGCTAGGTCACGCTCAACAAACAATTTCGCAAGCTTTAAAAAGATTTGCGTAAACTGCTTAACTTGCTTGCCTTCTAAGCCCAACTGAAAAGCTAAATCGCGACCTTGGTACGGCTGTGCACCGGTCATGGGGTCGACAATGGCTTTCAATATTTTTTCGGGTGTTTCTTCGGCAACTTTTTCAATCTCTACGCCGCCTTCAGTCGAGGCCATAAAAATGATTTTACGTGTAGAACGATCGACTACCGCGCCAAGATATAATTCAGAGGCTATTGCAGTTAAGTCTTCTACTAAGATGCGGCTAACGGGCTGGCCTTTTTCATCTGTTTGATAGGTAACTAAGTTATTACCTAGCCACTTTTTGGCAAACTCTTCGATTTCGCCTTTAGAGCTTACTAATTTAACGCCGCCGGCTTTGCCGCGACCACCTGCGTGAACCTGAGCTTTAACAACCCACTTGTCACCACCTAATGTAGCAACGGCCGCAACGGCTTCTTGTGGCGTTTCGGCTGCCACACCTATTGATACGGGTAAACCGTATTCAGCAAAAAGAGCCTTTGCCTGATATTCATGTAAATTCATTGCACTTTACCATGTAGAGTAAAAATTGAGGTTTCGGTAAGTTTAGGGTGTTCTTATTGCGCCCTTAGCGTGCTGCTCATCCGAACAACGCGTTAAGAATCAATCAGTAAAAAAACAGGCACCACTGTTTGATAAATACAGCTTTGTAAATACAGCTTTATAAATACTGATTTAAGAATATAGGCCAAAGTCCGTTTTGGTCATGCCGATTCTATTGACCGGCTTCTGAGTAAGTTCTTTTTTCTTCCTATAAAACGGCCCTTAACATAGCCTTTTAAATCACCTATTAAGCAAGTTTAAGACTAATGCAGGGCAGTGTTGAATCTTAATGGAAGTAAGAATTACTCTTATAAAAAAAAAGGTAAAAAGCGCTTCGCCCTTTACCTTTCTTATTCGTTACTTGCGCTTTTTGCGGTTAGGCATGTGTATAGCATGACCATTAACGGCAAGCGCAGCTTCTTTGACGGCTTCTGAAAAGGTTGGATGACCAAATACGGTTAAACCAATATCTTCCGAGCTGGCACCAAATTCCATGGCGATAGCAACTTGTTGAACAAGATCGGCTGCATTTGGGCCAACAATGTGACAACCCAAAACACGATCTGTTTCTTCATGCGCAATCATCTTAACCATACCATCGGTTTCGTCGGCCGCAACAGCACGACCAATCGCGATAAACGGGAAAGTACCAATTTTGTATTTTTCGCCATCGGCTTTTAATTGCTCTTCGGTTTTACCCACAGCGGCAATTTCTGGGTGAGTATAAATAACGTTAGGAATGATGTCGTAATTCATGATGGTCTTTTCGCCAGCAATACGCTCGGCAACCATAACGCCTTCTTCTGAACCTTTATGCGCTAGCATTGGCCCACGTACAACATCACCAACGGCCCATACACCTGGCGCACTGGTAGAACAAAGATCGTTCACGTAAATAGATCCACGTTCATCTAATTTTACGCCGCTGTCTTCGGCTAGTAAGCCATCGGTAAACGGACGACGACCTACACATACGATTAGCTTATCGAATGTCTCTTGTGCCGAGCCTCCGTCTTTATCGGTGTAGGTAACAAGTACTTCTTTCTTGCCATCTTTTTCGATGATTTCTGATGCTGTTACACGGCAGCTAAGACGAATATCTAGGCCTTGCTTAGTAAGAATCTTTTTAGATTCGCCGGCAATGGTTTGGTCCATAATCGCTAAAAAGCTATCCATGGCTTCAAGGCAGACAACTTTAGAGCCTAGACGAGCCCACACACTGCCTAATTCAAGGCCAATAACACCGGCTCCGATAACACCAAGACGATCGGGGATTTCGGTAAACTCTAAAGCGCCGGTTGAGTCGACAATAACGTCGCCATCAAGTGCGGCAACCGGGATATTTACCGGTACGGAACCTGAAGCCAAAATAACGTTTTCAGTCTCAAGAATTTCTTCATTGCCTTTATGATCGGTAAATTGAACTTTTTTACCGGCCAGTAATTTTCCGCTACCAAAAAATGAGGTCACTTTATTGGCTTTAAACAAACCGGCAACGCCGCCGTTCATTTGTTTAACAATTTTATCCTTACGGGCAATCATAGATTTAACGTCGATCTCAACGTTGCCCGTTGTAATTCCGTGACCATCTAAACAGCTTTTTGCTTCATGGTACTTGTGCGAACTATCGAGCAATGCTTTTGACGGAATACAGCCCACATTTAAACAGGTACCGCCATTGGCGCCCTTACCTGCTTTATCTCGCCATTTCTCGATACAGGCTGTTTTTAACCCTAGCTGTGCTGCGCGAATAGCGGCTACATAACCAGCTGGACCTGAACCAATAACAATGACATCAAACTTGTTGGACATAATGAACCCCGAAAATAAACCGAATTTTTTATTGCGCTAATTGCGCTAATTGCACTAATAAAAACGATTGCGAGCTTTGTAAACCCGCACCGTCTTTTATTGCGTTAGTTGTTTTACTGCAATGCTACCTAATTACACTTCCAATAAAATTCTTGCTGGGTCTTCAAGCAAGTCTTTAATTGCAACTAGAAATTGCACAGCATCTTTGCCATCAATAATACGATGGTCATAAGAAAGCGCCAGATACATCATAGGACGAATTTTAACTTCACCATTAACAGCCATTGGGCGATCTTGAATTTTGTGCATGCCCAAAATTGCTGACTGCGGCGGGTTAAGAATAGGTGTGGACATTAACGATCCAAACACACCGCCATTGGTGATAGTGAATGTACCGCCTATCATTTCTTCAAGGCTGATTTTACCGTCACGTGCGCGCATTCCAAAATCGCGAACACCCGCTTCTACGCCGGCAAGACTTAGGTTTTCGGCATTTCGTAATACCGGTACAACCAAACCTTTTTCTGTCGATACGGCTACGCCGATATCTTGGAAACCGTGATAAACAATATCGTTACCGTCGATTGACGCATTAACCGCAGGGAAACGTCGTAGCGCTTCTACGGCGGCTTTCACAAAAAAGCCCATAAAGCCTAAACGCGTGCCGTTATGAACTTTTTCGAATTTATCTTTGTATTGCTTACGCAACTCCATGACTGGCCCCATGTCTACCTCGTTAAAAGTAGTGAGCATGGCTGTCGTTTGTGACGCTTCGAGCAAACGTTCCGCAATTCGCGTACGTAGGCGCGTCATGGGAACGCGTTTTTCTATACGATCGCCTTCGCCCGTCACTGCAACTGCAGCTGCAGCAGGTGCCGCTTTTGCAGGCTTAGCTTTTGCCGGCGCAGATGGTGCTGGCGCTGATGCCGGAGCCGCGGCACCTTTGAAGTTCATTACATCTTCTTTTGTAATCAAGCCACCTTTGCCGGTACCTGTTACTTGCGTTAAGTCGATATTTTTTTCGTTCGCTAACTTACGTGCCGCTGGCGCCGATTTAATCTCAGCAGATGTTCCCGCCGTTGGCTCTACGCTTGGGGCGGCTTTTTCTGGTGTAGACGCGCCAGTACCTGCGCTAGCGCCTACAGCAATCACACCCAACAGTTCGTTACTGACAACAACTTCACCTTCTGGTTTAGCTATCTGGGTTAGTACACCATCTGCAGGTGCAACAACCTCTAACACAACTTTATCTGTTTCTACCTCAACAAGAAGCTCGTCGCGGCTTACAGCGTCGCCAGCCTGTTTGTGCCAAGCGACGATGGTTCCATCTTGTACAGATTCTGGGAAAGTTGGGGCTTTTATTTCAGTGCTCATTTTCGTATTTGTCCTTTCTAAGGCCAATGATCATAACTAATTTCAATTCTAGTCGCAGCGCGCTAGAGGCTAAGTCGCTATACGCTTAAATCCAGCGCCGCATCGATAAATTTATTCTGTTCTTCAAGGTGAGTCGACATATGTCCACACGCCGGTGCCGATGATGGAGCACGACCGGCATAACGCAAAAACGCGTCGCCGTTTATGCGTTCAATAACACGACGCATCCTGTGTTGACTGCTATACCACGCTCCCTGGTTCATTGGCTCTTCTTGACACCATACAACGTCAGTCACGTCGGCAAACGGCTTTAAGGCGGCGTATAAGTCTTCTTCGGGGAACGGATAAAGTTGCTCCACACGAATAAGCGCCACATCGTCCTGTTCACGCTCTACCCGTGCTTCGAGTAGATGGTAGTAAACTTTACCACTGCACAAAACAACGCGCTTAACCTTGCTCGGCTCGAGTTCTGCCTCACACAAAACAGGTTCAAATTTACCTTCCGCTAACTCTTCTAAACTCGACGTAGCTAGCTTGTGCCGTAATATCCATTTTGGGCTCATGACGATAAGCGGTCGACGCATAGGACGAATCGCTTGGCGCCGTATCATGTGGAATACTTGAGCTGGCGTGGTGGGAATACACACTTGTATGTTGTGCTCGGCACATAACTGCATAAAGCGTTCTAGCCGTGCAGAAGAATGCTCTGGCCCCTGCCCTTCATAACCGTGCGGCAACAACAAGGTCAATCCACATAGACGCTGCCATTTGTGTTCACCACTGGTAATGAACTGATCAATAACAACCTGCGCGCCATTGGCAAAATCACCAAATTGCGCTTCCCATATGACTAAGCCATTAGGGTTTGTTGTGGAGTAACCATATTCAAAACCTAAAACCGCTTCTTCAGATAGAAGAGAGTCGTAAATTTCAAATTCGGGCTGCTCGGCACCAACGTGCTCAAGCGGTATATAGGTTTCGCCATCTTTTTGGTTATGTATTACTGCATGACGATGTGAAAACGTACCACGACCAACATCCTGACCACTGATGCGAATCTTATGACCCTGATCAAGTAAGGTGGCATACGCTAACGTCTCGGCCATTCCCCAATTGATAGGAAGTGCGCCGCCCGACATTTTGCGTCGATCATCATAAATTTTTGCGACTTGACGCTGAACTACAATACCGTCTGGAATTTTAGTGACGCGTTCAGCTAATTCTTGCAAGGCAATAAGTGGAAACGAGGTATCGGCCGGTGTCACCCAGTCGTGCCCTAAATACGGAGACCAATCGACGAACGAGTTTTTATCGGGCTCGCTAACCAAGCCGCGTGCGACTAACTCACCACGATCGAGGGCATCACGATAACCCGAGGCTAGCTCGTCTGAACTCACTTGATCGAGAACGCCTTCGGCAACGAGTTTGTCCGCGTAAAGCGTACGTGTGGTTTTATGCGCACGAATCGCTTTATACATCATCGGCTGGGTCGACGATGGCTCATCGGTTTCGTTGTGACCACGACGACGGTAACACACCATGTCGATCACTACGTCTTTCTTAAAGGTATTGCGGTAGTCTGCGGCTAAGTTCGATACAAATACTACGGCTTCTGGATCATCACCATTTACATGGAATATCGGTGCTTCGATTATTTTGGCTACGTCGGTACAGTAATGCGTAGAACGCACGTCGTCTTCGCGGTTGGTGGTAAAACCCACTTGATTATTGATGACTAAGTGAATGGTACCGCCCGTTTTGTAGGCCCGCGTTTGCGACATTTGGAATGTTTCCATTACCACGCCTTGCCCTGCGAATGCGGCATCACCGTGCACAACAACGGGTATAACGGTGTGGCCATCGGTATCGTTACGACGATCTTGTCGTGCACGAACAGACCCTTCAACCACAGGAGAAACAATTTCAAGGTGGCTGGGGTTAAACGCCATAGCCAAGTGCATTTCGCCACCCGGCGTCATAACGTTCGACGAGAAACCTTGGTGATACTTAACATCACCAGAGGTATCGATTAATTTTTTACCTTCGAATTCTTCAAAAAGATCAACCGGATTTTTACCTAAGATGTTGACTAATGTATTAAGACGGCCACGGTGAGCCATACCCAGCACCATCTCTTTGGCACCGTACTCTCCAGCACGATTTATAATCGCATCGAGCATAGGGATAAGGCTTTCAGAACCTTCTAGGCCGAAGCGCTTTGTGCCGGGGTACTTACTGTCTAAGTGACGCTCTAGGCCTTCTGCCGCTGTCATGCGTTTAAGAATATTAAGCTTGGTGTCGTTATCAAATTTAGGCTGTGAACGACTGCTCTCTAGGCGCTGCAGTAACCAACGACGCTCGTCGTAGTCGGTGATATGCATGACCTCGGAACCGATTGGCCCACAGTACGTGTGCTCTAAACCCGCGATAATGTCGCGCAAGGAGGCTTCCTTCACACCAAAAGACAAATCACCGGTTTGGAATACGGAATCGACATCAGCGGTATTAAGACCATGAAAACTTAGATCTAAATCAGGCGTCGGTTTTTTCTGTTGTAAGCCAAGAGGATCGAGGTCTGCGCGCAAATGGCCGCTCAACCGGTAAGCACTAACCAACTGAACAACTTCGACCTGTTTGCGCTCGTGACCAATACTTGAACTTCCTTCGCCAGGCCGCGTAGTAGGACATGCCCTACTACGACCAAGTGCTTCGAAGTATTCAATTATTTCGGAGTGAGGAACATCGGTTCCGTGCGACCCCTCGACACGAGGTAGTTTATCAAAATAACTGCGCCAGCCATCTTCTACAGAGTTTGGATCACGTAAGTAAGCCTCGTAGACTTCCTCGACATAGGCCGCGTTTCCGCCGGACAGGTGGGAAGTACTCCAAAGAAGCTCCATCAAACTTTGTTGCATTGTATTTTTCACCATTTAATCGAGCGTATAAGCTCGTTATTCCAGACGTGCTGTGTGTAACAACAAGTGTATGTCTGGATTCATAATTTTTCCGCTTATGACGGATATTAATACCCAATTTTACTTAAATTCCGCTTAACAGCACCCATAAAGCACTATTATGCGGGAAAACACACTCGCGGGGATAAACGAATATGTTTATGTGGCTAGCGAATACCCAGCCATAACCCATCTATAACTAGGGGCTATAGGGCTTGCTTAAGCATCAAGTTACGAATATTGCTAATCGCTTCTGTAGGGTTAAGCCCTTTTGGACACGCATCAACACACATTTGAATACCATGACAGCGAAATACGCTATATGGATCATCAAGTTTTGACAGGCGTTCATCGGTAGCCGTGTCACGCGAATCGGCAATAAAGCGATACGATTGCAACAAGCCTGCTGGGCCGATAAATTTATCTGGGTTCCACCAAAATGACGGGCAGCTCGTTGAGCAACACGCACATAAGATACATTCATACAAACCATCGAGCTTTTCACGCTCTTCAGGTGACTGCAAGCGTTCAATAGCTGGCGCAGGTGTATCGTTTTGTAGGTAGGGCTCAATCTTACTGTATTGCGTGTAAAATTGTGTCATATCGATCACTAAGTCACGAATAACAGGTAAACCTGGCAACGGACGTAGAACCAACTTGTTCTTTTTGACACATTCAGACAATGGCATGATACACGCTAAGCCATTTTTACCTGAAATATTCATTCCATCTGAACCACATACACCCTCACGACAGGAGCGGCGATAGGCCAGGGTTGGATCTTGCCCTTTTAAGATTTCTAGAACGTCGAGCACCATCAGGTCTTTACCTTGAGTGTCGACTTCGTACGTCTGCATATAGGGCTTTTTGTCTGTTTCCGGATTGTATCGGTAAATTTCGACTTTCAACATTATTCGGCCTATTTCCTGGTATTTAACTGGGCTATTCCTGAACTAATTCCTGAACCACGTCCAGATCTATTTTCTGAACCGTCTTATATGGTTAATATATAGTAAATATATATGGTTAACATATGCGGTTAATACGTTCTGATTTGTGGTTCGAAAGTATCAACGGTCTTAGGCTTAAAGTTCACTGCGCGCTTACGCACCGATTTATCTTCGGGCATATATAACGAGTGGCATAACCAGTTTTCATCATCACGCTCTTGAAAATCTTCACGCGCATGCGCGCCGCGTGACTCTTTACGTTCATCAGCAGCAATCGCTGTCGCTTCGGCAACTTCAAATAAGTTTTGAACTTCCAAAGCTTCGATACGTGCCGTATTGAACGCATTACTCTTATCTTGTAACGCAAGGTTTTCCACGCGAGGTCGCAAAGCTTTAAGCTTTTCGATCCCTTCTTTCATGAATTCGCCCTTACGGAAAACACCAAAGTGGTTCTGCATAATGTTTTGCAGCTCTTCGCGTACAACCGTGGCCGATTCACCCGTAGTGGATTCGTTCAAACGATTTAAGCGCGCAAAAGCGCGTTCAAAATCACTTTCGGACGCATCGTCTAAATCAACACCTTCACGAAGTTTTTTCTCAATGTACATACCCGATGCACGACCGAATACAACTAGATCGAGCAAGGAATTGCCACCAAGACGGTTTGCACCATGCACAGATACACACGCAACTTCACCGCAGGCATAAAAACCATCAACAATTTTATCGTTACCGTCAGCATCTTGCGTTAGTACTTGACCATTAACATTCGTTGGAATACCACCCATCATGTAGTGACACGTCGGTACTACCGGTATCGGCTCTTTAATTGGGTCGGCATGTGCAAATGTACGCGACAACTCTAAGATACCCGGCAAGCGAGAGTTAAGCGTGTCGGCACCTAGGTGATCTAATTTAAGGTGCACATGGTCGCCATTTTCACCGCAGCCACGCCCCTCTAGAATTTCTAAGACTATTGAACGAGCAACAACATCGCGCCCGGCAAGATCTTTGGCGTTAGGCGCATATCGCTCCATAAAGCGTTCGCCATCTTTATTGACAAGATAACCGCCTTCACCACGACAACCTTCTGTAACAAGTACACCAGCGCCGTGAATACCGGTCGGATGGAATTGCCACATTTCAATATCTTGTACTGGGAAGCCTGCACGCAATGCCATACCAACGCCGTCGCCGGTATTAATGTGAGCATTCGTTGTAGAGGCAAAAATTCTACCCGCACCGCCCGTTGCAAGAACGGTCGCTTTTGATTTTATGTAGACAGTTTCGCCGTCTTCCATGTTAATAGCGATAACACCAACGACAGCGCCAGCTTGGTTTTTCACCAAATCAACAGCAAACCACTCGTTTAAGAAAACGGTGTTATTTTTCATATTGCCTTGATACAAGGTATGCAATAACGCATGCCCTGTTCGGTCAGCTGCGGCACAGGTACGTGCGGCCTGGCCACCACGACCAAAATCTTTTGATTGACCACCAAAAGGACGCTGATAAATACGCCCTTCTTCGGTACGCGAGAACGGCAAGCCCATGTGCTCTAATTCAAAAACGGCTTTTGGCCCTTCTGAACACATATATTCAATAGCGTCTTGGTCACCGATGTAATCAGAGCCTTTAACGGTATCGTACATGTGCCAGCGCCAATCATCATTTGGATCTGAGCTACCAATGGCGCACGTAATGCCACCTTGAGCCGATACTGTATGTGAACGCGTTGGGAATACTTTGGTAATTACCGCTGTTTTATGACCCGATTGAGCCAACTGCAATGCGGCACGCATTCCAGCACCACCGCCGCCAATAACAATTCCATCAAAGGTGATTGTTCGTATATTTGACATTAATTAAGCCCCCACAAGATTTCAGCACCCCAGATTAGGAAGACGAGGTTAATTACGGCATATGCTGATAAAACAATTATTCGGATTGGCAAAGCCATTTTGCCCATCATGCGCTCAGTGGCATAATCCGTAAGCACGACCCACAAGCCAATCCAGCCGTGTGCAACTATCGATAACAAAACGATAAAGCTGAAAATTCGCACACAAATATTTGAAAATAGGCCTGACCACTCGACGTAGGTAACGTCGGGATTGTAAATCAAATATCCGACAATAAAAACGGTGTAGGCCATAAGCAATACGGCGCTAAAGCGTTGAATGATCCAGTCAGACACGCCATTACGGCTGAACGAAGTCGCTGCAGTTACCATACCCAAACTCCTGCTAATAGAATTAATACGCCAGACGATACAAACGTGATTGTGGCGGTTGCTTTACCAACTGACAGACTTTCACCAAAACCTAAATCCATAATCATATGCCGAACACCGGCTACAAAGTGAAATGCCAACGCGGCTAGAATCGCCCACACTATGATTTTTACGAGCGGCATAGCTAAGTATTCTTTTAGCTCTGCAAAGCCTTGCTCAGACTCTAAGCTCAAGCCCAACATCCACAATAGAATCAAGATACCGCCTAAGAGCACAACGCCACTTACACGATGCGTTATCGACGCCAATGCAGTGATATTAAACTTTACGGTAGAAAGGTCTAAATTAACGGGTCTTTTATTCACAATAGAATCACACCTTGCTAATTCTGATTTAAGTTACTTAAACGCAATATACGCAATTTAATCCAATAAAACTAAACTTCACCAAACGCATGATGCGCCTAACAAAGGGCCTACCTTTTGAAGTGCATCAATAATTTTTGCACAAACACTGAACAAGCAAAAAGATCAAAAAACAACCTAATTGCAATTACAGTCTAGAATTAAGCTTACCTAAACGTTAGATGGCGTAATTCGTTCGATTTATCTTCGTTAACAAACGCGCGGAATTATATTGGTGCACCGCCTAAATTACAAATATTCATAAGGACTTACGTAACTTTCCGTGAAAGCACTCACTTACAACGCACCACCGTGGAAAGATTGAAAGTTAATGCACCAATGACGCCCATATAAGATCATTAATTAACCAAATAAGAAGGTTTTTTAAATTAGGCTCAATCTTGGGTACATCTATCGGGTAGAATCTCACTATAATGGGGAATGTTCAGAGTCATGCTTGAAATGACTCACCCCAAAGAATACCGTTTAAAGACACATTTACAAAATTCAGTTGCAAATACAGTTACAAAATAACGCTTTACGATACTTCAAATAATACGTTTGAAATAACCCATCGTACGAGCAATGTGTATTACATACCTACAGGAGTCGATAATGACAGATAAGAAAGCAAACTTAACCGTCGAGGGCACAGATATTGATCTTTCCCTCCCTATTTATTCTGGCAGCCTCGGCCCAGATGTTGTTGATATAAGTTCGTTGACGGCGAATGGTTTGTTTACTTATGACCCGGGGTTTGTATCTACTGCGTCATGTGAATCAAAAATCACATTCATCGATGGCGCTAAAGGTGTTCTTTTACACCGCGGCTACCCTATCGAGCAATTAGCCGAAAAGTCTAATTACCTTGAATCGTGCTATATGTTGCTTCACGGTGAATTACCGTCGAAAGAAGAATACGAAGAATTTGTAAGCATTATTACCAACCATACGATGGTTCACGAATCAATTTCACGTTTCTTCCGTGGATTTCATCACGACTCGCACCCAATGGCCATGATGTGTGGAATCGTAGGAGCGCTATCGTCGTTCTACCATGATTCACTCGATATTACAGATTCTCGCCACCGAATAGTCTCTGCACACCGTTTGATCGCTAAAATGCCGACGCTTGCTGCAATGTGTTACAAGCATTCGCAAGGCCAGCCATTTATGTACCCTGATAACAGCCTAAGCTATTCAGAAAACTTTTTACATATGATGTTTGGTACGCCATGTGACGATCCAAAGGTCAACCCTGTACTTGCACGTGCGATGGATAAAATCTTTTTATTACACGCCGATCACGAACAAAACGCGTCGACGTCAACCGTACGTTTAGCGGGCTCATCTGGCGCAAACCCATTTGCATGTATCGCGGCAGGCATTGCGACACTTTGGGGACCCGCTCACGGCGGCGCAAACGAAGCTGTTCTGAAAATGCTTGAAGAGATCGGCGACGTTAGCAACATCGATACTTATATCGCTAAGGCTAAAGACAAAAATGATCCATTCCGCCTAATGGGCTTTGGTCATCGAGTTTACAAAAACTTCGATCCACGCGCTAAAGTCATGAAGAAAACCTGTGACGAAGTATTAACTGAACTTGGCCTCGACAATGATCCGCTTCTTAAGATCGCAAAACGTCTAGAGCAAATCGCACTGGAAGATGATTACTTTGTCAGCAAGAAACTCTATCCAAATGTCGATTTCTATTCGGGCATTATCATGAAAGCAATAGGCATTCCTAACGATATGTTTACCGTTATTTTTGCGACTGGCCGTACGGTTGGCTGGATTGCGCATTGGCACGAAATGCTAACAGAAACCATGAAAATTGGACGCCCGCGCCAGCTTTATACGGGTCATACGGCTCGTGATTATGATGATCCTGAAACTCGCGCATCATCCGCAGAAAAAGAAACGTTTTAGAGCAAAGTAAGCACTAAAAAGACTCGAAAAAGGCCACTCTATGTGGTCTTTTTTACGTCTGCCATTATTAGATTCAGCTCTTCTTTTTAGCGCTTGCGTTCAGCTCGTGCGTTCAGCTCTTCTTTTTAGCCCGCGTGCTCGGCTCATATCCTCAGATCGTATGCTCAACTCGCGCGCTCAGCGCTTTCGTTGAGTATGCTATCGTTACAATTCCGTCATTTCCTTACGTATCTTATTTATCACTTGCTGCCATTGCGGCAAGCTTTTTTGGCTTGCACCCGAGTATTTTTTGTCTTTTTTTGACGCGAGCCATAAATCTTCGGCATTAAAGCTATACACCGGGATCAAGTCTGGGCGGCGCGAAGCCGGAAGTACCGTTTTATTGATATTGTCCAATATGAGTGGCTCTGAACCGGGTTTTGCGTAATACGCCAACACCATATGAGCCTGATTGTAGTCCACGGCTTTGACATAGGTTATTCGTAACTTTTCGTTGGGTATATTCGAATATATCAAAGAGAAGTATTTACCCACTGAGTAATCTTCACAATCACCACCATTACTGGCAAGGGTTTCTAAGGGCGTAGCCCAATAGTCCTCGACACCCCAGTGCACTGAATCATTCAGCCATTCAACTTGATTAAAGAAGGTATTCGTTTCACTCAAAACTTGGAAATAGCTAGGCTTTTGATTTTTCGGGATGTCATTTTGCGGGGCGTTATTATTTGAGGCGTCACTTTGGGGCTTGTCGTGTTGAAGGCCATTCTCGACACGGCCGGCGTTTTGGCCATTGGCTTTAGGCTTCAGGTTTAAATTAACTAAAGACGACCATGCAACCACTCTATCTTTAGCGAGCTGACCGTAATCGTCTTCTATAGATCTCAACGTTGACGCAGGAATTGCAAACGCGGTGCTATCACCGTCAACGGCCCACACGGCATTCACCGCGAAAAGCGGCAATAAACACCTAATTAGAAGGGAAATAGCCACACCAATGGAGTTCACAGGCTTAATATGAGTAATAGAACAGCTCGCCAAAAGTCTTAAAACGTTACTCAAGTATAGTTGCTATACCCACGAGTGTTAGGCTTCTTAAGCACTTGAGAGCAACAGAACTTAAGTGCCAACGTTAGTATTATTTAAGGTAGTAGACAGGAAAAGACAAGAAGGATTATTTTGGCGACAAGATGCTATTCAACATTAAATAGCTCTAGTTAACGTTGATCGACCTCAACCTCACAATGAAGGCCCGCCACCAACGAAAGCTGAGGCTCGCTTTCAATTGGAACAGACAAAGTTAACTTACCTCCGCAGAACCGGAGGCTAATTGGGTTACGCCCTAAAAGTGCTCAAGTAAGCCCCGAGGCGCAAACAATTAAACATTAAGATTTAATTGATCGCGATGAGTATCGTTTTTTTCCTGATTTCTAATATATTCTTTAATCATATCTGAGCCTGTAAATCAAACTGTGTAACTGCCCTTTTTAGATATGAGGAGCTAACTGCTCCTCAAACTCAATCATAAAGCGATTCAGTGCCGGTTTCCAATTCCTTATTGGCATTGTCCATT
>JBLIMQ010000094.1:0-18268 GCA_047638775.1 Flavobacteriales bacterium
TAACCTGCTAGCTAAGCTTTAGTTTGGTGGGATTTGAAATTTCTTCTCACCCACTGGGTAACATTAATCAATTTCCGAATTTATATAAAATTCATTCCAAGACTTCGGATTTATCTCGGCACGATGAATGGCTTGTTAGCTTTTTCTCTCCACCTTGCGAAATTGTTTTTTACCAACCAAATCAGGGTTTTCTTCATCCGTAATAGGCTTGTTTGAATTTGCTGAAACCTTATTCCAATTAGTTTTACCCGTGTGTTTTTCCCTTTAATGTGTTGTTTAAGTACTTTATTTTCCATTAGTATCCACCCTTTTAAATTTCTTTAAATCGTCCTCAGTAAGAAGAGGTGCATCAGGATCATCTTCTGCATTTTGCTCGACTTCTTTCTCTGTCATGCTTTTTAGGCGATCTGTAATCCGTTTTCCCATCGGTTTTATCTCCTTTTATTCTTTTGATATTTATATCATCACTCATAATTGTTTTCCCTCCATAGCTTTCAACTATTGAAGTAAGCCATTCAATGCACACCCTAACGTTTCGGCCCGCTCTTTAAGGTCACTACACTGCCGCCTTAAGCCCATAACTGTATGAGTACCTGGCTCACCGTCCGTGACCTCACTAAATAAACTGGGTATCGCATCACATAAAAACGAACAGTAATCATTGAACTCTACGAAATCATCGTAAAGTTCAATTAATTCAGCTTTTTGTAACACAACGTTAGATTTTGACCCATTCATAGCAACCTCTCCATTTAATCCATAATACGAAGTTTAACTTCGTTAATATTGAAGTACAACTTCAATATTGTAGCTATTCTACATTTATGAGAAATAGCTTATGTCAGACCTTAAAACCCAATTTGGCCGTAGACTGCGAATTCTTCGCAAGCAAGCCGACTTAACTCAAGAAGCCCTAGCCGAAAGTACAGGCTTAACCATTGAATCTATTAGCAATATAGAAAGAGGGATATTTGGGCCGAAATTTGACAATTTGGAGAAAATTGCAAAAGTGATTAATGTTGAAGTTAAAGAGTTGTTTGAATTTTAGTAAATACAGGCACGTGTGGAAACGTCACTTACATAAGGCATGCAAAACCCCAAAAACACCGTCTTTAACACACCCTATTCCGCTTAAATGTTATAAAATGCGCGGTATTACGACACATAAGTTACGACATAAGCTACAACAACATTAGCTACAACAGAAGTTTTTCTAATCCCAATAGGATCTATACAGCATGAAGCGTCAAATAAGCATTGGCATTGCCCTTTGCCTTTCTATCTTTTTTGCGGCGGGCATTTTCATTTTTTCGTCGACGGCACACTCTACACCTTATACAACCATCGACAATAAAACGCTTAATGTAAATCTAGACGCGCCCGAGCAAGCAACGCTACTCATTATTTGGGCTTCTTGGTGCCCTACCTGTCGCGCCGAAATACCCGAGCTAAAAGCCTTACATAAGGCCACTAAGGGTGTGCAGTTTATTGGTGTGAATATCAATAAGGACCCTGCCGACGGCCTGCACGTGCAAGATGTTAGGGATTTAACGTATCAATCTATTAGTAACCCAAACCGCTCATTTTTAGGACGATACGGCCTGCGTGGTACGCCTGGTTTTGTACTCATTCACGCGAATGGTACGGTCCTGCATGCGAGCAATCGATTGGCGCAAGCAAAACAGGCCATAAAGAAACATCTAGCCTCGCAGTAGCTATCGGCTTGCAAAACTTTTAGGGGGTATTACTAGCGGCGCAATGTATTGCTATAGCGAATACCCGCAAAGCCCACCTAAACATATTTTTACGCGTATTTAAAAATCCCCCCACAACATTTGCATATTCCCCAGCGCCACAATCGGCGCTGTTTCGGTGCGCATAACACGTGGCCCTAGAACCAAGGCTTGGAAACCGTGCTCTTGCGCTGCTTCGATTTCTTCTTGCGCTAAGCCGCCTTCTGGGCCGATAAGTATTGCGCTCGATGCGGGGCGTGAAAGTTCGCTCAGCGTTTTGGCCGCGCGATGATGAAGTACTAATTTAAGTTCGCTGGTACATGTTGGCAAAAAATTGATGAGCGTTGCGGGCGCATGCAATACGGGCAGTGTATTTCTATTGCATTGCTCACAGGCGGAGATCAATATTTTTTGCCACGCGGCGACACGCTTTTGTAGTCGTTCAGCGTTTAATTTCACTTCGCAACGCTTGGTAAATAGCGGTGTAATTTCTGTTACGCCAAGTTCACAGGCTTTCTGCAAGACATAATCGAAGCGGTCGCCACGACTTATACCAACGGCTAGGTGGCTTAATAAAGGCGACTCACGATTGTCGTTTGTAAATGTTCCAACGACGATCGTTGCAATCTTTTTTGTTGTCGCCGCTATCGTGGCGGCGTATTGCCCACCTTTACCATTAAATAGAATCAACTCGCGACCGGCATCCATTCGCAGAACTTTTACAATATGATTCGACGGCGCGTCGTCTAGATCGAATTCAAGGCCTTCGTGTAAGTCTTGCTCGGTATAAATACGGGGAATACGCATAGGGTTTTACTCGATATAGTGCTGTCGGTTTGGCTATAGTGCTGGACGCTGTTTCACCATTATACCCTCTAGGCTCTGAGTTCTTGGCCGGATATTTAAAGCTCGGGCGAGGCTATTGAGATTAATGCGAAGCAATTGTGATTAAGGTGCAGCTTTTACTGGCGTGCAGCTTTGTATTAGGGCCTTGGTTTTATTAGCGGTTTATATATAGAGGGAGGATAGTAAACCAGATTCCCGCTTTCGCGGGAATACGGCTTATTGTTGAATCGCTTAGAGCTGGTTTGATCTAACGGCTGTTCTAACGGCCGCTCAAACTAAGGCTAAGTCCATGACTATGACTATGACTATGACTAAGCCGTGGTTACATCTAAGCCTAGGTTTTTAACAATTGTACGGATAGGCTCAACCTGATTCATGGTATAAAAATGAATCCCTGGTGCGCCGTTTTCAAGCAATGTTTCGGCAAGTTCAGAAACCAAATCAATACCAAAGGCGGTAATACTGGCTTGATCGTCGCCAAATGCGTCTATACGTTTGCGAATCCAACGTGGAATTTCGGCACCGCAGGCATCACTAAACCGGCAAAGGTTTTTAAAGTTAACGATGGGCATTACACCGGGGTATATAAGCTTTTCTATACCGGCACGTGCGCAGTGATCCATAAAGTACAAGTAGGCATCCGGGTTATAGAAGTACTGGGTGATAGCACTACTAGCGCCGGCATCAAACTTGCCTTTTAGGTAACGAACGTCGTCATCGTAAGAATCAGCTTGCGGGTGCACTTCTGGGTAGGCGGCCACTTCTAGGTGAAAGTGCGCACCAAAGTGTTCGCGTATAAACGCTACGAGCTCGTTTGCATAAACCAGATTCATCGCGCCGCCTACGCCTGATGGCATGTCGCCACGTAAGGCAACGATACGATCAACGCCAGCGTCTTTGTATTCTTGAATAAGCTCGATCATGCTTGCTTGATCTGCACCACCAAAACTTAGGTGTGGCGCAACACTAAGACCTTCTTTACGCATCTCGGTAACGATACCTTTGGTATTGTCACGAGTAGAGCCGCCTGCACCGTAGGTTACGGAAAAGAAGTCTGGGCCTAATGCATTGAGTTCTTTACGAGTTTTTACGAGCTTTTCGCGACCAAGGTCGGTTTTAGCGGGGAAAAACTCAAAACTTAAACGGGGAGAAGTTTCAGGGCTTGTCATTGTTTTGTCCATTCTATTTATACTCAAATACGCCGTGCGTTTAACAGTCGATTTTCACCGTAGCTTTTTACAGCTACCGTTTATAGCCCTTAGCTATAGTAAGTTCCTAGCGTAAGTATCTACCTACGTTAGGGGTCTAGCTACAGAAACTATCCATGTAGAAAAACTATCTATGTAGAGAAACTATCTATCTACAGAACTTATCTATGTACAGCAACCATGTACAGCAACTATGTACATTAACTATCCACAATAAGTAGCACAGCTTCCGTCTATGAAAAACGCAATTCGAGTTAGCCGCCAATCAATGGCGGCTATGATTTAGCTCTTCTACGCGTACTATCTAGTACTTGTAAGACTCAGGCTTGTAAGGGCCATCTACGTCTACGTTAATGTAGGCCGCTTGGCGTTCGTTAAGCTTGGTAATAACACCGTCAAAACCTTCTACCATGGCTAGTGCAACTTCTTCATCAAGCTTCTTAGGTAGAATTTTAACGTAAAGGTTTGCCGCTTTATCAGCCGCTGGTAAAGCCGCGAACTTTTTCTCGAACAAATACATTTGTGCAAGTACTTGGTTAGCAAATGATCCGTCCATAATACGTGAAGGATGACCCGTACCGTTACCTAGGTTAACCAATCGGCCTTCTGACAATAATATTAGGTGATCATTGGTTTCTTTGTTGCGATATATTTTATGAACCTGAGGCTTAACTTCGTCCCATTCCCAGTTGTCACGCATGAACGCCGTATCAATTTCATTATCGAAGTGACCAATGTTACAGACTACGGCCGCTTTCTTTAGGCTTTGCAGCATGGCCGCATCACAGACGTTAATATTACCGGTAGTGGTAACAACAAGGTCGGTACTCAATAATAAGGTGGTATTAATGTCGGCTACTTCGCCGGTGTTAATGCCTTTATTGTACGGCGATACAACTTCAAAGCCGTCCATACACGCTTGCATAGCACAGATAGGATCGATTTCAGATACACGCACAATCATGCCTTCTTGGCGAAGTGACGCGGCTGAACCTTTGCCTACGTCGCCATAACCAATAACAAGCGCTTTCTTACCGCTAAGCAAGTGATCTGTACCGCGCTTAATGGCGTCGTTCAAGCTGTGACGACAACCGTATTTGTTGTCATTTTTCGATTTGGTTACAGCATCGTTTACATTGATGGCTGGAACTTTTAGTTCGCCTTTTTCGATCATTTCCAACAAACGGTGAACACCTGTAGTGGTCTCTTCACTGATGCCGTGAATGTTGTCGAGCAAACTTGGGTATTTTTCGTGAGCGATTTGCGTTAAGTCACCGCCATCATCCAAGATCATGTTGGCATCCCAAACATCACCACCACTAAGAATAGTTTGTTCGATACACCACCAAAATTCTTCGTCTGTTTCGCCTTTCCATGCGAACACGGGAACACCGGCTTGGGCAACAGCGGCTGCGGCGTGATCTTGTGTTGAGAAAATATTACATGAAGACCAACGAACGTCTGCGCCTAAAGCGACAAGTGTTTCGATTAACACGGCCGTTTGAATGGTCATGTGAATACAACCCATGATTTTTGCACCGGCAAGTGGTTGCTCGGCTTGGTAGCGCGTACGCAATGCCATAAGTGCTGGCATTTCGCCTTCGGCGATTTCAATTTCTTTACGACCCCAAAGTGCATCGGCGTCGAAAGCTTCTTGAGTTTTTGCGGCAACTTTAAAATCACTAAAATTGTTTGCGGCGGTAATGGCTGTGCTCATAATTGGCTCCTGCGTCGCTTTGGCCCAATGCCAAAGCGAATAGTAGATGGTTTGAATTAAATTACTTAAATTATTGAAATGAAATCATTTCAACTATCGCAACGCTTCTTGAACGATGAACGCCGCGATAAATAACGGTTTAAAGCGCAGCTTTTAGGGCTTCGGCTTTATCGGTTTTTTCCCAGGTAAAGTTCGGCTCTTCACGACCAAAATGACCGTAAGCCGCTGTCGCTCGATAAATTGGGCGCTTTAGATCCAACATTTCGATTAAGCCGCGTGGGCGTAAATCGAAGTGTTCGCGTACAAGCTCAACAATTTTATCATCCGAAATTTTTCCAGTACCAAAAGTATTCACGGCGATAGAGGTCGGCTCGGCCACACCAATAGCGTAAGACACTTGGATTTCACAACGATCGGCAAGTCCAGCGGCAACAATATTTTTCGCCACGTATCGGCCAGCATAAGCCGCTGAACGATCCACTTTCGATGGATCTTTACCCGAGAATGCGCCACCACCATGACGTGCCATGCCGCCGTAGGTATCAACAATAATTTTACGACCCGTTAAACCGCAATCGCCCACTGGGCCACCAATAATAAACTGGCCAGTTGGGTTGATGTGGAATTCAGTACCCGCGTGCAGCCATTCAGATGGCAATACAGGCTTGATGATTTCTTCCATAACGGCTTCTTTGATTTCCGCTTGGCTTACATCGGGTGAATGCTGTGTTGAAAGTACTACGGCATCAACCGCGACAGGCTTACCATTTTCGTAACGTAAGGTTACTTGGCTTTTCGCATCAGGGCGCGACCATGCGTGGGTTCCATTTTTACGTAGCTCGGCTTGTTTTTCGACAAGGCGATGCGAATAAAAAATCGGCGCTGGCATAAGTACGTCAGTTTCGTTGGTCGCATAACCAAACATTAAGCCTTGGTCACCCGCGCCAAGGTCTTTAGCGTTAGCTTCGTCAACGCCCATGGCAATATCAGCACTCTGCTTACCAATAGCATTCAATACAGCGCATGAGACACCGTCAAAACCCACGTCAGAAGAGTCGTAACCAATGTCTAAAATCACGTTACGAATCAGGTCTTCTAGATCAACATAGGTAGAGGTCCGCACTTCACCGGCGACAACAACCATTCCGGTTTTCACCATGGTTTCTACGGCAACGCGTGAGTTGGGATCGTCTTTCAACATGGCATCAAGAATGGCATCAGAAATCTGATCGGCCATTTTATCTGGATGACCTTCTGATACCGACTCGGATGTAAATACTTTGTAATCAGACATAGTTGTACTCTCTCTAGTAGTCTCTCTAAATAGTCACTCTAAATAGTCACTCTAATAATTTCTAACGTTAGAATATTTCGTTACGAGTTATTCAGCGGTTTAGTAATCAGCGGTTTAGTAAATTGATGAATTTGGATTTGAAAGCCATTGCGAAGGGCAAAAAAACTGTTGTGCGATGTGCTCAAGGCATTATCACTGGCCCAGGCCGCTAGGTCGCTTGGCTCGAAGCCCAACCATTGGTCGCCGCAAGCTTCGCGCACCCAATCTTGATCGTGCGCGCTTAAATCACAGACCAATAAAATGCCGCCGGGCTTTAGCCCTTTAGCGACATCGGCAAAAATTTGTCCGGGTGACGGGGTGTGGTGCAAGACCATGTTAATCACAATGCAGTCGAGCTTATTGGTCATGCCGGCACAGTAGGTGGTGTCTGCATGAATATACACAATCTTTTCTAAACCGTTATTCACGCCAAAAACACGGGATTGAGCCAGCATCTCTTTGCTGCTATCAAGTGCAACGACACGCTTAAAACGCCGATTTAACTCCGGTAAGAACTCGCCGGTACCGGGCCCTACTTCTAAAGCCAACAAGCTTTCGGCGGGCGGGTGTGCATCGATAAGTTCGGCGACTTGCGGGCCGTAACTGTCGAAGCTTGCGATTAGCTCTTGCTGCTCTTTAAAGGATTCTGAATTAACTAAGAAGAATTCTTGGCTATTGCTTGCGCGCTGCTGATAGACCAAAGCGCGCTGTGTTACTACGCTAGGGCTAAGCAGTAGTTGATCGGCTGCAGCATAAATAGTGGTGCGCAGTTGCTCGAAGGAAGCTGGTAGGCTTTCGAGTGAGCGCCGGTAAAAAATCGTATTACCTTCGCGACGTGTTATGACCAAACCGACTTTTGCCAAGACTTTAAGGTGATGGCTCATACCCGACTGCTTTGCCTCGAAAAGCTGAACTAACTCTAATACACCAAATGAGTCACGCGCCAAGACACACAGTATTTCGAGGCGCAGAGGATCACCACCCGCTTTTAATAGGGCGGTTAGATCATTTGTTTGTGCATCAACAACACGTGATTTTGTGGTTTTTGCAGGAGCTTTTGATGATTTACGATTTGCCATAAGGGCGAAGCTTAGCAGTGATTGATATCTATATCAAAATATTTTGATATAGATATGCTTTTTTTATGCCCCCTCATCAATAAGCACCTTGGATTTATTCCGTATTAAGGCTTGTCGCGGACGCCTTAAGCAGGGAGAATAGCGCGCTTTCTAATCTTTACATCTTCGATTATTACTCGATTTTGAACGCTATTTATTTCATTAACGTATTTCATTAACTGACCAATATAATAAGGAGCTACCGATATGCCGACGCGTAGAGAACTCGCCAATGCCATCCGTGCACTAAGCATGGACGCCGTACAGAAGGCGAATAGCGGACACCCAGGCGCACCTATGGGCATGGCCGATATCGCCGAAGTCCTTTGGAACGACTTTTTAAAGCACAATCCACAAAACCCAAACTGGTCTGATCGTGACCGTTTTGTTTTGTCGAATGGTCATGGCTCCATGCTTATCTATTCGCTGCTTCACCTAAGTGGCTACGAGCTACCGATTGAAGAGCTTAAGCAATTCCGCCAAATGCACTCAAAAACACCCGGTCACCCCGAGTATGGCTACACGCCAGGCGTTGAAACAACCACTGGCCCACTAGGCGGCGGTATTGCAAATGCCGTGGGTATGGCGATTGCTGAAAAGACACTTGCCGCACAATTTAACCGCGACGGTCACAAAGTTGTCGATCACACAACGTACTGCTTTGTAGGCGATGGTTGTTTGATGGAAGGTATTTCGCATGAAGCGTGCTCATTAGCGGGAACCTTAAACCTTGGTAAGTTGGTTGTATTTTACGACGACAACGGCATTTCTATTGATGGTAATGTAGAAGGCTGGTTTACCGATGACACCCCAAAACGTTTCGAGTCTTACGGCTGGCACGTTGTTCCTGCGGTAGATGGTCACGACCCTGTCGCGCTAAAAGCCGCCGTTGATGCCGCCCAAGCGGAAAGCGACAAACCCACTATTATTTGTTGTCGCACTACGATTGGCTTTGGTTCACCCAACAAAGGTGGCACCCACAATTGTCACGGTGCACCTTTAGGCGATGCTGAAATACAAGCGACACGCGAATTTTTAGGTTGGACGCACGAACCATTTGTTATCCCAGAAGACGTTTATGCCGGTTGGGATGCTAAAGAAAAAGGCGCGAGCAACGAGTCTGACTGGAATACTAAGTTCGAAGCCTATCAAGCGGCTTTCCCAGAACTTGCCGCTGAATATGACCGCCGTGTTATTAAAGGTGACTTACCGGCCGATTTCGAAGAAAAAGCCCAGGCGTACATTCAAGAATGCCAAGACAAGGGCGAGAACATTGCCTCACGTAAAGCCTCGCAAAACTCGATTGAAACCTTTGCGGCGTTACTGCCCGAACTAGTAGGCGGCTCAGCTGACCTTGCCGGCTCTAACCTTACGCTTTGGAGTAATTCGAAAGGATTGCAAGACGATGCGGCCGGTAACTACATCTATTACGGTGTACGCGAATTTGGTATGAGTGCCATCATGAATGGTATCGCCCTGCACGGCGGTTTCATCAACTACGGCGCTACTTTCTTAATGTTCCAACAGTACGCGGCTAACGCGGTACGTATGGCGGCATTAATGGGCGTGCAAAGTATTTTCGTTTATACGCACGATTCGATTGGCCAAGGCGAAGACGGACCAACGCACCAACCCATTGAAAACATTCCGCACCTACGTATGACGCCGAACATGCACGTATGGCGCCCTGCCGATGCAGCCGAAACAGCTGTAGCATGGAAGAGTGCTATCCAACGTAAAGACGGACCAAGTTCACTTATCTTTAGCCGCCAAGGCTTACCGGCACAAGCGCGTAATGCCGAGCAAGTTGCTAACATCGATAAAGGTGCTTACACCTTGGCTGAATGTGCAGGCACGCCCGAGCTAATTTTAATTGCTACCGGTTCTGAAGTTGGCCTTGCTGTTGATGCCGCTAAAGTATTAAGTGAAGCGGGTACGAAAGTACGTGTTGTATCTATGCCAAGCACCAACATCTTTGACGCACAAGACGAAGCCTACAAGCAATCTGTACTGCCTTCGGATGTGAGCTCACGAATCGCTATTGAAGCGGCGCACGCTGACTACTGGGCGAAGTATGTAGGGTTTGATGGTCGCACAATCGGCATGACCACATTCGGCGAATCCGCTCCTGGCGGCGTATTACTCGAGCACTTCGGTTTTACAGTTGATAACGTCGTAAACACGGCGAAAGATCTGCTTGAAGGCTAAACAGCCTTTGCTAGTTTGACCTCCTAAAGGGCACTTCGGTGCCCTTTTTACGTTCAGGACGAACCGTATGTCGCGCTGCCATGGATGGCAAAGAGCGACGACGTTCAGGACGAACCGTATGTCTCCGTTCTAATGTGAATTGCGCCATAGATGACAAAGAGCGACAACTATCCTGACACAGAGGAGCAGGACGAACCGCGTGTCCCCGCTCTAATGTGAAATGCGCCATGAATGGCAAAGAGCGACAACTATCCTGACACAGGGGGTTCAGAATGAACTGTATGGCCTCTGCTATGAATTTGAATGTCCGATAGACGGCATAGAGCGACCACGTTCAGGATGAACAGTATGCCTCCACTCTAATTTAAAACCCGCCACGGACAACATAAAACGCTCTGCTCAGAAAGAACAGCATCTCTGTATCGTGAATTAAAAACCTATTAACTAGGAAGACCTGAATCTAGAAGCTACGATTCCAGAAGCTACGATTCAAAAAGACTATACATCAAACGCTTTAACGAACGAAAAAACGTCACGCCGTGCAATACATTGACGTGCGCACACCAAGCAGCCCGCAAATAGATCCTGACACGCTAACGTAAATCCAATCCTTTGCGCTTAGCTAAATCTTGGATACCCTTGAGTACTTCACGATCAAACGAGGCGCTAGACGCATTGGTCTTTTCACGAATAAAATTTCGTCTCTCTATATCGAGCGCATTTATCGTATCTTGATAAACACTTCGCTTGTGGCGCATTTTTGCCAATACCGTGTTTTTGTCTGCCACGCTTAAACCGCGCAAATCTGGCGGTAACTGGGAATCATCTAGGGCCTGCAAATTCACTAAGCCCGCATCTATGTCATCGAGCAAGTCCCCGCGCCCCTGCTTTAGACGTTGGGTTTTTGCGTTATAGCTTAATCTATCGGCCACAACCGATTGTTTTTCGTTTTGCGTTTTTTGCTGCTGCTCGACAATCGCTTTTCGGTCCTGCGAACTGCCATACGGCAATAAAGTTTCTCCGATCTTTTTATTCAGTGCGTAAAAGTCTTGGTCCATTGGTGTGGTGACGACTTTTACATTTCCACTCTGCTGTAACTTACTATAAAAGCCCTGTGTTGCACGTGCAATATGCTGCCAAACCGGCGTTGTCGCAGACATTGATCCGCACTGCAGTGTGTTAATTACAATATCTTTTTCTTTAGCGTCGAGCGATAAATCTGGATACTGGCGCTCTTCGTAGTCCATGTGCGGTGGCGCGTCACCAACCAAATAAATAATGCGAATATCTTTCGGGTTTTGCGACCACGATATAGATTGTATGGCTTCACCTAAAGCCTGATTGACCGACTCGGGTGTATCACCGCCGCCCTGCGCTTTATAGCGTTTGAGTTCGCTGTAAATGCTGTCAATATCACTATTAAGATCACTCACCCGTGTAACGTATTTGTCGCCACGATCACGAAACGCTATTAGACAAAACTTAACATTGGGTAGTGGTTGCAGGCTGACGATATTATTCGCAATCGACCAGATCGTATCTTTTGCGCCCTCAATCAAACCCGACATCGACCCGGTTGTATCCAAGACAAAGCAAATTTCTATATTCGCTGAAGGGTCTCGATCATTTAGTGCTGACAGCGACCATGCGGGAGCAGAGCCTACAGTGCACATTAAAATGAATACGAATAATTTAATACTGGCCATTGGGTTCACCTGCGGGTTGTTTTTTATAACATTAACGCGGGTTTAAGGATTTTAACGGGCCGCTTTATGATCAATTATGGCGACCAAATCACATGACAAACAATTCGCTATTCACTATGCCTAAGCAACTAATGTTTTTCCCTGATTTTATGCGTTTATTCATCTAAGTTTCAGCTTTGATGCGCTATAATCCAGCCAACTGTTACTTGCCAGCTAATACATGCAAATTATTACTGACTATTAGATGACATATCGCTACATGCTATATGGTCCAGTAAACACCCATTTACATATCATACCCTTTAGGATTAACCATGAAAAAAATCGCTATTACTGTTGCCTTACTTGGCACCTTAAGTGCCTGTACCACCTTCGACCCTTACACTGGAGATCAAAAAACTTCTAAGACCGCTATTGGCGCAGGCATTGGTGCCAGCGTAGCAGCCGTTATTGCCTACATCGACAACAAAGATGAAGATAGCGAGCGTCGTAATCGACGCATTTTAGCCGCAGCAACTGGCGGTGCGGTTATCGGTGGTGGCGCCGGTTATTACATGGACGCACAAGAATCAAAACTTCGTAAGCAATTACGTGGTAGCGGCGTGAGTGTGGAGCGTGTTGGCAATAACATTAATTTAATTATGCCGGGCAATATCACCTTCGGTACAGGTCGCAGTACAGTCTCTGACAGTTTTTACCCTGTTCTAAATTCTGTCGCTTTGGTTATTGAGGAGTTCAAGAAAACCTTAGTTGTTGTTGCTGGGCACACTGATAGTGACGGATCACATACCTACAATCAGGATTTGAGCGTTCAACGCGCAAATGCCGTAAGTAACTATTTACGCAATCAAAAAGTTGACGCGGTTCGAATCGAAACCGTTGGCTTTGGTGAAGATCAACCTATTGCCAGTAATGCGAACCAGGAAGGTAAGCAAACAAACCGCCGCGTAGAAATAACTCTTATTCCTGTAGAATAAATTCTACAGGTGAATCAAGAGTTAATAGGGGCCTAAGGAAAGGCTTAAAGAACAGACAATGGAAGCTAATAGACCCTGTGATTTACTTGTCACAGGGTCTAGTGTAGTCCTTCAAGCTTATTCGATTAAATACACTCGTCCAACTACTCTCACTTTTATTTTCACTTTCACTCATTCAATCTAGCAATCTAGCAATCTAGCAATCTAGCAATCTAGCAATCTAGCAATCTAGCAATCTAGCAATCTAGCAATCTAGCAATCTAGCAATTTAGCAGCCAAGAAAATAAGGTAGTAAAAGTCATGCGTACAAACCTCAGCAAAACACTTTCAAGGTTCATCATAATATTCTTCACTGCACTTGTGACGCTACCAAGTCTAGCCATAGCCGACGACACGCCACTAAGTCGTGAAAAAATCACCTCTGCCTTTTCTGCGGCAACGGCGATGGAAAAAATCTTCGACGAAAATTCTAACTGGAAAACGCCAGAAGAAAATGATGAGGATTTTTTAAGTGACAACGGCATACAAAAATCTATCGAACACATGAAAGCTAACGGCTCGTATACAACCGTACTATCCATAGCGAAGAAACATGGATTTAAATCTATTGAAGGCATGTTCGATATTGTGGTACGCACAATGAACGCTACCATGAAAGCTCAAGCGAGTGTATCGGGCATGCAGTTAAATGATGCCGTCACGGCAATGGAAGCTCAACTAAAAAACATGAAAGATCAAGGCCTTTCAGATCAATACCTTAAACAAATCGAAGATAATATTTTAAAAATGCAAACGATGTTAGCCTCAAGCGAAAAAAGCTCAACTGCCGATACACAGTTTGCTAAGGATAATCTAGAGTGGCTTGGTCAAACCTTGCAAAGCATGGACGACGGCGAAGAGTAATCGGTCCACCATATTTAGAAATACTGTTACGGCTTAAGAATACCGCTAAAGCTGATATTGTCGGGCTGAAGCCCGACCTACAGGAACCACCTATGTATTCACTCGTGTAGGTCGGCCTTCAGGCCGACTGTCCATGAATAAAGCATATAAGCGGAAGCTCAAGCAGAATTAGGGAAGAATTGAAAAACATTTAGGGTTTCGACACTAAAATGTGAATCTCAAAAAGCGCAGAGATTGTCGGGCTGAAGCCCGACCTACAGGGAGCAAACCTTTCTGCGCCAGTGTTTATCACTAATTCGCACAAGCCCTTTACTTTTGATTCTGCATTTCCATTAATTGAGATAATTGCGCTTCGGCAATACGGCCAAGTACGTTCAAAAATATGGCTTCGTTTTCATTTAATACAAATAACGTTGCTCCTTGAATAGTGTTACCAACCGTACTGGTGAGCAAGCGGACTTTTTCGCGCTCTTCGTTTATCGACACAACCGTTTCCCACCCTTGCGACTTCAAGGCTTTAAAGTTGTGATCGACTGAGCTTAATATTTCGTCTACGTCACCGTCCACTTCGTATATTTTAAGCTGTACACCATCGACATCTTTTAATACATCGAACTCTTTCTGCTCAGACAGTCCCAGCGCCCACTTAATTGGCATGACACCCAGTGGCCCCACATCAAGACTTAGCTTGTTACTAAGACCAGAGACACCTTCAAAGTTAACTTCAGCATATCCACTTTTTTCGCTTGCACCGGTGGTAGCTAATACGTAACTTCCCCCGACTATCGTTATGAGCACTATCACAACTACGGCAAAGGTTTTCATTTTTGGTCTCCGTATTTGATATTCAACGATTTGGTAACGGTGGCTATATTCGCAGGGTCAATTTCACCGACGATATTTACAAACACAGCTTCACCAGACTCTCTTGAGTTATCAATAGCCATTACGACAAGCCCGTCGATTTTTTCATCTGTCATTTTTATGAATATTCGCACTTTTTCGTTATCTTCATTAATCGAGACGATGGGCTCCCACTTATCTTTACGAATTCTTTTGGTAATACTATCGACCATTTCAACGGCTTTGTTAGAATTTTTGTTAAGCGTATAGACGCGAACTTTCACGCTCTCTATTGTCGACATGATTTTGGCTACTTCAGGATCTTCTTCACGAGCAAACATGCTAACCAAGCCAATCAAGCTCGCGCCAAGATTCACTTCGACTTTAGCTTCGCCATAATATTTAGATAGGTCACCAAAATCGACTTCCCCTGCAGGGCTTGCCATGGCGCGCACACTAAACAAAAGACAACTTAAAACTACCGCGGCTAAAACTGTCTGACTTAACTTTTTAATAACTTTCATGACTCTTACCTCAATTTAATTATATGTCGTACATCGTTTGCATGACTGGCTCAATCGTGGCCTTCTGCAAACTATGGCTTATGGTGGAACGAATATGGCTACTCGCTTGTTCATTTGCTTTATTAATATACGTAAACGCCAACCTTAGATCGTGCTGTGCTTGCTGCAAGTCACGCGCCTGCTGACTAACATTTTGATAATGACTCACCAAAACGAACGCCAAAACCGTACTGGCCGCCATGGCAAGTAAGGGAAATGCTTTTTTCCGCACATTACGCTTTACTCCTTGGGTTTTAGGGATTTCGTAAAGCGCCGCACTTAACGAATCAGGGACATCTAGTAACGGATAAGCTTGCGCCTCTTCACCACCGTCGTCACACGATTCGAAAATATGCACAAGAAATTCTTCATCGAAGCCTTGCTCGCTTGAGTCCTGTTTATTCCCACTGTAATTGCTCGAGCCTACGTTATTTTTATAACCTACACTTTTTCTTTTATCTTTACGGTCGCTTTGATTACTGTTTCTGGTGTCGTTTTCATTCATAACTTTTCCCTCGCAGTTCTTTCTCGCAGCTCGTTCTCTCAAAACTTTTTCGCAGATTTTTTTCACAATTCCACCTCCTGCAATAAGCCGCGTAGTTGTTTTCGAGCCCGATGAATATAAACTTTAACTTGGTTCTCACTGAGACTCATTGCTGTAGCAATTTCTTTTATACTTAATTGCTGAAGGTCGGCCATATGGATTAGGCTTTTATGGGGTTCCTTCAAACTATTTATAGATTTTTGCAACCAATAGCTTAATTGACTTTTGGCAACACTGCCGTACGGTGTTTGCTCGATACGCTCACACGCCGGCTCGTGCTCCATTTCCTGTGTAGGCTTGCGCTTACGCAAAAAGTCGATAGCGACATTCCGTGTTACGTGTAATAACCACGGTTTAGCATCGTCGGCATCGAGTTTGTCGATATTGCGCCAAAGCCGCATAAACGCCTCTTGCACCACATCTTCGGCCTCAGAGGCGTCCGCTAGCATATGCATGGCCAGTGAATAGACTTGCCGCTTATGCTGATTAATTAATGTTCTATATTTAAATTCCATAACACCCTATAAAACGGCCGTGCTGAAAAAAGGTTACAAACTCGGGTAACGAAAAGCCCTTAAAGCGCGAGTACTCCCAGCTCAACGTTCACCATTACACCCGCCAAAGTACGTAACGCTGCACTAGCCGAGGCCGACCCACAAATAAGACCCTCCAACGCATAGACTTAGACCCTCATCGCCATACCACTAGATATAGCCGTTTACAATAAGTAAGCATCTAGATCTAGTGGTGTGAGCCTAGCGATTATCACCCCCCTCTCGACGATCCACTTATGGGTGGACACGAACTCAGGGCATTCTGATCGACAAAACAATTATTGACGCCAGCTTTGGCTTCAGACTAGCCCGAATCAAGTGGCAACTAACCCTAGCCCGCAATAATACTGTACAATAGCGCCCCTTCTAGACCCCATTCTAGACCCTAGGTCTATGACCTAGGCAACAATCCCCTATACGGAGTTTCCCCTCTATGTCAGTTAAGCAAATGAAGGATGTTGACCTTAAAGGCAAATACGTCTTAATCCGTCAAGACTTGAACGTTCCAATTCAAGACGGTGAGATCACCTCAGATATACGCATCCAAGCTTCCCTGCCAACGATTCAACAAGCCTCTGAAGCTGGCGCAAAAGTGATGCTTATGTCTCACCTAGGTCGTCCAACAGAAGGTAAGTTTGAAGAAGAATTCTCTTTGGCTCCAATAGCCACGCGCTTAACCAAACTACTCGGTAAAGACGTAAACGTTGTTAAAGAATGGCGCGACGGAATCACTCTGGAGGATGGCGATGTAGCCCTTCTAGAAAACGTTCGCTTTAATGAAGGTGAAAGCAAAAATAGCGACGAGCTAGCGAAAGCTTATGCGGCGTTGTGTGACGTCTATGTAATGGACGCATTTGGTACGGCTCACCGCGCGCAAGCATCTACCCATGGTGTGGCAAAGTTTGCTCCAATCGCATGTGCAGGCCCATTACTTTCAGGTGAACTAAGCGCTCTAGAAAAAGCACTTGCGAACCCTGCCCGCCCAATGGTCGCAGTAGTCGGCGGCGCTAAAGTTTCTACTAAACTGACCGTACTTGATGCTCTATCAAAAATCGTTGATGTGATGGTTGTTGGTGGCGGAATTTCAAACACTTTTGTTGCCGCTGCCGGTAACGAAGTGGGTAACTCGCTTTACGAGAAAGACCTAATACCTGAAGCACAGCGCTTAGTTGCGGAGACAGAAGTTGTTTTTGCTGACGATGTTCGTACAACCAGTGCTGGCTTTAGCGATTGGGCCCACGACACCCCAATTGAAGAGAAAGGCTCTGACCAAGTTCGCGCCGACGAAGAAATTATCGATTACGGCCCTAAAACCGCTGAACGCGTTGCGACTATCCTTAAAGGCGCCAAAACAATCATTTGGAATGGCCCGTGTGGCGTGTTTGAATTTGACGCGTTCGCCAAAGGTACCGAGGTTATTGCTCGTGCAATTGCCGAAAGCGATGCGTTCTCTATAGCTGGTGGTGGCGATACCTTAGCCGCAATCGACAAGTTCGGTCTTAGTGACGACGTATCCTACATATCTACGGGTGGCGGCGCCTTCTTAGAGTATGTAGAAGGTAAAGAGCTTCCTGCCGTAACAATCTTGAAAGAGCGCGCGGCTGAGTAAATCCAGCGTACGCACAAAAAAGGCCAAGCACGCATTTAGCGGCTTGGCCTTTTTTTATGTCTGCTACATCCCCATAAAAACATACACTAGAGCGCCACAGCATTAAGCAGCTCTACCCTACACCATACCTCTCCGCCCCTCTCCGCCCGTCAACACAACACAATTTGACGAGCATCTACATTGCTTCGGCCACAGCTGAGCTGTCGACAACGCTGGCCACTAAGGTTAGTTGCGAAGCGAAAGGGAAATTAAAAGAAAGTTAAAATAAGGTTAAAAATAGTTACAAGGAGGTTACAAGGAGGTTACAAGGAGGTTACAAGGAATAGTTATTGTCGAAATATAGTGGGTGTCAATCATGCCGTTAACAGGCCCAGGGCGGCTAATAGCACAGAGAAAATTCTTTTAA
>JBLIMQ010000095.1:0-18265 GCA_047638775.1 Flavobacteriales bacterium
AAAATATTCCTCTTGTAGAAATATACGATGAACCGAGATACCAATTTCGCGGTATGCATGTCGATTTGGCTCGTAACTTCCATAGTAAAGACTTCGTTTTAGATCTTATTGAGCAAATGGCCACTTACAAGCTTAATAAATTACATTTACATATGGGCGATGATGAAGGGTGGCGCTTAGAAATTAGAGGTCTTCCAGCGTTAACACAAGTTGGTGCTTTTCGATGTCATGATTTAACCGAAACGCGTTGTCTTCTCCCGCAACTTGGGTCGGGGTCTGATCCTGATTTCACTTCAGCTGTGAATGGTTTTTATACTATAGCGGATTATAAAGAAATACTTGAAGCTGCGACGGCAAGACACATTCAAGTTATACCTTCGTTTGATATGCCCGGCCACTCAAGAGCCGTAATTAAAAGTATGGAGGCGCGTTATCGGCGCCTTATGGCAGAAGGTAAAGAGGCGGAAGCAAATCGTTATCGTCTAATTGACCCTGAAGATACAACAAAGTATTACAGTATTCAGTTTTATACTGATAACACGATTAACGTTTGTATTCAGTCAACCTATGATTTTATTGATAAGGTTATTGATGAGGTAAAGCTCGTGCATCAGGAGGCTGGCCATCCGCTGACGCGTTATCATATTGGCGCGGATGAAACCGCCGGCGCTTGGATAGAGTCACCAGCATGTAAAAAATATATGGAAGCAAACGACATTCACGATGTTGAACGTTTGGGCCCGCATTTTATTGAACGTTTATCTGCGCAGTTGATACAAAAGGGTATTGAAGTGGGCGGTTGGAGTGACGGCTTGAGTCATACCAATTTCGATAAAATGCCGGAAAGAGTTCAGTCAAATATATGGGATGTATTAGCGTGGGGCGGTTCCGCAAGTGCCCACAAACAAGTAAACGCTGGTTGGGAGGTGGTTTTATCTACCCCGGATGCTTTGTATTTTGATTTTCCTCATGAGGCTGACCCTAAAGAATCGGGTTATTACTGGGGCACACGGCGGGTAAATACACGAAAAGTTTTTTCGTTTATGCCTGGCAATATTCCTGTTCATGCAGAAATATGGAAGAGCCCAGCGGAGCAGCCATTTGTTATTGATGATACGTTAAGGCTGGATGCGCACGGCGATGTGATTTCGGGGCCGATGAAGAAAGGTAAATCTATTGCGGGTATTCAAGGGCAGTTGTGGAGTGAGACTGCTCGTTCAGATGATTGGGCGGAGTATCAAATATACCCCCGTTTTATGGCCTTGGCAGAGCGCGCTTGGTCTAAGCCAGCTTGGGAGCCAGATTACAACTATAGTGGGGCGGTTTATAGCCATGAAACCAAACTTTTTAATGATGACCTTCAGGCAAAGCGTGATAAGGACTGGGCCAGATTTACTTCGATATTGGCAGGGAAGGAATTTTCAAAATTAGACGCCGCCAATATTTTTTATCGCATTCCAACCGTGGGCGCTGTTATTAATTCTAACGGGGTGCTAAGTGCAAATATTATTTTTCCTGGCATGGCTATCGAGTACCGGGTGGGTTCTAGCGATTGGATTGAATATAGTGAGCCCGTAACCCTGCAAAATTATGAGGTAGGTACTGAAGTGAGTGTAAGGTCTCGTTCAATGGATGGGACACGTTACGGTCGCAGTTTGGTAGTGTCGAATTAATTCAAGAAGAGCAAAGAGCATAGCCGGACATTCTTGGTTAATCGCTCGGCGCTAAGCTCACTCGCGGCGGCTATTTGTCGGAATAGCGGGTGCTCATATATTTCTATGTTCATCTGAACATAGAAATATATGAAGTATTTACCCATGTGAAGAGACGATTTCGTATGTCTTTCTCCACTATCTATTCTTTATTCTTTATTCTTTATTCTTTATTCTTTATTCTTTATTCTTTATTCTTTATTCTTTCGCCTGTCTACTAATGGGTGCGCATTGGTAGATCTTCGTAATACAAATAGTAGCAATGAATAAGTTAAAATGGTCGTCTTAACGGACATAGGTGGCCTTGTTCAGACTTAGTCATGGCTAAATTTTCAGGTATCCAAACGTCTGTATTTAGTGACACTAATCTCACGGTTATTATTTTCTCCTACGGCGAACCAAAAGCAGATGGGTAGCACAATTGGTGTCTATTCATAAATAGAGCTCTACGGCGGGTACCTAAGCCGCCGTCTTCACACCCCTAGCTCGAGTTGTTTGCAGTAAGTAAGCGTCTATATCTAGTGGCGCAAACGTGATGATTTTTTATCACCCTCCTCGCGACGAGGCATTTATGGATGGACTCTAATATGGATGGGCACGAATTAGTTAAATACACTTGGCGTATCAAAACGTTTTGTTTTTGATCAAGATCGCTTAGCTCGATACTCAATCAGTACTATAAAATCAGTCGTAATTTTTTATTCCCTATATTAAATATTGACAACGTTGTCCGCTGGTCTTATTGTAGCCTCTTCAGTATTCGGTTTGTGAATTCTATGGCTGCGTTTTTTGGGCCTAGTCCTAACCAAGTTCAATGAATGAAATGTATCTCCCAGAAAAGATAATCAATGGGATTGTAGATAGTTAGATAGTTAGATAGTTAGATAGTTAGATAGTTAGATAGTTAGATAGTTAGATAGTTAGATAGTTAGATAGATGGAATTTCGAGCAGAATTTAAGCGGGTGAGTAGTGATAACTCCATCGGCGTATTTGGCACGTTACGCGCGAATGGTGTTGGGCTTAATGCGCAGCTAAATTACGACATAAACTGACATAAAAACGAATAATAAGAGGTTTATCAACAGTGGAAGCGACTATGGACAATCAAAACATGCGGCGATCAAGCGTCGTGCCCATGATAATAGTGGGCGGGCTCTTTTTTGTTTTTGGTTTCGTTACTTGGTTGAACGGTTCCTTGATTCCCTTTTTACAGATTGCCTGTGAGTTGAATCATATTGAGGCCTACCTGGTCACTATGGCCTTTTATATTGCCTACACTGTCACGGCATTACCTATGTCGGCTGTATTGCGGCGTACCGGTTATCGCAATGGCATGATGCTGGGTTTACTGATTATGGCTGTGGGCGCCTTGGTTTTTATTCCTGCAGCTGAAACTCGCAGTTATGCTGTGTTTCTAGTTGCATTATTTATTTTGGGCACGGGTCTCACTGTGCTGCAATCGGCTTCAAACCCCTACATCGTACATATTGGTCCTCAAGAGACGGCGGCTGTTCGTATCAGCATTATGGGTCTATTGAATAAAGGAGCGGGCATTGTTGCGCCCGCAATTTTCACCGCATTCATACTTAGTGATATGTCTCAGTTTTCAGCGGACCGCTTGGCCTCTTTAGACGAGATACAGCGCGCTATAGAGTTGTCAGAGCTGTCTGCGCGCTTGGTTATGCCCTACATGATAATGGCTGTCATGCTCGTTATCTTGGCTGGCGTCATTAAGTTTTCGCCATTGCCTGAAATCGAGATTGAAGAGCCTGAAAACGCGGCTGATGAAAACACCAGTATCCTTCAATTTCCTCAGTTGGTTTTAGGCGCTATTGCTTTGTTTTTCTATGTAGGTGTCGAGGTTATCGCAGGCGATACTATCGGTCTATTTGGTAAAGAGATGGGCGTTAGTAATTTTGGTCAGCTTACCTCTTATACCATGGCCTTTATGGTGTCGGCGTATATTCTTGGCTTAATAGTTATTCCTCGCTGGATAAAGCAGGAGACCGCATTAGTGATTTCTGGTTCGCTAGGTATTGTCTTGACTATTCTAGTGATGACGGGCTCCAGTGAAAGCACGGCAGTTTGGTCGGTAATGTTTGGCTGGACGGGAATTAGCGCCATTCCTAATGCCGTTTTATTTGTAGCGCTACTAGGCTTTGCTAATGCTTTGGTGTGGCCGGCAATATGGCCAATGGCACTGAAGAACTTGGGTAAGCACACCAGTACGGGAAGTGCTTTATTGATTATGGGCATTTCTGGTGGAGCGATATTTCCGTTGATTTATGGAGCACTAGCTGAGTCGAGTGGTGATCCACAAAGTGCTTATTGGATTATGATTCCTTGCTACCTGTTTATTCTATTTTATGCACTTAAGGGACACAAAAAATCATCCTGGTAAATATTAAAAACGTATATCGAATCTTTATATCCAAAACCGATATGTAGACGTATTTCTAACTCTACATCTGCACCTAATATCCAATTGGGTGCTTGGCTGATATTTGTGGTTGATAGTAGGGATTAAATTATAAAAACGATTATTAAAAATCGTTATTTCGCACTCTTTTTCGATCCTCACGGTCACCCCATTTTTTGAGTGAGTAAAAAACAGGGTCGTTATATTTCAAGTTGACAACGTTGTCCTTACGGCGTAACGTTATGCTGACAACGTTGTCTGGCCGGATGGGTTAGTGTAGTCGCTACAGTTAAATTATTTTAATAATATTCAAATCAGAGGGGAAAAACATGTCTACAAAGCTAAGAGAGGCAATTAAGGCCGTAAATAAATCACGGTCTGCTGCGTTGGTTACGTCTATCGGCACACTGGCCCTTATGGGGATAAGCGCAACGGCTGGAGCGCAAGAAGATGCCGCTATTACAGAAGAGATGCTGATAACTGGAATCCGTGGTTCTGTTATGCAAGCGATCGATATCAAACGCAACAGTACCGGTACTGTTGATGCTATATCGGCTGAAGATATCGGTAAATTTCCCGATAAAAACGTTGCCGACTCTCTAGCGCGTATACCTGGTGTAACAATTAACCGTGATTTTGGGGAAGGTCAAGGTGTAACTATTCGGGGCTTTAGCCCAGATCAAAACAAAACAATGTTGAACGGCCAAGCTGTCGGCACCGCTCAGTGGTTTGTTTTGCGTAACACGGGTCGTAATTTTAACTTCGAAATGCTTGCTTCTGAAATTGTTGGCGAAGTTCAGGTGTACAAATCATCGCAAGCTGATCTCGAAGAAGGCGGTTTAGGCGGAACGGTTAATGTGTTGACTCGTAAGCCTCTTGATATGGACGCAAACACCTTTGCAGCAAACGTAGAGGGGCAATACTCGGCCAACCCCGACGTCTGGGATCCTGCGGCCTCTGGAATGTACAGCTGGAAAAATGATACAGAAACTTTTGGTATCAACGTTGCACTTACTCATAGTCAGCGCACGGTCGAACGTCTTTCGCAAGAGAGTGATTTTGGTTGGTTCGGTCCTAACATCGCTCGAATTGAAGGTGGTTTAGCTGCGCCAGATGGCGAAACAGAAAAAGGCTCTATTGCCTGGGGCGTGGGTTCGGCCATATTCAATCAAGATCGTGAGCGTAACGGCCTTGATACGACTGTTCAATACCGTCCAAATGACGACATGGAGTTCTCTGTTCATTATATGGATGTTGAAATGAAGGCCAGCAATACTAATTCGAACTTGCTTGGTATTCCTTTTCGCGGTTTATTTAACGGCGACGCACGTGACGGCGTAGGGTCGACAGAAAACGGTTTTGTTACCAGTCTTGAGTTCGCAGGTGATGCAGCTCAACCTGGTTGGGCAAACTACTTAGCGTACGATAATATTTATCGCGACGGTTCAAAAATGAGCACGTCTGTTTTTGATATTAATTTTGATTATCAAATCGGCGACGCTCACATTCACGCCGTTGCTGGTACGACTAAAGGCAAGGGTGACATCTTTGATTTCTTCACTGAATTTTGGGGTGATGGAACAGATCCACGTGTTGCTATAATCTATGAAAATGCTGATCTAGCTACGGGTCCGAATGTTGAGTTTGAACAAGCTAATCCATGGCTTGCCAACCCAACCGATCAAATGTACTTAGGTGGAATTTTCAACCAACAAAACTTCACCGAAGATCAAGAGAACTATCTGGGAGCAGACTTAACATTGGACGTTGAGCTTGGCGCGATCAATGAACTTAAGTTTGGCGCCAAAATTCGAGATCGTTCATTCACTCAATCTCGTTTCAGCGATAACCTGAGTAACCTAAGCGCAACGGGTGATGGTAGTTTAGGGCCTGCCTCAGATTTTTGGACCGGAGCTCTGCATACGCCTGACCATGCCAATAACTCGCTATCATCACAAACCTACTTTGCCCCTGATCGTGGCTTAATGTGGGATGCGTTTTGGGATCAACCATCGTGCTCAACAGCACTGCTAGATGCCGGTACGACCTGTCTAAACGAAAATACAGCTAATAATTTATCAACTTTTCAGATAGATGAAACAATTAACTCACTGTATGCCATGGCATCTTTTGAAGTTGAGGCCATAAGCGGTAACTTTGGTGTTCGTTACACGGATACGTCAACGGATGCTTTTGGTGGAGATGACCCTGTACCCACCGTTAGTAGCTACAGTGATATTCTTCCTAGCTTTCAAGTTAAGTATGATGTTAGTGCCGATGTAGTTCTTCGTACTTCAGCAGCACGCGTTATGGTTCGCCCATCGCCATTCGATCAAGCGCCTGCGTTTAACTTAACGCCAGAAACTAGTCGCGGCCAAGCGGGTAATCCAGCGCTACAGCCAACATATGCTAACCAATACGATATTGGTGCAGAATGGTATTACGCCGAAGGTGCAATGCTAGCGGCTACTTGGTTCCGAAAAGATATCAACAATTTCACTTTTCTAAATACAGGGCAAGGTAACGTTGATGGCGTGTTAATTAACCAGTTAACACGTCCTGAAAATGGTGGTAAAGCCGATTATGAAGGTGTGGAATTGTCTATAACTCACGCGTTTGAAAACGGTTTCGGTGGGTTTGCAAACTACACCTTGGTCGATGCCTCTACAGCGACTTTCCCATCGGCTGTGCTTATTGATGACGGTGTGAATGATCCAAGTGCCGCTCTTGTGCAAAACGAAATTGAATTCCCTGATGTGTCTGATAACTCGTATAACATCGGTGGTTTCTACGAGCAAGACGCGTTCTCTGCCCGTTTGTCGTATAACTATCGTTCCGACTACTTCCAGGCTCAAACTGAATGGGGTGCACAATTTCGCGACGAGTACGGTCAATGGGATGCACAGTTTTCGTATAACATAACAGACAATATTTCAGTGAAAGCGGAAGCGATTAACCTTACCGATGAATCCTTCAACAACTACATGATTCAAAGCAGTGATGTTGATGGTGGTCATTCTGCAGACGGAACTAAAGTGGTTACTACTGAAAGTAGTAACGGCAGTCGTTTCATTATTGGCTTAGCGGTCAAGTTTTAAGGGGGCTGCGTTCGGCGGTTTAAAACCGCCGAAACATTTACGTCTTAATTTCTTGATTTCTTAATTCTTAACTTTTAAACCGGACTTTGTTCCGGTTTTTTTCGTATGTAAATACGGTAAAATGTAGCTATTAATACTTGTCCGTAATTTCTGGTCGTGAGGGAGATAAAAATTGTCAGATTTACGCTACGAGATATAGGTGTTTTCTTATTGCAAAAAACTGGATCTCGTGGAGCGAAGATGGCGGTCTAAATCTCTTCGTTGCAGAGCCCTATTTAGGTATGGGCACTATCATTAACAGTTTCAAATAAGATTCTAAATAAGGCCTTAAATACGGTGTTAAATTAGATGTTTTACAATACTCTCAATAGGGTAGTTTTTTAAGAGGCCAATATGAATATTCCAGAATCTATAATCATCGCGGGAGGCGGTACTGCTGGCTGGATGGCTGCTAACCTATTGCAGCACGCATGGCCAAAAACCATAATTACACTTGTAGAGTCCGCTGAAATCGGTGTGATTGGTGTAGGAGAAGGCTCGACGCCTTACTTAAAAACGTTTTTTAAAAATCTTGGGATTTCTGATGCCGAATGGATGCCGAAATGTAATGCAACGTATAAGGCGGGTATTGATTTCTCTGCTTGGTCAGAAACACCCGGTTATAAAAAGTATTTTCATCCATTTTTTTCTGAATTAGATATTGAACCTGCTACGTCATTTTTCACTAATGCTTTGGCGCAGAGGCGTGGTGATGCTGTTTATGCACACCCAGATTTTCACTTTGTTTCCACGCAAATTGCTAAGCAGTATCGTGCGCCGATACCTGTAAGGCCCTTAGGTCACGAACTAGATTACGGTTATCACTTTGATTCAAGCTTACTCGGAGTGTTTTTAAAGGAGCGCGCAATTTCTTTGGGGTTAATAAGAATTGAAGATACGGTTATTAATGTCGAACTTGATGCGGATGGTTGTATTTCATCCTTGCTAACCAAAATAAACGGCGAAGTTAAAGCCGAGTTTTTTGTTGATTGTACGGGTTTTAGAAGTCTTCTAATGGGCGAGAACTTGAAAGTACCGTTTAAATCATTTAAAAATAACTTAGTGAATAATGCGGCCGTCGCTATTTCTACACCTCTCGCGGATGACATGCCAATTCCCAGTCAAACGAGCTCCAAAGCTTTGTCTCATGGTTGGGCATGGGGAATTCCCCTTACCAATAGATTTGGCAATGGTTATGTTTATAGTGATACACATATAAATGCCACGGATGCAGAGGCCGAATTTCGTGCACATCTCAATATTTCTGGCGACGCCGATATCACCGTAAAACATTTGAAAATGAAGGTTGGACGACTAGAAAAGCATTGGCATAAAAACTGTCTTGCTGTTGGTCTTTCACAAGGTTTTATCGAACCATTAGAGGCTACAGCCTTGATGCTTACGCAGTACACTATTGATAGCTTCATTAAATGTGCGGGTGAGAATGTGGGTTCGATGACTGCAGTTGTCGCAGAAAAAAATAGAGAGAAATTTAACGGAAAAATCAATAATGTTATTGAGGGTATCCGAGATTATATTGTTACACACTATAAATTGAACTCTCGCTCAGATTCAGAGTATTGGCGTGAGGCAAGAGAGGAGATACAAATATCCAATAATTTGAGTGCTTTGTTGAGCAGTTGGCAAAAGTCGGGTGAAGAGTTTGAAGAAACGCTCAGTGTGCTAAAAAACAACCTCATTTATCATAGAGCATCTTGGTATGTGATTTTGTCGGGTATGGGGTTTTTTCCGCGCGCTACTTTACATAATCGGTTACAACATGGTCGGTTACAACATCAGCGGTATACCGTGTCAGACCCTATGGGCAATAGGCGTATACAACAAGAAATATATTGTAAGGAAAAAGCAGCGATCTTATTTCCTGACCACAGGGAGTTTCTTTTGACAATGTAAGCGGATAGTTCGTTGTATGTTTTCCCTATCACGCTACGCTACTCTTTATGTGAATTTCGCTACGCGGATTTCGTTGCTTTGGTTCTCGTTAGTGTGTTTTTAGTTATCGTTTTTAGTTACTGTTTTTAGTTGCTTTTTTTTAGGTGCCGTGTTTTTAGTCGTCTTGGTTAATGACCACTAATTGATTGAGTGATATACCTTGCCTAGCCGTTGTTTCACCGTTTGGCCAGGTGATATTAATCTCGACGTCTCTAGTTTCTGTGCCGAAGCCGAAGTGGGCTTCGGTAGCGCTCATAGACGTAAAGTTATTGTTTGTTCTAAGTTCTCTTGTGTAAGTTCCCCCAGTTTGATCACTTACTTCAATTATCGCGCCAAGAGCCTGTGAGTTGGCATCATTACCCCTTAATTGAATGCTGAGATAGTTGTGTCCTGCTGTTAAGTTATTTCTAAAGAATTTCGCGGAATCTTGATTGTTTGAAATAACGATATCGATATCGCCATCTCGATCAAAGTCATTGCAGGCTAAACCTCTACCTTGTTTTGGATTGAGAAATCCTAATTCAAATGCGCTATCTTTGAAGGAGCCGTCGGCGCTCTGAATGAATATACGCGAATTATCATTTCGGTACTGATCGAAGTCAACATCGTTTTGCCCCCATCCATTAACGTGAAAAATATCCAGTAAACCATCGTTGTTAAAGTCGGCAAAACAAGCGCCCCAACCCCATCCTCCGTCTGCAACCTTAAGGGAGGTGCCAACATTTAAAAAGTTCCCAAGTCCGTCATTTTGATACAAGCGGTTACCGGTAAAACCGTCAGACTGATTTATTTCAGCATCATTTTCCTTGAAGTGTATGCTAGTAACGTACCAGTCGATATCGCCATCGTTATCGAAATCGCCCAAGGTGGAGCCCATACCATTTTGGTCAATAATGGAGTCGGGCGTAATATTCGTAAATCCGGTTCCAGCGTCGTTTCTTAAAATTTTGGTGGAGCCGAAATCAGAAACCAGTAAGAGATCTACGTCGCCGTCTCTTTCTATGTCCGATAGTGACGGGACAAAGGCGCTATCTGGTGCATTCTTTGTGGTGCTGATTGTGGTGCTAGTATCGGTGTTATTTAAAGAGGCGGCTGGATTGATATGATCAATATAAGCATCGTTCATCCCCCAAGCTGTGCTCACATCCACAAACGATACCTTCGCCTCGGTTGTCTCATTTAGCCAAACGATCTCACGACTTGTTTCCATATTCATTGGGTGACCCCAGTGGGCCGCCAGCATATCAATATCACCGTCGCTATCGATATCACCAAATGTTACAGATACAGTGTTATCTGCTTGGAAATTAAGTCCAGATTCGGATGTTATATCTGAGAACGTTCCGTCGCGATCGTTTTTAAAAAGGTAAACAGGGTGTCCGTCTACGCTACCTACAAACAGGTCAAGCCAGCCATCACCGTCTACATCTGCGAATGCCGGTCCTGTACTGAGTGGCCCTGCAGTGGATACGCCAGACACTGCGGAAACTTCGACAAAAGTACCGTCGCTCTGGTTTTGATATAAGTGATTTTGTCCTAGGTCACCGGCAACGATATAAAAATCTAAGTCACCATCGTTATCGTAGTCACCGGCTGCAACACCACCAGAAAACATCATCGGCATTGTTTGAGTTTCCGCCTCTACGAACCCGTGAGATAGGCTCAGGCCGGCATCAGTACTCTCATCAGTAAACGATAGGCTCGGACTGCTATCGTCGCTGTTAGAGCTGTTATCACTGGTAGAGCTACCTCCACGGTTGTTCGGTTCTGTTTTATTTTCGCTAGTACCACCTCCGCCACAGCCAGCTATTGCTCCAGTCGTTAGAAGTAGGATGATAATTTTTTGTGGGAATTGCATTAGCGTTTTGTAGCCACGCGAGATTCTAAAGGTGTCGATAGAGTTTCTTTTTTGCATGTAATGCATCCCTAAAATTTAATGTGTAACGACAAAACATGCTAGAAAGTAATGAACGGTCGTAAATGACACGAAGCCAGAAATTACGATATTGGTGGCGTCATTCATGATTACATTTATATATCGATCTGGCGGCTAGCAATATGAGTTTGTAATTTGTAAATTTTTTTGCTCTATCAGTAGAAAAACGGCAAAGACTTTACGACGGTGTTTGTGTTTTCTGACTGAGTCGAATTAATCCTGTTTTTCTGATGTGTTTTTCTGATGTGTTTTTCTGAAATATTTTGGAATAAAAACGTATAAATGATAGATCAACAATCGGTGTCTTTTTGCGTCAGCGGTGCTTCTGTAACGTTTAAGGCTTTCCATTTATTGTAAATAAAGACACTTCTTAAATAGTCAATTTGACTGCATAAATTAAATTACACCGACGTTCTATGCTAAATGATAATTGGACGTTTGACAACGTTGACATTTGGGTTTAAAGTTTTGTCAACGTTGTCTTTTGCGTTGTTTCGACCCAGTCGTAGTAGGTATGGTGCCTATTTGAGTCAATTCAGTTGTTTATTGTGTGGTTTTAATAGAAAAGGCGATGCCGTTTTAAAAGCTGGTCATTTTTATTCAGACTTGCGTGAACAAAAATACAATACGAATACGTTATCTATGGCCATGGCATGTGCGTGAAAGCTTTATGTACATTCAGACCGAAACGTTTTTCGCATAATTCTAATGATAATAATATAACGAGGTCCCTATGACGATTAATCGAAACATTTCTGTGTTTCTTTCTATAACCACACTCGCTTTTTCTTGGACATCAGTTCAAGCCTACGAGTGCAGTGGGTTAGCTACTTGGAATGATCAATCTGTATATACAGCGAGCAACGAAGTCCAGCTCGATGAGCAAGCCTATGCAGCAAATTGGTGGACGCAAGGTCAAAACCCAACGACTAATTCCGCCCCATATTCTGTGTGGAGTGGTCTTGGCAGTTGTGACGGCGGTGGTGATGGCGATGGCGGAGATGGAGATGGTTCAACCGACACCGGTTCTTGCGCAGGTGTGCCTATGTGGAATGCCACAACGGCCTACACTTCTGGCCAAGAAGTTGTGCAGTCAGGCGTAAGTTATCGTGCGAACTGGTGGACGCAGGGTACGAACCCCTCCACTAACAGTGGCGCTACTGGTTCGGGTCAACCCTGGACGGTATTAGTGACGTGTGGCGACGATGGCGATGTAAATGTGGACCCTGTCGCTGAAGCAAATGGACCCTATAGCGCAAACTTGAGTAGCGCTATTCAATTTAGTAGTTCAGGGTCTTCAGACAGCGATGGTTCCATCGTGTCATATAGCTGGAGTTTTGGCGACGGCAGTTCAAGCGCGGAGCAAAATCCAAGTCATAGTTATGCGAACACAGGTTCCTTCAGCGTTACATTGACAGTTGTTGATAACCAAGGTGCGTCGCACAGCGATTCTGCGAGTGCAACAATTAGCGCAGACGGCGATATTAATATAAATCCAGTTGCCGAAGCTAATGGGCCCTATAGCGCAAACTTAGGCAGCTCAATTCAATTTAGCGGCGCAGGATCCTCGGATAACGATGGCGTAATCGTTTCTTATAGCTGGAGTTTTGGCGATGGCAATACAAGCACACAGCAAAGCCCAAGTCATAGCTATGCGAATACGGGGTCTTACAATGTCACATTAACCGTAGTTGACAACCAAGGCGCATCACATTCAGATTCGGCGAACGCAACAATTGGCGATGATCAGACACCTACGGGCGATAAAAAAATCATCGGTTATTTCACCGAGTGGGGCGTCTACGGTCGCAACTATCATGTTAAAAACTTGGTAAGTAGTGGCTCAGCAGACAAACTTACTCATATTATGTATGCCTTCGGTAACGTAACGAATGGTGAGTGTCAAATTGGTGACAGTTTTGCAGCCTTCGATAAGTTTTACGATGCAAGCCAAAGCGTAGACGGTGTAGCGGATACATGGGATACCGGTGCACTACGCGGGAACTTCAATCAATTACGCAAATTAAAACAAATGTATCCAAACATTAAAGTTGTTTGGTCATTTGGCGGTTGGACTTGGTCGGGTGGTTTCGGTCAGGCGTCCGCTAACCCAGAAGCGTTTGCAAATTCTTGTTACGATTTGGTGAACGATTCTCGTTGGAGCGATGTCTTTGATGGTATTGATATTGATTGGGAGTACCCTAACGATTGTGGACTCTCTTGCGATACCAGCGGTTATGACGCTTACGGTAATTTGATGTCTGCTTTGAGACAGCGATTTGGCACACAACTTGTTACCTCTGCAATTACGGCCAGTGCCACTAAGATGAATTCTGCAAACTACGGTTTAGCGTCTCAATACCTAGATTTCTTTATGGTGATGACTTACGATTTCTTCGGCGCATTTGCCCCGACGGGTCCGACGGCTCCACACTCTGCGCTATATGATTATCCCGGTATGCCCCAAGCTGGATTCTCTTCAGATACTGCAGTGCAAACACTGAAAGGCTTAGGCGTTCCAGCGGATAAAATTTTACTAGGTATTGGTTTTTATGGCCGAGGCTGGACGGGCGTGAATCAGGCCGCACCAGGTGGAGCTGCTGGTGGAGCTGCCGCAGGAACGTATGAGGCCGGTATAGAAGATTATAAAGTACTACGTAATAGCTGCCCCTCAACAGGAACCATTGCAGGAACGGCTTACGCCTACTGCGGTAATAATTGGTGGGGCTACGATACGCCTGCCACGGTTACTAGTAAAATGGACTATGCGAAGCAACAAGGGCTTGGCGGATCATTTTTCTGGGAGTTCAGTGGTGATACCGATGATGGCGAATTAATTAAAGCGATTGCTGATGGATTAGACTAGTTCCGTCATAATCGTTAATTAAAGCTACTATTTGTATTAAGATTCACTAACTAATACGCACTCAAGTATATGTGTGTTAGTTGTGGTTGATACTATTCTGGAATTTTTTTGAAAGGGCAGAATAAAAGAAGCTGATTTACTGGCTGATCGGTTGATCGGTTGATCGGTTGATTGGTTGATAGGAAAGCCGATATTAAATGACTTAAGAGAGCCCCGATCAGAAATGATCGGGGCTTTTTTGTGTGCGCCGATTACTGTTATTTAAGTCGTATTAGGTCTTTGTTGATTCTGACTGATGTTTGTTGCGTTCTATTTTAAACAAGAATATGTATTTATGTATTTATGTATTTATGTATTTATGTATTTATGTATGTATGTATGTATGTATGTATGTATGTATGTATGTATGTATTTTTGCAACTATTCCCATAACTATTCCCATAACTATTTCAATTTTTTATAGCCATTTCTATTTCTGTGTACTGAATCAAAAATATCAAGCCACAGTGTTTTTAATGTTCGGCGTTAGCACGCTTAACTGTTACTCCATAAGCATTATCGGTACGTATTCATGCCCCTTTAAATAGCTTTTTGGGCGAGTTTGCTGCGCACTCGCGCGGCTGATTAGAGGGGGCGTTCCTAGATAATACACGCTTAACAGTTGACGACTGTGTATATCTGTATATATACTGAGTATACCGTATATATACAGTAAGGGCGAAGTAGTGACTGAAGAACTATTTCTTTCTCAAACCGACAGTCGACCGATGTACGTGCAAATCATCGATCAAATAAAGCTACGAATCTTGTCTGGTGACTGGGCATCTGGTCAGCCACTACCCTCGATCCGTGAGCTGGCTGCGGCCTCAACCGTCAGTGTGATAACCGTAAAGCGCGCCTACAAGGAATTGGAAGGCGAGGGGTTTATCGTCACTGCGGCAGGTCGCGGTTCGTTTGTAGCGGATGTTGAATCAACGCAGTCGGATTTGAGAAGTACAGAATTGAATAAACATATCGAAGCGCTTTTGAATTCGGCTGAAAAACTTGGCTTAGAGTCGAATGTGATTCTGGAACACGTTAAAGCCGCTATCGACGCGAAAGCGAATTCGAAAGACTAAAACGAGGCAAAAAACATGCAAAATGTGATTCAAATGTCGGGAGTGTGTAAGAGCTATAAACACTTCGAAATTGAAAATTTAAATCTAGAGTTACCCGCCGGCGAGATCATGGGCTTGGTAGGCGTTAATGGCGCGGGTAAGTCTACAACAATTCGAATCCTAATGGGCTTGATCCAAGCGGACGCCGGCTCAGTCAATGTGCTTGGACACTCGCTTCCACATGAGCAAGTACAAGCAAAATCTGAGATTGGTTTTGCGTCGGAAGATATGCGCTTGTACAAGAATAAAGATTTAGATTGGCACATGGGCTTTATTCAATCGATATTCCCAGATTGGGATGGCGCTTATGCGAAGTTATTATTGAAGAAATTTGGCCTAAAGTCGGATCAAATCACCAAGGGCTTTTCGCATGGTCAGCGAGTTAAGGCAAGTCTATTGCTGTTGCTTGCCCGGCGACCGGCCTTATTAATTTTGGATGAGCCCACCACCGGGCTTGATCCCGTGGCGCGTTATGACGTGATGGAAGAGTTGGGTGAGATTCTTCGTGACGAAAACAGAAGCGTATTATTTTCATCTCACAATACCCATGATGTAGAGCAGCTATCAGATACCTTAACGTTTATGCACGATGGAAAAATCCTGTCATCAGGAGGAATAGACGACTTCGTAGATAGTTGGCGTTCGGTTCGATGTAGGGGCGAGATTGATTTGGAGTCGATTTGCTTGCCAAATATTGCTGCGAGTCGGCAGAGTGGACCCATGTTGAACTTAAAGCTCGAGAACTATGACGAGAGCTGTTTGGCAATACTACAAGCGCAAGGCTTGGAAATTGCTGAAGTTCAGCGTATGAACCTGGAAGAAATATTTATCGCTACGGTTAGAAAAGGGGCGGAAAAATGAAGCTGAATATAACAATGATTAAACGGCTCGCAATTAAAGATTGGGAGCTAAATCAAAAAGCCATTGCAGCCTACGTGCTCGGTGGAATTGCTAGTATGGGTGTGCTCAGTGTTCCTCATTTATACGCGTTCTACATGGGGTCGATTCTATTGCTGACTATCCTGATTGCAGCAGGGTTTCAGATTGTTAATGCAACGATTATTCAAGAAAAGAAAGAGCAGACCGTACCTTTCATAATGAGTTTGCCCGTTAGGCCTATTGAGTTTGCTTTGGCAAAAATGATTGCGAATATTGTAATATTTTTTATACCGTGGTGTGTGATTGTAGTCGGATTTACCTTTTTAATATTAACGGGGCCAATTCCGGATGGGATTCTTATTTTCTTTTACCTAATGGCAATCTATCTGGTGGCAAATTACTTCATCGTACTGTGCGTTGCGCTTAACACAGAATCTGAAGGCTGGACGATATTTACAATGGTGACGGTGAATATACTGATAAATCCCGTGATTATGTTGTTATTAAGATCCCCCGATATTTATGGCACGTTTGAAAATGACATTATTGCTTGGACTAATTTAGCAAGTTATTTTGTGTTAGGACAATTGGTAATCATTGCTATATCTATAGCGCTAATCCTATTTCGCCAGTCGCGCCGTGTGACATTTATTTAAACAGTACTAACAAGCTTTAGTCTTTCACCTATTATCTGTCACTGACGTTGCCAAACCGTAATCTACGAGTTTTTTGGGATGTATCAGTGACGCCTAAACAAACGGATATACTATGAATTCTGTAAATGAACGTTTACATTATATGGATAACCTGCGCGCAATAGTAATGATCGCCGGTGTTTTCTTTCATGCATCGTTGGCCTATGCCGCTTATTTGAACCCTATATGGTTTACGGCAGATGTTGTTCAATCGAAAACGATGGAAGTTGGGTTCAATTTTTTACACGTATGGCGAATGCCATTGTTTTTTGTTATATCGGGTTTTTTTACAGCACTTTTAATTCAACGACGTGGAATGGACGCTTTATTTAAAAATCGACTTTTGCGTGTACTCTTGCCATTGTTTATATTTTGGCCACTAGTCGCGGCGGCTTTAATCATGCCAATTGGTTGGGCTTTGGAGAATGTACAAAATAAATCACCGCTTCTAAATATGATTGCTTATATGCAAAATATACCTGATGCGCCAAAACCACCACCAACCTTAGCGCATTTATGGTTCCTGTATTACCTGATGATCTTCTATGTGCTAACTTGGGGTTTTAGACAGTTGCCATTTGCTAAGTTAAAGGAAATGATTTTGGCTATTCATCCTCTTATAGCCGTATGTTTATTGCCGTTGTTGTTATTGCCAGGCTTGTCTATACCTACCATACCTTATCCCGCCCCAGACGCATTTATGCCGCAAGCATGGGCTATATTGTTCTTTGGACCGTTCTTCGCGTATGGCTACTTTCTATTTTCATCTTCACGACTGCTCGATTACTTCGAGCGATCATGGCCTTTGTTATTGGCGGCAAGCTGTATTATTTATGTGCCGATGGTGTATTTGTATCCAGACGTAATTGATTTTCAATATCAAAATCCTGAATGGAAAGTGCGCCTGCCATTGATTTTATGTATCGCGTACATTGCTACGTTGATGTCGATAATGGCATTGGTTGGTGCGAAAAAACTGCTGGATATCCGAAACGGGTTTATGCGCTATATGTCGGATGCAACCTATTGTATATATATTGTGCATATGCCAATCGTATTAATTATTCAATATTGGTTACTTGATCAAGAAGGTGGTGTTGCCTATAAGTTTCTTGTGTCGTCGTTGGGCACTTTAGCGATTTGTTTTGTTAGTTATGCTTTGCTTGTGCGATGGACGCCCATAGGTTGGTTGCTAAGCGGAAAGCGTAAGCCTATGTTTTCGGACGATTGAGTAAGCTAAGATGGTAGAAAAATCTGGGTTAGATGAGCGGTTAATAACGCTCGTTTGGTCCTGTATGTCGTCGAGCCGGACAAGTGGAAGGCTGGTTGCACATAGCTGACAGAGAATTGTTGTTTGAGAAGTAAGCAGAAAAAACATCTCAAGAGCCTGTAAATCAAACTGTGTAACTGCCCTTTTTAGATATGAGGAGCTAACTGCTCCTCAAACTCAATCATAAAGCGATTCAGTGCCGGTTTCCAATTCCTTATTGGCATTGTCCATTTTTTTGAG
>JBLIMQ010000096.1:0-17524 GCA_047638775.1 Flavobacteriales bacterium
TGATATCGCGCAGCGTTTTGGTGACGATTGGTTGCTGTATAGAGCACACGTCAAAAACTGGATTCCAAGATCTAGGCCATATTCGTCAGATTAAATTTTTACTGTTTTCTCCGCCACCACATGTTGCCAGAATGGACTCGCACATATCATCGTCGCTATTTCGGTCGCTACACCGTACCTTTATGGCATGTAAGCACAGCCTTGTATATGCAGTTACTTAATTAACGGTATTGCTAAATTAGCCTTAAGAGATGTTCTGGCTTAGCAATCCAACAAAAGCCAATCAAGTTAAAATTGCAGGTAAATTGTATAGCCGGTCAATGCTATGGCGTTGTGGCACGCACGCAGGCCGGCGGCCAGCTCAGCAATGGTGTTGTTATATTACGTGTGCATTTCCTCGCTAAATGCGTTTCAGTCTATTTTTTTGCGCAAACAACGTTTTACTACGATCTGTAGTGACACTGGTTGTCGTTGGGGTGGCGAATTTTGCCGTATATATAATTCTGAAAGTGTCATAAATATACTTAGATCCCATTCGTCTCAACCGTTATTTTTTAAAAATTAAAATCCTTGAAATTCTTTGTTTTTTGTTTCTTTTTGTAACATTCTCGTAGCCCATTTTAAACTTTGTCCGCTTCATCGTATGCGGCAGAAATATTGCGTAATATTGCGTAATATACTAACTTTAATCACTTTTCCACAACCTAACATTCGATCTCGCTGTTAATCGTGTTGGCGATAGGCTGTACGTTAGTGTGTTCCTGATTGATGATACTTGAGCACGCGTGTCTTAATCAGAAGACGTTACGATATGTGAATGTCGCGATTATATATCATGCGTTCCCGGACAAAATTTCTCATTCTAAATCCATAATTTTTAATAAATTAAATTAGCCAAATATTGGCAAAGGTAAATTTACATGCATCTAACAATAAAAATAGTACGGATAGTTATTCTATCTTTAAGTGTGGGGATCCTTGTCTCCGCTTGTGGAGGCGGTTCGGATAAAGAGATCTCGGTTACTTCTAATCCAGAACCGACAGCGACGCCAGGAGGAACCGAAACCCCAGGGCCGACTGCTAGCGCAACGCCTACTCCTTCTCCTTCCCCTTCTCCGGAAAAAGAGTTTTGTCCCCGTCGCGGCGCTAAGCAAGAGTTTTAAACTGAAAGGTAACTGTGATGAATACGTGTTGAATTCGCTGCAAAAACAGAATGGAGGAATATTTATCTATTTGAGTCATAAAGAAAATCAGCTTAGTGCGTCCATTATTGCAGGGTATTACAATGCAGTACTATGTGAAAATACTTGAAACGTAGGTAATGGAAATCAATAATGGTTGGTCGTTTAAGGGATGCATTTCATCCATATTATTGAATTGTGCGGTAATGACTATTTAAAGTGTTGGAGCTAATGCGAAAGTGCGTTCAATGTCAGGTTTTCAACGAGCGTTGTAGTCGAGTTTCTCGATTTTCCAACTAGATTTTTGATTACGAACGATGGGAGAGGGATCGTTGGTATTAATCGCCCTTATGCCGGATTTTATCCTAACTTACCCTACAACTACAACTCCAACTCCAACTCCAACTCCAACTCCAACTCCAACTCCAACTCCAACTACAGCGACTATAGTTATAGTAGGAATAGTTATAGCGGGAATAGCTACAGCGAAATATCTATAACGAGAAGAGCTATAACGAAAATTTAAAAGCCACAGAAAGACTTAATGCAATACAGGAATATGGGCTATTCGTCACCAAGTGACTATGACTGTCCCAGTGTATCGTTGTGGTCCTTCGATAGAAAACGACTTCAAACTTCCAGCCTGTTCCAACGGGAAATGTATTTTAAGGATTTCAACAGTAGTCTCTTTTGTACAATTTATATCCATTCTAATGAAGCCGTAGTTGCACTCGAAATGCCATTTAATATCGGTGTTTTCCAAGGCGTAATCAATGGTATACCTCTGTGTCGGGTAGTCGTCGTTTAATACAAAATTTATAAATACGTTAACAAATAATCAAATACGCCATTAGTTGTGAAAATACTGCTCAATTAATTGCGCTACTTTAACCATTTCAATGTCACCTTTTACGGATAAAGACTTCGGCATAATCGTCAAAGCCCCCTCCGCTGGAGTATCCTCTGGGCGTCCATGACTTCCCTTGATCAAGGTTGCGTCTAATGGAATTACATCCATTAACATACGAAATCCTAGTTTTTTTTGAATTAGACGCCATATAACTTTCAACATTGGAAAACGGATTTTTGGGTCTACAAACATTTCTACTGGGTCATAGCCCGGTTTTCGATGAATGTCGACCGAGCGTGCAAAGTCCGGTGCCTTTGCGTCATCCAACCAATAGTAATACGTGAACCATGCTCGTTTTTCAGCAATTACAATTAGATTACCTGCACGCTGATGATTTGCTCGAAGTGTTTGTTTTTCTTCGTCATCGAGTACGCGTTCGACGCCGGGTGTGTTTTCTAGCAACGCTTTAACAGCTGTTTTATGTTTTGTGTCTCTAATATAAATGTGTGCAATTTGATGGTCTGCCACCGCGAAGGCGTCACTCGCACCAGGGTCTAGTAATTCCCACGTTAGGGATTGTCGAACATGGAGATAGCCGTTTTCACGTAATATCCGATTGAGGTGCACTGGGGTATCGACCTCACTAATGCCGTATTCCGATACGATCATTACACCTACATCGCGTGCCTGATAATAATCCAATAACTCGCCAACAATACCATCAATTGCCTGAAGTTCTTCAGGAATACTTATGTGGTTAGGGCCGAATTTTTGTAAACAATAATCTAGGTGCGGCAAGTAGACAAACTGCAAGTTCGGCGCGTTAAGATCGGCTTCACACATGGCTGATTTTGCAATCCATTTGCTCGATTCGATGCCGGCCTTTGGTCCCCAAAAATTGAAGAACGGGAATTTCCCTATTTCTTTTTCTATCGACTGATGCAAACCATTTGGTGTTGAGTATAAATCAATTATTTTTCGACCGTCAGCGGGGTAATGAGGTCGTGGGGTAATTGAGGCTTCAACATTGGCGTACATGTTGTACCACCAAAATAATTGGCTGCACGTAAAGTCTTTTACACGTGTTCGTAGCCTATCCCATACTTTTTCGCCTTGAACCAATTGATTTGGCTGCTTCCAAAAGGCGACCTCGGCAAAATCTCTGTCATACCAGCCATTACCAACAATACCGTGTTCGTCAGGATACAATCCCGTTAGCATCGACGACTGTGCTGTGGTGGTTAACGCAGGAAATACACCGTGCATGGCATGAACACTGTTTTGTCCAATATAACGATTGATGTTGGGGGTATTCGCGCCGAGTAAATTTTGACTTAATCCGACGATATTTAATACCGCTAAACGTTTTTTTGTCATGAGGTTTTCCGTTAAAAGGGCGAGTTAATCGCGAATGAGTTGTCGCTGCTGCATTGCTGAATGCAGCCAAGCGTATTCCGCCGATAAGCCATTAATTAATAGGTCGTCGCTGTTCGCACGCTGGCGTTGCGGCAGTACGTTCCAGGTATAGGTTTCAATTTCAATATGCGGCGCGTACGAAAGGTTGGCCAGCTGATCTAGAAACGCTTCGATTTGATCGCGTGTCGTTGATAACGCGTAGCCCTCGCAATCGGGATCATCTAAGCGAGCGATTTGAATCGGTAAATGATAATGAATCCACCACGCCGGAGATTTTTTCCATTGGCTATCAGATATTATATCGGATAGGTCATCGGCAAATATCACCTGACCATTGTCATCGCACCGGGTTGTCTGGTGCATATATTTTGGTTCGGCAAACTCTTGGAGTTTTACCAAGGTTGCTGGCGATATATCGGCTTTTAATGCCGACGATATTTGTACCTTTCCAATAATAATTCCTGCAACCGTAATTGCGCGTACCGACTCGGCAATGTCTTCTTGCATTACGGCTTGATGGCAAACGTCGTAACATAAACCAATATAGCGACGAATTCTTGCTTGAGAAAATCCAGATTCACTGGCATGTTGCGCAAATGTATCGCTGAAGAATTCTATCACTTGTGGTGTGGTTTCGAGTACGCAGCCAGGTTCCATCTCCAAACATAAGCGTATGTGTTTTCCTGTTCGCCGCTCGATATTTTCGGCGTACTCAGTAAATTCGCATAAGTGTTGGCAGGCGAGGGCGTGTTGGTCTGGAGTCCAGCCAATTCGGTACCCTAGCGGTACTGTGGATATCGTGCCTATGTTTTCGTCTTCAGGTAATATTTCGGCTAAGAGTGTGGCCAAACCCTTGGTATATTCTAGGCGTTCCACATCAGCCCATGAAGGTAGGTAAACGGTTTGCTTGACGATGTCTTGGTGGAAGTCGACCTGAGGAAACCCGTTTAGCGTTACGACCTTAAGTGATTCTTTTTTAAGAAGGCTTTGCAACCGTACTATTGACTCAGGTGTTTTATATTCTTCCAATGCATTTTCACACACCCACAAACCCGCGTGCATCATATCAAGTGTTAATTGACGACGTAAACGGGATGTGATTGAGAGAATGTTTTTCTCTATATCAGCTGCGCGTGTTCCAGGATGAACATTCGCGCAGTAAGCGAGCGCCGTTTTAGACCAGGTTGGCACGATTAGCTCTCTTGTTCTACGACAGGAGTTTGTCCGCGTAGAGCCGAATTTTCCTCGTACAGTTTGGTCTGGTCGATTAAAGGTCGTGTTACTTCTTCGATGCTAATGCGGCCACTTTGTGCAAAGAAGTTAATAGGGTTTTCAAATAGAACTTTTGTGACGTCGGCTTCTGAGAAGTCGGCTTCGAGCATTGCCGCTCCCACTTTCGGTACCTTAAGCGGGTCACTTACGCCCCAATCGGCGGCGCTGTTGACCATCATTTTGTCGGTACCGTATTTTTTTAATAAGGCTACCATGCGGCTTTCTGACATCTTTGTTTTCGGATAAACTGAATGCCCTTTCCAGCAGCCGGTATCGGTAACGAGTTCGATTGTTACTTCATTTAAGTGATCGACTACTACCATTTCTGGATTAAGGCCAACTTCTTTAATTAGTGCTATCGTGCGCTTTGTGCCTTCGATTTTATCGCGATGTGGCGTGTGCACTAGTACCGGAAGATTGAATTTTTTGGCCAGTTCTAATTGCTCACCAAAAAAGCGATCTTCGGCATCGTTAATATCGTCGTAACCAATCTCACCTACGCCAACAACACCATCTTTTGCTAGGTAACGTGGTAGCAATTTCATGACCTCTTCAGCCATTGAAATGTTATTGGATTCTTTTGGATTTAGGCCCATCGTACAATAATGACGTATGCCAAATTGGCTCGCGCGAAAACGCTCCCAACCAATAAGTGAGTCAAAATAATCTATGAATGTGGCCGCTTGTGTGCGTGGCTGTCCCTGCCAAAATGCCGGCTCCACAACGCCAATAACGCCTGCGGCGGCCATATTTTCGTAGTCGTCTGTTGTACGTGACACCATGTGTATATGTGGTTCAAAATATTTCATAAGCGGTCAACTTTATTATTATGGATGTCTGCGATAAGCTGAATAATCTCATCGCTCTGTTCTTGGCGAGCATACGCCTCAATTATCGAATAATACTGGCTAAAAGCATCACCATCTTGCGCCACGCTTCTTAGCAACTGGTAGGTATGCTCTTGTTGTGAAGTGTTTGGTTCTGACGGTTCTAGTTCCGACGGTTTGTGCTCTGAAGTTGGTATTAAGAATTCTGTCAATATAGCGGCTGGATCAGGAAGATCTGTTACACGGATTGCGAGCCATATTGTGGGTGGTGTATTACGATCGGCGGCTAACCTTTCTCGCATATAATCAATGCACATACGCGACAATGATGGATTTCTTCGTTCACGCAATTGCCGTATATCGGTGATGCAAAAATTATAAAATAGACACTTTAATACCAATTGGTTAAATTCATGTTCACTAAAATAGCGCCCTGGATAATCATTATTTTGCGCAATGGATGTCATCATGGTGGCAATGTTAGTACGACAAATATCCAAGGCTAAATCTAACGCTGCACCATCGCTGTCAAGCCAATACAAGCCTTTTGCAATTGCTTCGCGCTCGGCTTCGTCACCACTACGGTACGCTGTCTCGATAATAGTCCGAAAGTTAACGCAATCTTTATAGCGCAGTAAAAATAATACACGTGCGGCATCCGATTGACGCCAATCAACAAGCCCTAGCGAAGGCATTAGCAAATTTTTGTTGCCTGCCATTCTTCCCGCCATGGCTAGGGCAATATATAGGTCATCTGTTCCCGTGGGGCTAGTGTCGGGATGAGTGTCGAGATCGCCCGGTGATAATTGTTTAATAGTCGATGAAATCCACGACCATTCAGTGTGGGTGCAAGCGGCAGCTAAGGTTGATTTTAATTCTGTTTCAAACATCACGATTGGAATTCCTGCTCTACTCGATATTGGTCGCGTATTGGGTTTATATCAATACTTGCATTGCGGCTAGGCGCGTTCGCTAAGTTACATATAGTTTTTTGGCAAGCTGTCGGCTAGGAAATAATAATAACAAGACCGCTCCGGCAAGAATGGGGTAACCCGCAAGTAAGAGTAGGCTTGCGTCTAAGGGAATCATACCGATAATAAAAAACATCACCGTGTCTTTTATAGCTGCTGGCGAATACGCCTTGGTTAAGCGGTAAAGGCGATGTAGCGCAAGCCCAAGCAATAGGATAAACAGTGTCGCTTTCAAAAACATCATTGGCGTATTGGAATAAAATAAGGCTAAAAAGGTGATTGCGCTTAACGAGAGCGTCGTTGCGCTTAAGTAAAGTAGCCACTTACGTGTAGCGTGGGTCTCGTCGCGGCTTAAGAAGGTTAATGACATGACGTAACCACCGACTAATGCGCAAAAATGCCAGTAGTGCGCCTCGACACCTAGTGCTACCAATACCATCAACCAATTGAGTGCGCGGCACAAGCCCATTAATACACAGCCAAATAGATTGTCGCGCGGTGCCAGGTTATAGGCGACGATTGACGCTAGTAACAACCCACCGCACGCTACTATTTTACTACCAAAAGGCCATAAAAATACTAGACCAAGTAGCATCAACCCGATGGAAAAAGTCCACGCAAATCTTAGGCTAATGGCATCGGAGGGTAGGGGGCGAGAAGGTCGTTCTCGTCTGTCTTCATTAATATCTAAGCAATCATTTAGGGTAATGCCCCCGTGATAAAAGCACAGCGAAGCTAGGATTAATGTTGTTAGTGACGCGTAGCTAAACCCGACATTTTCGAGGCCATTTATACCACCACTACCAATGACAAAGGCCGCGACGATATTGGATATGACCGTAAAACTATTGGGTAAGCGTATTAACAGTGCAAATTGCTTGGCGTAGGCGGCAGTTGTCATACAGTACTCTTTCGAATGATGATAGCGCCGGCTACAAACACAACATTTTCGACAATACTTGCGACAATATTAGTAGCGCTAATAAATATAATTCCAATGGTTTGCATTTATACGTCACCTAATGCATGTGACGTTGACGATAGCGAGATTAAACTATTTCGGCAATATTCCATTAAGTCAACGTCAATACTATCTGTTTCGAATGATTGACCAATGCCATCGAGTAAAGTAATGCAAAGCTTGCCCCCAAGATGTTCACGAAACTCTTCGAGTGATGCGCCGATGTCTAACATAGATAATTCTGGGACTGACAATTCAAAACCTAAGACTGCGATTAAGTCAAAGAACTGATTTTTTTGCTCATCGGTGATCATTTTTTTATGGAAGGAATACAGCACATCCATCGCCATGCCAACCGCAACGGCTTCGCCGTGGCGTATACGATACGACGATAGTGCTTCTAGCTTGTGCGCCGACCAATGACCAAAATCTAGGGGGCGCGCTGAACCAAGCTCGAAGGGGTCACCGCTTTCGCGGATATGGTTAAGGTGTAGTTCAGCACAGCGAAAAACCATGTGCTGCATTTCTGTCGAATTGAATATCGACAGAGCCATGCGATTGTCGAATAAATATTGAAAAAATTCAGAGTCTTTGATTAGTGCAACTTTGATTGCCTCGGCAATGCCGGAGCGCTTATCGCGGTTGCTTAAGGTAGACAAAAAACGTTTGTCATTTATTACCGCACGCGGTGGTGAGAATGTACCTAAGAAATTCTTTCTGTCTAAGTGATTGACGCCGTTTTTAACACCGATACCAGCATCGTTCTGAGCAAGGACCGTTGTTGGTACGCGTATAAAGCGAACACCCCTGTGTGCCGTTGCGGCAGCATACCCTACAGCGTCGATTACCGCACCACCTCCTATCGCGATAATGTAGGAGTGGCGATCGATGGCCAATTCCGCCACTTTGGCATACACCTGGTCGAAGACCTGTGTGTCATTTTTAGCTGCTTCACCACCTTGGACAATAAGCGGAGAGGACGCTAGTTCGATATTATGGGCGAGCGTATAATATTTAATATGACTGTGTAGAGTGAGGTTACTATCGGCAACATTTTTATCAATTACAAATAACGCTCGAGCCTGCCGCCCATCGTCACGTTTTAATAAATCGGCCAATATAGGGTTTTCTATACAGAATATTCCGTCGGTAAAAATTACGGGATAAGAATACTCTACTTTAAATGTTTGCTGAATACTTAGCGTTTTCATGATCACTAAGACCTCTGATTACACCGTTTGGCTTGGAGGCCGGGTGTTTAATTATTATAAGTTTTATGTTGTGGCGCCAGACCAATTTATTTTAAAGTCTGTTGGTCTTAAGATCTATTGGTCATAATGTCTATTTTTCATAAGATCTAGGAATTTTAAGGTCCATTGATCTTTTAAATATATTGAATGGATTGCCATACTTTGCATTATGTAACGATTATCACGTTTAGTCATCTCTACGCTCTTTAAGTGAATGCCAATGCTTGATTTCGTTGGTATTAAACCTAGTCATACCGCGAGCTCCCGTGCGTTTTTAAATTGAGGTCCGTTTCCGATTGCGCAATAGATCGCCGTAAAATTACTGATGACAACTTCAAGAATTGTCATCAGTAATTCACGCGGTAGGTTGTTTTTTGTAAGTTTTGTTAATGTTATGGCTGTGTCATCAGCGGTGTTTATGTGGGCGCACGGTTTGTCGGTAGATTGATTAATCCGATTTTTTGTTAAGGTCGGCATTGCTTGTTTTTCAAACGAGGTTATCTTTCTAAATACAGTCGCTTTTCTAAATACAGTCGACTTTCTAAATACAGTCACCTTTCTAAATACAGTGCTGAAATATTTATGAGCGGCAACGAAAATAATCCCATATTCAGTTAATAATTCACGATCTTTATTAAAAGATGCTGTTTTCTTGTCTATGCGTCGCTCGCGAATACAATGTAGGGTTTGTGTATCGTGTTGTTCGAGTGATTTCACCGATATAGTGCAGACTCTGGGTCGCCGTGAAATGTTTTCAATCGCGACGGTATCGTTACTGCCGTCATCGCTATCGTCATTAATCTTATGATTAATAATAAACGGCGAAACATATTGTGCCATCAAGAACTTTACACTATGCCCCGTAGTCATAAAGTATTTCGCCCAATGACGGTTTGAATAGCGGGGCTGTATTGCTATTACACTTGGCGCTTGATGGGTGATAAATATTGCAATATCGCCTCGTGAAATTGTTCGATTAAACGTCGCTTTGTTGCGTTGAGTTATACCGCATATTTGAAAAACATTTTTTTCTAAATAAATCGCTAATAGATTATGTTTTGCCATTATGGGCGCTCCTGGCTGTTTACTGAATTGTGTTTCAGTAACTTCAGTTTGGCGTATGGTGACGCCGATTGCACTGGAGTGTCCATCTAATCACCCGCTGCCAAAAAAGTCAAAGTTTTTTGATTGCGGTATTTTTAATACAGTTGACTTTTTTATTTATAAAAAACATTCTAACGATGATATTTAATACGTTCCAGGTAAGTGCAAATAAACCATTTTGCACGATTAAAACCGGGAAAAAATCCGTAGTATATTGGGTTGTTTGAAGGTAGGGATTTCGTTGTAATATGGCATTGAAACTATTTTTGTATCAACCGATTAGTCATGTCCAGTGCCAAACTGCTGAGGGTAAGTTGAGCGCCAACATATTAGGCCCAACTCAGCCCACGATAGGCCCATCTTGACTCACGGCTGATCCGTTTTGACGAAAAGCGTTCCTGCCTGGCGCAAAGCGCTCGTAATTTTAGTGGCGTTTTGTATTCTAAGTAGATCTAGTAGGACTAGTAGATTTTTCCTGATGTCTGTGCTTGAGAGTGTCAGGCCGCAACGCGAAGGCAGTAGTACTTATGACAATAGTGTTAAGGCCGCAGTGCTGAGGCAGTAGGGTTAAGAGAAGATACCAAAAAATAATAACAGCCGATAAGAACCGGCGGACTATCGTCACGATGAGTCCATAAATACAAGTCCCATACAAGTTCCATAAAATTTTCGTATTTGGCCGATCGAGCTCTTTCGGTGAATTTCTTGACAGTGAGGTATATGTCAATGAGATGTAAGCGCATGTATTGCCTAAGCAATCGAAAAACTATAGTGCTTTACTGTGTATACCTTTAAGTGGTGTCTGGTCGAATTAAACCTTTAAATTTTAAACATTGCGGCTTGAAATTACGGGTGATGATGGCGGTGTCGAGAGTTGCGTAGTCATGAAGTCAATGTGAAAACCACTTGTAGATTTTGTCAGATGAGATAAATCTCTAGTTCAGAACGATTAAGTTAAGGGTTTCTGAGCTAAGGTCGGTATTTTATTTTCTGTTTCTATAGGTGAGCCGTATAGCCAATGCAGAAAAAAATATAGATGTATCAAAAGCGAAAAAAAATATTGAAATATTAAATTAGTAGAATAATTCGAGTGGAATGAATCGAGCGGATATTGTAGCGCGTTATGCGTTAAATACTATCGTGGCGATTGCCGTCTGTGTCCACGCCCTACGTACCCCCATAAAAAAAATTGGGATAATGAAATGATTAAATTAGCGGCCCCTACATTGATAGGTTTGTTAAGCCCCGTGTTACTCGTTGCGAATGTCAATGCGCAATCAGATAACATTGCTTTAAACGCGCAGGTCTCTGCCAGTAGTGAATTGCTCGCAGCTACGTTTGCTGTGGATGGTAACTTTGCAACACGTTGGGAGTCGGCCATTCAAACTGACCCATCATCTATTACTGTAGATCTTGGTGATTTTTATTCACTTGAAGAGGTTGTGATTCATTGGGAGGCGGCCAACGCAAAAACCTACACCTTGTCAGGGTCTATCGATGGTAATAACTGGGTGGTCTTAAATACTCAAGATGCCGGCGTATTTGGCGAACGTCAAGATGTGTTAAGCGTTGCTGGAAGTTACCGTTTTCTTCGTATTGATGGGATCGAACGCAGCGAGGGTAACGCTTGGGGTTACTCGATTTGGGAGATCGAAGTGGCAGGAGAGGGGCTAGTGGTTATCGGCCCCGTTGATCCCATACCGTCAGGGTCAAATTTATCCTTAAATGCCGTGAGTTTTGGCAGTACGGAATTCCAAGCCGCAGGTAATGCCATTGACGGTGACTCAAGCACTCGCTGGGAGTCAGAACACAATATTGAACAGACTGACTATACCGTCGACTTAGGAAGTATTTATACGCTGTCAAGTTTGGTCATTGAGTGGGAGGCGGCTAACGCAAAAGATTATACCGTTCAAGGCTCGACGGATGGCAATATTTGGGTCAACTTAGCCGAATTTTCAGAAGGCACGTTTGGCAATCGAGTTGACGAGTTTGCTCTCTCAGGCGGTTACCGTTATGTTCGAATGAATGGGCACTTACGCAGTGATGGTAATGGTTGGGGCTATTCAATATTTGAATTTGAAGTATATGGCCAAGACGATGGTACCTCACCGCAAAAAGAATATTGTCCTCGCCCTGGCGCTGTGCAAGTTTTTTAAGTCGTAGGGTATGGGTGTGATGAATATTTGTTAAATTCGTTGCAAAATATAGATTAAAAAATATTTTTTCTAATCGAATAGTGTAGAAAAAAATAGCTTAGTGTGTCCATTATTGGAGGGATGTTACAATGCAGAATTGCATGAAAGAATTTGAAACGCAGGTCATAAATTCAAATAGTAAGTGGTCGTTTAGGAGGGGAGTTTTATTTCTCTTGTTGAGTTGTGCGGCAATGACCCTTTGGAGTGTTGGGGCGAAGGCGCAAGTGCCTTCAACATCAGATTTTCAACGTGTCGCTGTAGCCGAGACGCTCGACTTGCCAATGGAGTTTGAGATTGCGAACGACGGGCGAGTATTTATCGTGAGTAAGTGCGGTAAGTTTTATGGATGGAATATAGACGAAGAGCCAAATACAGCCGTTCGCAGCTACGTACCGAATGTACGTTGCGGCTTTGAGGATGGGTTGTTGAGTATTGCACTCGACCCAAACTTCACTCAAAATAATCATGTGTTCCTGCAGTATATGGTTATTGGGGAGTTAACGCGTGTTGCTCGTTTTACGGTAAATGCAGACTACACCTTAGATCTTAACTCTTACCAATTAGTTCTCGAATGGTTTAGTCGCGAGGCTAGCGGTCATGCTGGCGGTTCAATGTTGTTCGACAATGACGGTAACTTAATCATTACAACGGGCGACAATAATGGCGCGACAGGGTATTTCTCCAGTGCTGGTCAACGTACATCGGGTAATACCAATGATTTAAACGGAAAAGTGCTTCGGATTACGCCAAGCGCTAACGGCGGCTATACCGTTCCTGCGGGAAACTTATTCGCGGCCGATGCATTGCATCGACCCGAAATTTACGCAATGGGTTTTCGTAACGCGTTTCGAATTAACAAAGATAGCCAAACAGGGTATCTATATTTGGGCGATGTTGGGCCAGATGCCTCAGCCGATAGCGGTGAAGGACCTGGTGGTCTAGATGAAATTAACGTAATCACACAGGCAGGTAACTTTGGTTGGCCGTGGATTATTGGTTTTAATCAGCCTTATGCCGGATTTGATCCAAATAACTTAAGCAATAACTTCAACGAGAATACTGGCGCGACAGCAATACCGAATGCCATACCGGCAATATGGACTATTCGTCATCAAGCGACTATGGCTGGCCCAGTGTATCGTTTTGATCCTTCGATAGAAAATGACTTCAAACTTCCTGAGTATTACAACGGCAAACTTATTTTTTGGGATTTCAACAGTAGTATCTTTTCTACAATTGATGTCGATTCCAATGAAGCGGCATTTGCAGCCGAAATGCCATTTAATATGTCTGGCTTCCAAGGTGCAATCGATGCGGAGTTTGATCCAAGAACTCATCAGCTTTATGTATTGCAGTGGGGTTCGGGTTGTTGTGATCTTGCGCCTTCGGATAGCGGCGCGCTATATCGCTTTGACTACATTGGCGGGCGCGAAGCCGGTACCAATATTGCGCTGGGTGCAGTAGCATCAGCATCGTCTGAGCTAGGTGGGAACCTCGCCGCAAGCGCCATTGATGGCGACGCTGGAACGCGTTGGGAGGGTGACTTTACTGACCCGCAGTCTATTGAAATCGATTTTCAACAAGCGTATGCCTTGGACACAATAGTCATTACTTGGGAGGCCGCATACAGCTCTGAATACCTGATTGAAGGGTCGACTGATGGCGTTGTATGGGATGTGTTAATTGACGAAAAGAATGGCAGTGGCGGCGTCGAGTTGCACACCATCAGCTCCACTACTGAATACCAATATGTGCGCATAACAGGAACAGCGCGCGGGACGGCCTATGGTCACTCAATATATGAAATTGAGGTGTTCGCCGCAGATGATGTTGTAGATCCACTGCCGTTAACAGAATTCGCATACTTGAATATGCCGCGAACTTTGGATCAGAACTTTACGGACGTGCCGTTGTTGTTATCTGAAACAGGTGTATTCAGTGATACGGCGGCAATGACCGTTATCGATAGCATCATACCGTTCGAACCGAATGCGAAGTTATGGTCGGATAATGCGGCAAAACATCGCTGGTTATCACTCCCCGCTGATACCGCTATTGATTGGGATGCGCGCGAAAACTGGGTATACCCAGAAGGTACTGTTGCGGTTAAACAGTTTGATTTGCCGACAGACGAGCGAGACTTAAGCTTAACGACACGTTTAGAAACGCGCTTAATTGTCGTCAAGGCTGACGGTAATGTTTATGGCGTGACCTATAAATGGCGTGCAGACAACAGCGATGCAGATTTACTGACTGACGGTTTGAATGAAGATCACACCATAACCTTAAGTGATGGCGCTACTCGCACACAAACGTGGTCATACCCGAGCACGGCACAGTGTGTTGACTGTCATAATTCTTCATCGGCGAAAATCTTGGGCTTAAGTACACGACAACTAAATGGTGACTTTATCTACCCTGGGGTTGGGCTTCAAAATCAATTAGCGCATTGGAATGGTTTGAATATTTTTGAACCATCATTTAGTAATAATGACATTGCAGGCTTTGATCATACTGTTGATATTTCTGATACTAATGCGACGCTTGAGCACCGCGTAAAATCCTATTTGGACACGAACTGTTCACATTGTCATGGTACGGGTAAAGGCGGCTCACAATGGGATGCGAGCTTTAATACACCATTGAATGAAATGGGTATTTTAAACGAAGAAACGACTGGTATTCGAAATTACGTCGATTACTACGGTATCGAAAATGCCCGTGTCGTGGATACGAGCAATCCAGAGCAATCGATATTATTTATTCGTGATAAAAGTGTTGATCCTGATGATCGCATGCCGCCTGTGGGCCGAAGCCTTGAACATGTTGAATACATCGATGTATTAGATCAGTGGATCAGAAGTATTGATGACGCACCTAATCCCGATGAGATTGTATTGTTGTCGTTGGACAGTTCTGTAGCATCTTCAACTAATGAAAGTGCAGAGGTTCTAGCGCGTGCTGTTGACGGGGATATTGATACCGCATGGACAAGTGATTTTGCTGAGTCACAATGGATATCTGTAGACTTGGGTCGAGCGCAACAACTTGTTCGAGTGGTATTGGATTGGGAGGCGCATTACAGCAGCGGCTATACGATTCAAGGATCGTTAGACAATGTAAACTGGACGTCTTTGGTCACACAGAGTGATGGTAGTGGTTGTGTCGATGTGCATAATTTTACTAACGCCCTATATCGTTATGTGCGTGTTGTTCGCGAGCCGAGTGCAAACGACTGGGGGTACTCATTATGGGAATTCTCAGTTTATGGTGTAGATGGTAGCGTAGTTGATCCGAACCCAGTGCCTTTAATTAGCGTTGATACTCCTGCAGAAAATCAACAGTTTTTAAATACTGAATCAGTGAGCGTGAGTGTTTCGGTTTCTGAAACCGATTGGTTTGTAAACGGTGGAAGCTATCGTTATACATTAGATGCTGGCGCGCCTATTAGTGTTAGTAATGATGTCGCACTCAATTTGGGTCAGTTATCTTTAGGTAATCATTCACTTGTATTGGCGTTGTTAGACGGCGCTGGTAGCGTTGTTGGTGATGCCGTTACACGAACGTTTAACGTCAGATTAGAAGGCCCTGTTACAGATCCGGGAAGCCCTGCATTAATCCCTATTACGCAGCCCGTTGTAGCCTCATCTGATGCGGCTGGTAATATTGCTGCAAACGCCGTAGATGATGATCTTGGATCTCGTTGGGAAAGTGAGCATAGCGAGCCACACTTTATTCAGTTGGATTTAGGTGAGAGCACCTACATTACGCGCGTTGTACTTGTATGGGAGGCGGCTTATGGCAGCGGTTACTCTATAGATGTGTCAGAAGACGCAACATCGTGGACGACGATATACAGCACAACAACTGGTGATGGCGGAACAGACGATATAGCATTGAATGGTCAGCAAGGCCGATATATTCGTATGAACGGCACCGTACGTGCTACGGCATATGGCTTTTCGTTGTTCGACTTTGATGTGTATGGTCTGGCGGCAGACTCTAATCTTGTGCGCATCAGTGCTGTATCTCCAGCAATTGGTGATACATTTTTAGATACGCAAGCTATTAGTTTACAAGTCAGTTTGACCGACAGTAGCTGGCTAGCAAGTGGCGGTAGCTATAATTATTACCTCGATAATAATCCGGCTGTTCGTGTGTATTCACTAGATGCAATTAATATAGGTACGCTTGCTGCTGGCCTGCACACTATTCGATTAAGCTTGGCCAACAGCGATGGTGAAGATGTAGGCTTAACCGAGAATGTTACGTTTTCAGTAAATTGCGGTAATGATTGTCCAAATGTTTTGGTGTTCTCAAAAACATCGGGGTTCCGTCATGACTCTATTCCTGCTGGCATCGCGATGGTTGAACGTTTCGAAGCCGCTTTCGGTTACAGCATAACCGCAACGGAAGATTCGACAGCGTTTACCACAGAAAACCTTGCGCAGTATTCAACTGTGGTATTCATGAATACTACCGGTGATATTCTTACTGTTGATCAGAAAGCGGCGTTTAGAGCGTACATTGAAAATGGCGGTGGATTTGTTGGAACACACTCGGCTGGTGATACTGAACATAGCTGGACGTGGTACACCGACACCTTAATGGCTGGGGCTGAATTCATACATCACGGTGACGGTATTCCAATGGCCAGAATCGACGTTGAAGATAGAAATGACCCCATCATGAATCACATCGTTGGTGAATGGTCGATTGCGGACGAATGGTATTTCTGGGAAAGTTCACCGCGTGGTGTGGGTAACGTTGATGTATTGGCGAATTTAGATCGTTCAAGTTATGCGTCCAATTACCCGGTCGAAGATCATCCAATTATGTTCAAAAATACGGTTGGATCTGGTCGCGCATTTTATACTGCGATTGGTCACGTCAGCGCCAACTTTTCAAATGAAAACGTTGTTGAAATGGTCAGGAAAGCGATTGAATGGACGTCTGGAAATTAACGCTTAAAACGTTAACTATCTAAAGCTCTATCTGTTTTAAACAAGCATCCCGTAGATTTTTTCCTTTATTAGGTTGAGATCTACGGGATTTTTTTGTTTTGAATGGACGGTAGTAGAGTAGAAGGTAGTAGAAAGTAGTAGAAAGTAGTAGAAAGTAGTAGAAAGTAGTAGAAGGTACCAAAAATTAATAGAAAGTAATCCCTCCACTAGAAACAATAATTATATGTATGGGTAACTCGACAGTATTAACTGCTAGCTGTCTTCACATTGAGCTCTATAGATTCCGACGAATATCCTGACACTGAGTGGGAAGTGAGGATTAGCGCGATGTGCAGCGCTGTGGTATAAAAGAGTTGTGTTGAAAGACAAAATCTTCCGTATAGAAGTACGAGGTTTTCTAGGTAATCATATTGGTAACTATTCAGTGAATATAAGTTAAAAAGTGCTTGACGCACTTTTTAATGTTTTTTTATTTTTTTGTCAGCACTTGAAATTTAACTGAATTATGGCCGAGAAGCTCCCCCTATTGC
>JBLIMQ010000097.1:0-16994 GCA_047638775.1 Flavobacteriales bacterium
AATGGCATATTATACATTCAACAGCAAGGGACGCGCATTCAATACGATATTGATGACGAGTGAGTGCCCCTTTTGAATTGCCTGATTTGTTTTCTTGATTTACCTCTTGATTTACCTCTTGATTTACCTCTTGATTTAATGGGCGAGTGCACATACTCCGTAAAGAGAAAAACTGTGTCGCCCTGTGAAACCATTTAATGACTAATCATCCACGGTCGCATTGAAGGGAACATTTTTTCGCCTTTTCCGGTATATATCAAATTTGATTTCCTCAGATTTTGCTCGCAACCGCAACCATTTTTGTGTTGACTATCGTTCTCTCTTTTATCCACATTAGAAAAAACAGGCTCGTGTTGACTTTTTTCATTTGTCTCATGCGCTCTTCTTTTTTCAGGCGCCATATCCAATATCGTCGGCGCAATACGAATAATTCTTGGCGATAGTTTTGAACAAATCGGACAAGCACAAGGCTTGTCAGATTCCTGCATACTCGCGAGGTCATTGAACACCCCATGTTCCTTGCATTTGTAATCATAAACGGGCATAACATCACCATTTCTAGGAATAATAAAACCATGTATTGAAGTGAACTCACTACCGGTTACTCAAGATCCGGCGCTAAGGGCACATCTATTGAACCGTCATAATATTTTGTAGGACCATCTGGGTTCAATTGAATATCTTTTTCGAAAATATCCGTTGGCAACCACAAGGTCGCACATGCATTCGGAATATCGACCACACCACTAATATGCCCTTGTACGGGTGCCGTTCCTAAAATCGCGTAGGCTTGAGCCTTTGTATATCCAAACTTGGTGAGATATTCAATCGCGTTTAAACAGGCTTGACGGTATGCTATTTGAACATCAAGGTAGTGTTGTTTGCCGCCTTCATCGACAGAAATACCTTCGAATATTAAATAATCGTCGTACTTAGGTGCAATTGGACTTGGTTTAAAAATTGGGTTCTTTACGCCGTATTTCGACATTCCGTCTTTAATTAAGTTAACCCGCAAGTGAATCCAACCGGCCATTTCGATCGCACCACAAAAGGTGATCTCACCGTCACCTTGACTGAAATGGAGATCACCTACAGAAAGCCCAGCGCCATCGACATAGACGGGAAAATATATTTTTGATCCACGCGACAGATCTTTAATATCGCAATTTCCCCCGTGCTCTCGCGGCGGAACCGTTCGCGCAGCTTCGGCAGCAGCAGCGGCTTTTGCCTCACCTGTTAACGTTCCTAGGTGTGCAGTATCCGCGTAGGGTAAAGTAGCAAGAGGAGGCATCCTTTCAGGCTCAGTATCGAATAGTGCCTTTTCTCGCTCATTCCAAATATCAAGCATTTCTTTAGAAGGCAAACACCCGATCAGACCAGGATGAATAAGGCCGGCAAATTCTACTCCCGGAATATGGCGAGAACTAGTAAACATTCCGTTTAGGTCCCAAATAGATTTTTGGGCCTCAGGAAAATGTTCCGTCAGAAATCCTCCGCCATTTTTCTTGGAAAAAAATCCGTTAAAGCCCCACTGACTTTCTTCAAATGTCCCAATATCTAAAATATCGACGACCAGCAAATCTCCAGGCTGAGCGCCTTCCACACCCACAGGTCCAGACAAAAAATGAACCTGAGTTAAATCAACATCGCGAACGTCGGACGCGTCATCGTTATTTTTTATTTGACCACCTGTCCAGTCATAACATTCAATTTTAAAATCATCCCCTGGCTTTACCGTCGCGGCCATAGGTATATCTGGATGCCACCGATTGTGTATTTTTTCATTGGTATGCGGAGATTCGTCTAGATTAATTTTAATGATGGTTTCGGTCATTTTTTTCTCCCAAACTCTTGCGCGAGCATTGTAAAACTAATTATATTAATAAATATTTGCACAGGTGAATTCTCCTATCTATTCGAAGATCGAACCATGAGACAATCTCCTGATAAAGCTATGTCATTTGACGTATAGACCCTAACAATGCATTAATATTCATCGCACGATTTCTTTGTTGGTTTTATGACAGAAATTTTAGCCCATACGCAATACCCCTAGTCTCACCTAGAGTTAACCGCACGGATATAGTGTATTAGGACAATGCAGGAGCGATTACTGGGTCCAGTAAATAGTGGAGAAAAACGAATTTCGCACGTGCATGGCAACTCATTATAAATACGGGGATCAAAGATACCTAAGTTCTTTATGAATCGTTAAGTAGACTCCATTTAACCAATGAACAGAGTATAGGCACTTATATCGAAATTCCTGCAAAATAAACCTTTTGAATGGGTTTAAAAAAGACGACATATTGAGATATGCAATGCACGACAAGGTCATTGGAAAAAACCGACTGATAAAAATTCGCGAGGCTACGAACTATCAGCCAAAGAAAAGTAGCCGCAGCGCAAAAAAACGCACTCTAGTATAGAAATAAAATTATACCGATACGTATTATAAATACGTATCGGAAAACAGGAAGACATGCGGCTTACCCAAAGCCACAACGGAGGAATATCGTAACGCCTAATCCAACCACACCGTTAAACCGACAAGTAGGACTTAATCTTATTCGTATCGACATTTGCGCGCTCGTCCTCGTGAATAAAATTTCCTTTATCTATCACAATTATTCTATCGGCGACAGCAAGCGTAAAACTTAACACTTGCTCTGAAACAATAATGGTAATATCGCGTAGCTTTTTAATTTCGTTCAACACATTGGCAATATCTTTAATAATAGACGGTTGAATACCCTCGGTTGGCTCGTCGAGCAGTAAGACTTTTGGATTCGTCACCAATGCACGTGCAATCGCTAGCTGTTGTTGTTGACCTCCAGATAGATTACCGCCCTTACGTTTACGCATTTCGTGTAACACGGGAAATAGCGCATAGATATCGTCTGGAATTTTTTTCATTTTTGATACCTCCATCCCCGTTTCAATATTTTCCTGAACGGTCAACGAGGGAAATATCATCCGACCTTGCGGTACATAAGCAATACCGCTTTCAACTCGCTGATAGCTTTCTTTATCTGAAACCTCAACTCCATCGATTTCGATACTTCCCGCCGCCAGCGGTAGTATTCCGATGAGGGACTTGAACAAAGTGGTCTTGCCCATACCATTTCGACCCATTACGGCTAGTGTTTCATTTTTTTTGACTTCAAAATCTAAGCCGTGGATAACTTCACTTTGGCCATAACAAACCTTTAAATTTGAAACATTTAGCATACAACCACCGTTTTTTTAATGCCCAAGATAAACTTCAATTACTTTTGGATCTTTTTGAACTTGCTCCATATTACCCGCAGACAGAATTTTACCCTGATGTAAAACCGTTACTTTATGGGCAATTTTTTCAACAAAGTCCATATCGTGCTCAATAACCAACACCGACCTTCCTTTGGATATGCGCCCGAGTAGATCTGCAGTTTGTTCCCGTTCCTTAACACTCATACCGGCCACGGGTTCATCCAACATTAGCAGTTTTGGATCCTGAATTAACAGCATACCAATTTCAAGCCATTGTTTTTGCCCATGACTTAGAAGACCGGATTCCATATCTAAAAAGTCCTCCAATCCGATCTCTCTCGCTATCTCGGAAATTTTTTCTAAAACAGCATCATCCCGTTTAAAAAACAGTGACCCAATAATAGTACGCCCAATGGGATACGATACCTCTAAATTTTCAAACACCGACAAATTCTCATAGATTGAGGGTGTTTGGAATTTTCGACCAACACCGGCCCTTACAATCTTATGCTCCTGCATTGTTGTTAATTCTTGGTTAAGAAATTTGATACTACCCGAAGTGGATTTCGTCTTACCACAAATCAAATCCAAAACTGTCGTTTTGCCAGCACCATTTGGTCCAATGACGACATGAAGCTCATTCTTATCGATATATAAAGTCAAATTATCCACGGCTTTAAATCCATCGAAAGACACGGTTAAATCTTCTATTGCCAAGGTGTAATTCGTTTCACTACTCATGGTTAGCTCCCGACATTTGATTAGCCTTTATTATTTATCGCTCACTGCACGGAGGGGGCGAGAAATACTTTTTAACATTGCACTTAAAAAATTCTTTAAGTACATGAAATATTTGGCGCTATAATCCTGCCAAACACCAGCCAAACCGTTCGGAAAGAACATCACTACTGCGATGAACAACCCGCCCATTAAAAACAACCACATCTCGGGGAAATATTCGGAAAATATCGTCTTGCCAAAGTTTATAAGCAAAGTGCCGTAAACAGCGCCTATAAGCGACATACGTCCACCGACAGCAGCAAAAATTACCATTTCAATAGAAGGCACAATTCCGACAAAGGATGGCGACATAAAACCAACCTGCAGGGTAAACATTGCACCACCAATAGCTGAAATAACGGCCGCAACGCAAAAGATAAATATTTTGAAATTCCCAACATCGTAACCGGAAAATCTCACCCGATCTTCTTTATCCTTCATGGCTAACAGTAAACTTCCAAAACGACTAGTTAATATAAATCGACCGGCGACAATCACAAGTAACAGAAGCCCGCAATTTATGAAGTAGAAAATGTATTTAGCTGAATCGGAGGTAATATCCCAGCCCTTAAGCGTCCTAAGATCGGTAATACCGTTAATGCCACCGGTAAAACCCTGCTGGCCAACGATCATAACAGTGAGTATTACCGCTATCACCTGAGTAATAATGGCAAAATAAACGCCTCCGACCCTTCGCTTAAACATCGCTGCACCGATAATGTAAGCGAATAATGCGGGCACGGTAAGAACTGAAATGATGGTAAAGGTCAAGCTCGAAAACGGAGCCCAAAACCAGGGTAACTCCGTTATTTGATTCCAGTCCATAAAATCCGGAATTCCAGGCGTTGATTGAATCGCAGTGTTCTCAGGAGACGATGCCTCGAGCTTTAGAAACATTGCCATACAGTATCCACCAAGACCAAAAAACACACCCTGCCCTAAACTCAAGGTACCACCATAACCCCAGAGTAATACGATACTTACAGCGGCAAATGCATAAGTGAGGTATTTACCGACAAGGTTGAGGCGAAACAAATCTAAGCTCAATGGTAAAACGATTAGAATAAAGAGCGCTAGGATAACAAAGCCTGTTAAGCCACTTTTTCCGCCCATTAAATTTTTATATACAAATGACATAATTTTGTCCTCTAAGATCTGCGAGTATTAACGTCGTACTTTATTGGCAAACAAACCCTCAGGCTTAAACATCAAAATGACCACCAAGGTGAGCAAGGTATACACTTTTGCCATAGAGCTGCTAATAAAAAATTCCAGAATAGATTGCGCTTGAGCTATGGAGAATGCAGACGCTATCGTGCCAAATAAACTTGCCGCACCACCAAATACCACCACCATAAAGGTATCGACAATATAAAGTGATCCCGTGGTTGGTCCGGTCGACGCTATCGTTGTAAATGCTGCACCCGCGATTCCCGCGATGCCACAACCCAACGCAAAAGTGTATCTATCAACCTTACGGGTATTGATGCCAACAGCCCCGCTCATAAGACGATTTTGCGTCGTCGCTCGCACGCGCAGACCCCAACGTGATTTAAAAATCAAGTAAAATACACCCAGGGTGACAACGAAAGTCAAGCCAAGTACAAACAGGCCGTTAAGGGGAATATCAATTGACTCAATAGGTTGGTATGAACCTAGCAACCATTCTGGAAGAGCAGGACTGACCTCTCTCGCACCAAATAAGCTGCGAAAAGATTGCTGCATTATTAGACTTAAACCCCAGGTCGCCAGCAGAGTGTCGAGCGGCCTCTTGTAAAGATGCCGGATTAACGCGTACTCCGCGACGTAACCGATTAAGCCCGCGATGCACATCGATGCAAGTATCGCAACAAAAAAGTAGTAAGGCATTAAACTCGGAAGATAGTTTTCGGTGAGAACAGAAATAAAATACGTTGTGTATGCTCCTACGGCCATGAACTCACCGTGGGCCATATTTATCACACCCATTTGACCAAAAATAATTGCAAGGCCCAAAGCCATTAACAACAATACGCTGAATAAGCTGAATCCGGCAAAACCTTGCATTGCAAGAATGGAGCCTAGCTCACTGTAAGTGTATTCACCCATAATCATTTACCCTAAGAGATGATCACTAAATCGAAACCCGTTAGCATTCAATTTTTAAATATTTTTTGATAACCTGCAGAATATTGTACGAGTATCAAGCCCAAAACCCTGTGCAGGTTAGCGCGGTTTCAACCGCGATAACCTGCCTTAATGAATTGTTTATGAACTACGTTTCGAGCCTATTGGTAACCAGCTGGAAAGGGATCGGGCTCCAACAGTTCAGATTCATAGACAACGGTCGCCTGACCATCTTTTTTCCACATACCGACTCGCGCTTTACTCCAGAGGTGATGATTTTTGTGTAGTTTGACATAACCTTCGGGCGCCGTTGTTAACTCGATATCTCCAGTCTCAGATGCAAGTACGACCTTATCCACATCGAAGGAGCCTGCTTTTTCGACTGCGGCCTTCCAAAGCCATGGGCCTAAATACGCGGCTTGGGTAACGTCCCCGATGACACTGTCATCGCCCCACATTTCTTTAAAGGCTGCTACGAAGGCTACGTTGTTCGCGTTATCTTGGCTCTGGAAATATTTCATAATCGAGTAAAACCCTTCTAAATTCTCACCACCTATGCCGAGAACCTCATCCTCTGTAACTGAGATCGTCAAAAGCGTTTGTTTTGCCGAAGTTATTCCCGCAGCCTTCAGTTGCTTGAACCATGCAACGTTACTACCGCCTACAACAGCTGCGTAAATCACATCAGGTTTTTTAAGCCTAATTTTGTTAATTACAGAACCAAACTGGGTATCCCCTAAAGGCTTGTATTCTTCACCAACGACCTTGCCACCTAGTACATTCTCAATGTGCTTTCTTGCAATTTTCATCGAAGTTCTTGGCCAGATATAGTCAGAGCCAATGAGATAATATGTTTTCGCTTTCTTTTCCTTCGCAACCCAGTTAAGACCATCAAGAATTTGTTGTGTGGCTTCTTGACCGGTGTAGATTACGTTTTTAGATTGCTCCAACCCTTCATAAAATGTTGGGTAATAGAGTAAGCCGTTCTCTTTTTCAAAAACAGGAAGTGCGGCTTTTCGCGATGCAGATGTCCAACATCCAAATACCGCTGCCACTTTGTCTTTCACCAAAAGTTTTCGTGATTTTTCGGCGAAGGTCGGCCAATCACTCGCGCCATCTTCCTGAACAATTTTTATTTGACGACCCAAAATCCCGCCCATCTCGTTGATTTGTTTTATAGCAAGCTTCTCAGCTTCTTGAGCGCCAGTTTCACTAATCGCCATGGTGCCTGTTAGCGAATGTAAAATACCCACGGTAACCGTGTCATCTGTCACGGCTAATCCCGTGGTATTTGGATTAGCCAACGCAGACATCGATAATGATAAAGTGAGCGAAGATAAAAGCAGTGAGGCAACAGCAAAAGACCTCACAAATTTTCGTCGGATAAATTCATTCTTAGCAACGGGTACTCGAACTCTACGTGTTGATAGAGCAGTTTTATTGATAAACATAGTGGGGCTTCCTCATTGGGTCTCGGTATTCAGTAGGATCATTCTCGCGGCAAGCAACGAAAATCAACATTCGACAATCAACCCATTGAACTACGTTATATAACGCATATTTGCTGTCACAACCGCATGCTAAGGCACCAAAGTTGCTAAGCTATGAAGAATTGAAAAAGATGGCGTGTTACTTGCGTGCCACATAAGATGAGTAAGGTTAGGGAAGCCGCAAAGATCAAAAAAACGATAACACGACACAAGGCCCCAGCGGCTGTCGGCACCGGTTTCTATCGTTGTTAACGACGAATATTAAATATTGCTTATGGTCTCGGACATGCAAACGGCTAAACAACAAATTTCTCGCGTTAGGCGTGACTACAACCAGTGGGTGAATAATCAAACCCTTGAGGACTACGCGCTTCGTTTTACCGCGAAGAGTTCACGACGATGGTCTTTCGCTCGCGTCACCAATACTGCGCTGGGGGCAATTTCGTTTCTTGTATTAGAGGCAATCGGCGGCGCAGTAACGCTCAGCTATGGCTTTGATAATGCACTACTAGCGACCCTCGTCGTTGGAACCATTATATTTTTGACCGGAATCTCTATTTGCTACTACGCAGCTAAATACGGGGTTGATATCGACCTATTAACACGCGGCGCTGGATTCGGTTACATTGGGTCGACGATTACTTCACTTATCTATGCCTCTTTTACCTTTATATTCTTTGCGCTTGAAGCCGCAATTATGGCAAAAGCGCTCGAGCTATTATTAAATACCCCATTATTTATTGGATATATCATTAGTTCTCTTGTGGTCATTCCGCTGTCATTTTACGGTATTACCTTTATAAGTCGCTTTCAATTATGGACACAGCCGCTATGGGTCGTATTGCAACTTATCCCCGTCGTCTACCTGTTGACTCACCAATATGACGCGGTAGGCAACTGGACGCACTATCAAGGAGCGGCCCAGGAAAGCTCAGGTCCTAGCATTTTACTTTTCGGGGCCGCCGCCTCAGTTATGTTTTCACTTGTCGCACAAATCGGAGAACAAATTGATGTCATTCGGTTTTTACCGGAAAAAAACAAGAGCAATAGAATAGCGTGGTGGGTATCGTTAATAGCGGCCGGTCCTGGATGGATAATAATCGGTGCCAGTAAAATAATGCTTGGGTCTTTTCTTGCGTATTTGGCTATTAGTTCTGGCTCAAACATGGAAGATGCATCTGACCCGACACATATGTATCTAGTGGTTTTCTCCAATATATTCAAAGACCCGAACTTAGCAATTCTCGCTGCAGCGTGTTTCGTCATACTTTCGCAATTAAAAATTAACGTTACCAACGCTTACGCAGGCTCAATCGCGTGGTCGAACTTCTTTTCTAGGCTAACGCACAGCCATCCCGGACGCGTCGTTTGGCTCGTGTTTAATGTTGTTATCGCTTTAGTTCTTATGGAGTTAGGCGTCTATCATGCATTTGAATACACTCTCAGCATCTACGCCATTGTCGCCGTCGCGTGGGTATCAAGTTTAGTTGCGGATCTTGTCATTAATAAACCTTTGGGCCTAAGCCCAAAACATATTGAATTTAAACGCGCGCATCTATTCAACATAAATCCCGTTGGCGTAGGTTCGATGCTCATCGCTTCGATCCTAGGCATCGTTTGCTACCTAGGATTTTTTGGCGAATACCTCCACGCGCTGGCACATTTTCTAACGATAGCCTGTAGTTTTATCTGTGTACCGACAATTGCTTTACTAACAAAAAGTCGCTATTACATTGCGCGAACACCAGATCTCATTGTATCCACACAAGGCGTCTGCGTATGTGTTGTGTGCTTAAACGAATACGAAAACGAAGATATCGCGCACTGCCCCGCTTACGCTGGAACTATTTGTTCGCTATGCTGCTCACTTGACGCACGTTGTTTAGATTCATGCAAAGATAAACCGCGCATTAGCCAACGATTGTTTTCCTGGGCGCAAGATACTTTCCCCTCCGTATTACATACAACCATAAACATACGTTTTTTTCATTTTATTTACTTACTATCCGCAATTGCAACTATTACCGGCCTCCTACTGGCACTGATTAACAGTAATACCTTATCACCGAATGAACTCGCTAGTGAGCTAGTAGAGCAAACCTTATGGAAGGTGTTTTTTATATTGCTAGTCGTGGGCGGCGTTATTTCTTGGTTGTTCGTACTTTCGCACGAAAGTCGACTCGTGGCGCAAGCCGAATCGCACAAACAAACACACCTATTAATTGAAGAAATTGAAGCACACAAAAAAACTGATCAAAAATTACAAAAGGCAAAAGAAATTGCCGAAGCGGCCAATAATGCCAAAAGCCGATACCTTACGGGTATAAGCCATGAATTGAGAACCCCGTTAAATGCGGTTCTTGGTTACGCACAATTACTAGAAAGTAACGAAGACATCCCGAAAGCCTATTCCCACCAGCTTACGGTCATTCGGCGCAGCAGCGAACATCTCGCTGACTTGATTGAAGGCCTTCTCGACATCTCTAAAATTGAAGCTGGTCGAGTTGAAATTCACAAAGACCAAATACGTTTAGGCACCGTTATCGATCAGATCGTATACATGTTTTCTCTGCAAGCCAAAGAAAAAGGACTCGACTTTTCATTCCGCCTGATCAATTCCATCCCGGCATATGTCCAGGGTGATGAAAAGAGGTTACGCCAAATACTCATTAATCTTTTATCAAACGCAATAAAATTCACCGAAAAAGGAAAAGTCGAAATTAGTTTACGTTACAAAAATCAAGTGGCTGAATTTACTATTACGGATTCCGGCGTAGGTATTCCGGAAGATGAAATGGAAAGAATTTTTAGACCCTTTGAGCGCGTACGGCGGCCCGGATCACCAAATGTAAACGGCACGGGCCTAGGCCTTGCCATCACCAGGTTACTGGTTGACATCATGGGCGGGGAATTAGTTGTTAAAAACAATGCAGGTAGTGGCTGCACATTTACACTTTTGTTAATGCTCTCGCATATTCCACAACCCGAGGTTGACGCTGCACGAGCGAATAGAATCTACGGTTATTCAGGTGCCAGGCAATCCGTGATGGTCGTTGATGACGAAGCCAGCCATCGCGGCCTTATTAGCGACCTGCTATGCCCTCTAGGTTTTATTGTATTCGAAGCCTACGACGGAGAATCCTGTCTCGAATTTTTGCATAATTGTACGCCCGATATTTTTTTAGTAGACCGCCTAATGCCTGGGATAGACGGCCCTCTTCTTGCGCGAAAATTGAGACTGGCAGGAGTGAAGCAACCCATCATTATGATTTCGGCCAACGCCAACGAGGACATACACGAAGTAGATGAATCACCACACTACGACGATTACCTAAGTAAACCGGTCAAGCTGGATGTGCTTCTAGAAAGAATAGGTCATTTTTTAAGTATGTCCTGGGAATACAAACCGTTTTGCGACACTCCAAAAATGTTGAAAAACCACTCAAAAATCGAACGCTATCCAAGTAAACATATACTCAACGAAATCATAAAAAGTTCCGAAATTGGTCACCTTGCTCATCTTAAAATAATTATCAATTCACTAAATGAAAATAAAGAGGCCTGCCCAGACTTTATCGAACACTTATCATTTCTTGTCTCCGAAGTTAAATTCGATGACATCATAAAATTGGCCAAGGCAGGATAATATGAACTCAATTAGTGGTAGCGGTGAACTTATTTTGGTTGTCGACGACTCACCAGAAACCTTGGGCATGCTCAATGACGCCTTGGACAAATCTGGCATGACAATACTCGTGGCACTAGACGGTAAGCAAGCGTTAAACATCGCCAATAAAATGATGCCCGATATCATTCTTTTGGATGCATTAATGCCCTACATGGACGGATTCGAGACTTGCATCGAATTAAAGAAAAATGTACGACTTGAAAAAATTCCAGTGATTTTCATGACCGGACTTTCCGATACAGATAGCATAGTCAAGGGATTTGAAGCTGGCGGTGTGGATTACCTAACCAAACCCATCAATCCAATCGAACTTATCGCTCGAATGAAAGTTCACCTGACCAATTCTCGGCTTACAGTGGACACCGAAAATGCTCTTGAGACCGCAGGTCAAAACGTATTTACCGTCGATCAAGGCGGAAACATATTGTGGACGACGCCATTCGTAAGAAATTTTCTATCGCAGCTTCACGAAACCGACGCGCTAGCACAGGCTGATTTTAAGGACTCGATCGCGCAATGGTTAAAACGTTCTCCCTCAGAGGGCAACAAAATAAAACTTAAGAGTGGTACTGATATCGCTTTTATCACGCTTTCTAAACATGATAACGCACTACTTAGACTCATAGATGAAAACCAAATGGATGAAAACGACATTCTGCACGCAGCATTTCCGATCACCAAACGCGAAGCGGAAGTTCTTTCTTGGATAGCAAAGGGTAAGACGAATAGAGAGATTGCTCTAATTCTCGATATGAGCCCAAGAACAGTAAACAAACATTTGGAGCAGATATATAAAAAAATAGGTGTAGATAACCGAACGTCGGCCGCTGGAATGGCGCTGGATAAGCTGCAGATAAAAAAAGGGTTTTAATAACACTTTACGAGCACCCACTCGTAAACGTACCGGAAAACCATTTACATCAGCAGGATACGATATTGTGTCGAGTGGGTATTCCTCTATATTTTCTATGCGCTTATTAGGCTGATATACGCGTCACAAGGTGTACACCATCACGCAAAGGTAGCAACACTGACTGAAGCTCAGGACGCTCTCGTATGAACTGATTAACGGTCTTCACCGCCATAGTGCTTTCTTCTAGCGGATTCTGCTCTAGCATCTTGCCACTCCAGAGCGCATTATCGATGACTATCATGCCGTTTGCGGACAATCGCGCGAGCGCGGTCTCAAAATATTGTAAGTAGCTCTCTTTATCTGCATCGATAAATGTCAAGTCAAACACAATTGGCGACGATTACAAAAAATTTAATGCAGGGCCAATAACCGAAGTTATCTTGGCGCTTGAAGGTGACTTACCCCAATATTCTTTTGCTACCGAGACGTACTCTGTATTTATGTCTAGCGTATAAAGACGACCATCTTGCGGCAGTGTAGTGGTCAACCTTTTCTGGTCAGCCATACTTAGTGCGGAGTACCCCTCCCAAATTTCAATTTTTTCAATAGATTACTTTTCTAGAATTTTTCACGCGTATAATTTGGGATGCTCGAAGGCTTCTCGCTAAATTCAAGGAAATTTGCTAACTCGAATCAGCGGCAGAAATATTTTCACAATGTCGCCATCAACCATTTTTACTTTTTTAGTAGCCGGTGTCCCTCTTGATTTTTTGGGTGTCCCTCTTGATTACTTTGACTCTGGATAAAAAACGGGCGCATATGGCCGTGAATACACGCGACCAAAATACACCCGCTAGAACGTGAGAATACTGTTCAAAGTTTCGGTGACTAAAAACCTAATGGTTTCCGCCTATTCTAGTATTGATTAATTAACCACCAAGCTAGTACCTATCCACGATAGTTTTCTCAAATATAAAGAGCATTAAGGTTTATCCCCGAGTTTGGTTACGCTAGCTAACTCTGTGCCATAGAGTGAGTAATAGTCTGTTCCCTTAACAAAATTAGTGTTCCATTGGGGGTCAGTCCCTTTTTGCATAAGCACAATAATATCAGAGCCACCAAAGGTGAAGTAACCAAATTCATCACCTTTATTACATTCAGCATCTATTACGTGCGTCATATTGACACCAGAGACCTGACACATACCAACGGGTATAACTGCAACAATTCCGACATCGCCATAGTCTGAGTCTGTTGTATCAATAGTAAGAATTCCCCTCGCCTGCAAAAATTCGTAACCATCGCGAGAGGAATCTGCTGCATCAAATTGATGCCCGGACAAGCTAACTTTTAAGTAGACTTGACCAGTAAGGGGGTAACATTCTTTAACCTTACCAGCTACCGGCGTGTGGAAGCGATGGTAAGAGTTGGGTCCAAGGAAAAAGTGAATGAAATGCCCACCGTTAAAGGCGTCTGCATACTCACTTTTATCCAGTAACTGCTGAACCGTTGCATAGGTGTGTGTGCCTTTAATAACAATGGGTGGCTCGATCCTACCCTTATCATCTATTTCGTAGTGCTTCTTATAGGTACAGTCGGCGGGTGCTGTAATTATTTTATTATGTGCCAGTTTTGATATTGGTCTTAGCCCTGGGTTTAACTCGCGAGCAAAAAACTGGTTGAATGAAAACCAGCACCCACTTGGATCATTAGGGCGTAATTTTTCTGGGTTGTGAACCTCAGGTATCATGGAGTCTTGCACACGGTATTCCGGAGAATCAGTAATAAAACTATTAAGAACCTCGTCATTAAATGACTCGTCAGAATTTAAAAACATTCCCCAATCCGCAGCCCACAATACAAGAAATTCTGAGAACCAGGGAATATCTTGCAAGACACCACCGTTGAGCTCTTCAAGCGGCTGATCTATCAGCCAATAAAACCAACAAAGATAATCATAAACTTCTTGATGCTCCTGACGGTCACTTGGATCAACCCAGGCCGGGTTATCACTCTGATGCGGTATCCAACGACTAAATAAACGTAAGTATTGCACATAGCCGTCAAAAGTGATCGGCCAGCCATTCATACCTTCAAGTGGAAGTGCTTTATAAAGCAACGGATCGAGTCCTTTTTCCAGATCACGAGCTAAGTCATTTGCCTGATTAAGCGACTTCAACAGTAACGGCACAAAGTCACCATCGTCAATATGCGCAAGGATTGCTTTAAGCGCATTTATATCTTCAGCTTCAGGAACCGGCTCGATGATAAAACCCATAATATTTCTCCTAATTTATCTTAAAAAATTAAATAGTGGGAACAGTACTTTTCCAATCAAGATATAAAGTTAAACTTAGTAATTTATTTTTTTGTAATCGATTTAAATCAGGGAATGATCTCTGATTGAGTCCAGCGGAATCCGGAAATTTTATTTTAAATCAATCTACTCCTAAACTTTAAGCCGCACAAGAAGATAAATTCCACAATTACAATTTTGGCGCGGGATGCAACAATATAGGTAAGGCACGTTCTGTTACACAACTATTCGATTAATTAGGAAACCAAATATTAAAATCAATTGTATAAGCTGGCGTATGGTTTAAGTTATTAGGTGCCACTATCGACCGGGTAAAACAGTGTCAACCGAGCCTAATTTCCATCGCAGATTAAGGTCAGCAAGCCTAACAAGAAAAAGACCGGCGCCAAACTATTGATTTAAGTTAGCATATGGTTCTTCAATTAGTAGGCCAGCGAGAATCACATACGGGGATGCGCACTTATTGATTGCTAGGTTTGGCGCGCAAAATCAATGACTCCGACCCTATTGATCACTCGTCAAATCGAAATAAAGCAAAGTTAAATCAATAGATTACGGAGTTTATGACTAGTGGGTGTCGTCGGATTTAAACTACGACTTTCTTAACGAAGAAATACCGCACATACCATAGATAGAACATGTCCCTGTCACAGAAGTTAGTGCAGTAAGACCCGCCATAACGGCCAAAAACACCAAGAGTGTGCCCGTAATTGTACCCGTAAGCCATAGAACAGCTACCACAGCAAGCGGGAGTGACCGTAAGAAACGATCTAGAGTACCAACGTTTTTTGTAAAAAATATTCTTTTAAGCATTTTTATTTCCTTGTTTATTAACTAAATTTATTATTTGATGATGCACAGTTGGCTTAATCGCCGATTACTTAAAACAGCCCCAATTCGCCTAAGCCAATTTTACTTTTCATTTTCACACTTCAATTTCATAGCTCAATTTAACAAGCATTCCTAAATCTCAACCCCATAATGCACCGATCGGTGCATTATGGGGTAAAAAAAATCTATCTAATGCGCTCTAAGGCCTCGTAAACAATATCCGTTAGCGTTTCCTGTGGCGCTCCCGAGCGGCACAACACACAGACCGATACAATCGTCCCCAAAAAGAAATGCGCCAAAGAGCTTGGTTTCGCGCTAGGGAAAAGTTCGTTCTTACTTTTAGCATTTTCCAATACACGTAACAGCAACTGCTGAATACGATCAAAATAACGGCTAACAATTTGGCCAATATCAGGGTCAGCCATAATTGGCTCCCGCGCGGTATTGCACATTAGACAACCGTATTTACCTTCCGGTGTAGCGGCGGTTTCAACTAAGGTATTAAGTACCCGTGAAATCGATTCAACAGACGCATCGCTGGCATAGAGCGGTTTGAGAAACGCATCAGTGGCATACTCTCGAAAATCCGATAAAGCACCCAAAAACATCGATTTCTTGTCACCAAAATCATTGTAAAGACTACGCCGCCCCAGCTGAGTCGCCTCCTCTAGATCTTTTAAAGACGTAGCTGAATAGCCCTTCGCAATAAAGGAATTCATGGTTTGCTGCTTGACGTAATCTACGTTGTATTCTTTGGGCCTTGCCATAAACTCAATTATACACCACTCGGTGCACAATAAAAGCTACTGCGCATGGCTGTTCGAAATTGACCATAGCTATGCATAAGTATCTACAACACACAGCAAGTCCAGCAAGCCAGGCAACACGCACTTATTGATTGATATCATAACGAACCGCAACTAGTATAAATTCTGTACATACGAACAGAAATGGAATTCCTGTGACTACTCCCCGCGCCCAACAAATATCGCTTTCAGATACAGCCTACTACCACATCATGTCGCGCTGCGTTCGACGCTCCTTTCTATACGGAACAGATGATCGTACCGGCCAGTGCTTTGAGCACCGCCGCCAATGGATGTGCTCACACGTCCATGTGTTCGACTCTTCGAGCCCGCCAAAGCGGCCTAATTTATTCCCGATAAATTAGTGAAGATCGTATACGTCTACTCTCCACAGTGTTCTCAATCGAAATCTGTAGTTATGCCGTAGTTATGCCGTAGTTATGCCGTAGTTATGCTGTAGTTAGCAATCACTATCACATTGTGCTAAAAACCGAACCTAAGCACCCTAAAGACTGGAGTTTGGACGAAGTTATTCAGCGTTGGCTGTGCATTCACAAAGGGCCTTTCTTACCCCTAACTATGCATAAATTATCTTAATTTAGACACGTAAAATGCTTTTCCATATCATTCTTTAACGCGTCATTTGAATTCATGCTTAAAACAAATTCACCATTAGGTCGAATTAATCGACCTGCGTGTATGAAAATCGTATTGCGTACTTGACTTATAGAATCAAACACCCAAAAAGCCGCACGCTTGGCATTCGTCTTACGAGTCCTTTCTTTAGTTTTCATTTGTAATTCACGATTGAGGTTGTGCGCCATAACGGTACATAGCATGTACATATGATTTCCCGCTTGCTTCTTTACGG
>JBLIMQ010000098.1:0-16636 GCA_047638775.1 Flavobacteriales bacterium
CACTAAAAACACAACTGACGGTCACCTTTAAGCAAAGCTCGTGGTTTTCAGCCGTGCAGGGAACGTATGACTTAATCGTAAGTAATCCGCCCTATATCGATCCCGTTGATCCACACCTCAGTCAGGGCGATGTACGTTTTGAACCGCGCACCGCGTTAGTTGCTGATGATCAAGGCATGGCGGATATTTACACCATTGTTCAACAGGCCCCGCGTTTTTTAAATCTTCAAGGTTGGCTGTTGCTAGAACACGGATTTGAACAAGCTGACGCCGTGTGCAACGCCTTGCGCGCGCGCGGTTTTACCGAAGTAGAAACCCAGCTAGATCTCGCCGGACAACCGCGTATTAGCGGTGGTCGCTGGCTAGGTGACGATTAATTCAGGCATATCGAAAGGGGGCGGGTATTGTATGAACGACGATCAGTTATTACGTTACAGCCGCCATCTTTTGCTATCCGATATCGACGTCGACGGTCAGCAAGCTTTGCTAGATGCACATGTCATGATTATTGGCCTTGGCGGCTTGGGCTCGCCGGTTGCCTTGTATCTCGCCGCTGCAGGTGTCGGTAAATTAAGTTTGGTCGATGACGACCATGTAGAAATCTCCAACTTACAGCGCCAAATAGCGCATCAGCAGGCAGCTGTTGGGCGCAGTAAAGTCGAATCGGCGGCAACCAGTTGCCAGCAATTAAATGCCGATGTGGTGGTTGAAGTATATCCATTTCGAGCCACTAATGAATGGCTGAATCATCATCTATCAGGCGTTAGTTTGGTGGTAGATTGCAGTGATAATGCGGCGGTTCGTTACGCTATTAATGCAAGGTGTGTAGCGCACGCTATTCCTTGGGTATCGGGTGCTGCGATTGGTTTTAGCGGTCAGGTCGCTGTGTTTGATCCGCGCGATTCTCTTAGCCCGTGCTATGGCTGTTTATATCCTAATTTGAATGATCAACAACTCAGTTGTGCCGAAGCCGGCGTTCTGTCGCCTTTAGTTGGTGTCATTGGCAGTATGCAAGCACTTGAAGCTTTGCGCTTAATATCACCGTTCGGTAGCCCGCAAGCGGGCTGGCTAGCTACCTATGATGCCAAGGCAGGTCAGTGGCAACGCTGGCAGCTGAGTAAGCGCTCCAACTGCCCACATTGCAATCCTGTCTGAACTAAATCTCTAAATTCGCTGCAGAGTCGCATGTTCTATTCGCGGGAAGTTCGACGCCAATGATTCAATTTTGGCTCAATAATACTTTATGCTTATATGGTTATTTTGATGGATTGGAGTAGTCTAAACGGTATTGGTAGTTAAAGTAGCTAACAGAAGGATGCTTACTTATGGCACGGGTTATTGTACTGGGCGCAGGAACGGGAGGTATGGCAGGGGCTTACGAAATTCGCGAATCGATTGGTTCTGAGCACCAAGTCACTGTTATTAACGAACGTGAAGATTTTCAGTTTGTACCTTCTAATCCGTGGATTGCGGTGGGTTGGCGAGAACGTCCGGATACCAGCTTTCCGATTCGACCGTATCTTGAAAAAAAGAACATTGAATTTATCTCTGCGGCCGTTACCGCAATAGACCCAAAACAGAACAGTCTTACGCTGGCTGACGGTCGGGTCGAAAATTACGATTATCTTGTTATTGCCACTGGCCCGAAATTGAACTTTGCCGCCGTCGAAGGCGCAGGCCCACATGGTGGTTATACCCAATCTATCTGCGCGCTCGACCATGCCGAAACCTGTTTTGAAGATGTGAAAGCGCTGGCCGAAGAACCCGGCCCCGTCATTGTTGGTGCCATGCCGGGTGCCTCATGTTTTGGCCCGGCTTACGAATACGCGTTTATTCTTGATAAAGAACTGCGCAACCGTAAAAAGCGTGACAAAGTTCCTATGACTTATGTGACCAGCGAGCCTTACATTGGCCACCTTGGTTTAGGCGGTGTGGGTGATTCTAAATCTATGCTCGAAAGTGAATTGCGTAATCGTCATATCCAGTGGATTACCAATGCTCAGGTCACTAAGGTTGAAGCGGGTAAAATGTTCGTTGATGAGCTGAATGATGATGGCTCGCTGAAAAAACAACATGAACTACCGTTTAAACACTCGATGATGTTGCCATCCTTTGCCGGTGTTGACCCCGTTGCTGCGGTAAAAGAAATCTGTAACCCGAAAGGGTTCGTGATCATCGATGAACACCAGCGCAATCCTACTTATCCGAATATTTACTCGGCGGGTGTCTGCGTTGCTATTCCACCAGTTGAAGTGACCCCCGTACCAACCGGAACCCCTAAAACTGGCTACATGATTGAATCTATGATGACCGCCATTGCGCATAATCTAAAATCGGATTTAGCTGGAGAACCTGCAACGGCAAAAGGTACGTGGAGTGCAATTTGTCTAGCCGATATGGGCGATACCGGCGCTGCATTTGTGGCGATTCCGCAGATTCCACCGCGTAACGTCACTTGGTTTAAAAAGGGGAAGTGGGTGCATGTGGCGAAAATCGCCTTCGAAAAATACTTTATTCATAAAATGAAAACCGGCTCCAGTGAGCCTATTTATGAAAAGTACACGTTAAAAGCTTTGGGTATTAATCGCTTAAAAGATGAATAGCCACTAGCACACGTAAACTAAGCCACGCCTAGCGTGGCTTTTTTGTATGTTGGATTGTTTGAGTTAAAAGCGAATAACAGAGTATTCTTGCAATACGTTCCTAAGGTAACAACACGATGACATCCCTTCGTAAGCCATCCGACAAATTGGGTATGCGCCCAGGCAGTTTGATTCATGTGGGCGATAGGCATCACGATGATTCTCTTATCACCGTTGTTGATTACACCCCCGACGAGATAACGACCATTACTGCCACAACGGCTGAAGAGATTTTCGCCTACCGCGAGCGTAAAAGTGTTACTTGGGTGGTGATCGAAGGCTTAACTGACGTTAGCTTGATAGAAAAAATTGGCGCAGAGTTTGGTATTCATCAACTCGTGCTTGAAGATATTCTAAATACTCATCAACGCCCTAAGTTTGAAGAATACGACGACTATCTATACATAGTGCTTAAATGTTTAGTGCCTGCCGAAAGCGATGAGTTTAGTGTTGAATACGAACAGGTCAGTTTAATTGTGCTTAACGACTACGTATTCACCTTTAAAGAAAAACGCGATGCCTTGTTTGATCCTATTCAAGTACGGTTAAATTCGAGCAAAGGCCGGTTTCGTAATCTCGGTGCCGATTACTTAACCTACGCCATTTTAGATACTGTAGTGGATCAAAACTTTGTGGTGATTGATTCGCTCGACGACGCCATTAACGATATCGAAGATCAGTTGCTCGATTCCCAATCGAACAAAGAAACCCTAAACACCATTCAACGCTTAAAGCGTGAAATTATTACCATGCGCCGTCAGGTCGCGCCGGTGCGCGAGCTACTGGCTGCTATGTTGCGTAGCGAAACCAAACTTATTGATACGCAAACCCACATCTTTTTGCGCGATGTCGCCGATCACTCTATGCGTATTGTCGATTCGATAGAATCCTATCGCGATATATTAACTGGCTTGCTGGATGTTTATATTTCTAGCGTCAGTAACAAAATGAATGAAGTGATGAAAGTGCTGACCATATTCGCTTCCATTTTTATTCCGCTGACTTTTTTTGCTGGAATTTACGGCATGAATTTCGAGTACATGCCCGAGTTAAAATGGAAGTGGGGATATCCAGCCTTATGGGGCGTGTTCTTGTTAATAACCGCAGGGCTGTTAGTTTTCTTCAGACGAAAAAAATGGCTGTAATCACAGCCATTTTTTATTCGATGTTGTCGCTTAATCGTTATTCTTCGCCAAACAGCGAACAGTCGATTAAATCGCACAAGCAATGAATCACCACCAAATGAACTTCTTGAATACGCGCCGTCACATTCGATGGCACGCGTACTTCAGCATCCTCGGCGGTGAGTAGCGATGCCATATGGCCGCCGTCTTTACCTGATAATGCAACCACCAACATATCGCGTTCGTGGGCGGCTTGAATCGCCTGCACTACGTTAGCCGAGTTACCGCTGGTGGATATTGCCAACAACACATCGCCTGGATTACCTAAAGCACGAATTTGCTTCGAGAACACTTCGTTATAGCTGTAATCGTTAGCGATGGAGGTGATGGTCGAAGAATCGGTCGATAGTGCAATCGCCGGAAGACTAGGGCGCTCGCGCTCAAAACGATTAAGTAATTCTGAAGAAAAGTGCTGGGCATCGCCGGCAGAACCGCCGTTACCACACGATAAGATCTTGCCACCGCTTAGCAGGGCGTTAACCATAATTTGTGCTGCGTGCTCAATATAGGGCGGCAGCTCTTCAGCGGCTAATGTCTTGGTTTCGATACTGGCGCCGAAGTGGCTAATGATGCGATCTTGCACAATAAAGCTCCGAAATAGCAGGAAGCCATCATAAAGAAAAAGCCGATAGGTAGAAAGGTTTGCTTACTCAACAGCCTGTTTAAAACGCATTACTAATCCAATCGAAGATAACTGGGTCGCCAGTACCTGACATAACATCAAATCGACAAGGCGGTTCGCGGCTACCAAAATGCTTTTGCAGGTAGTGTAGGGCAGCACGACGTAGTCGCTGCTGTTTGTGATAGGTAATGGTTTCTGCCCCCGTGCCGTGCTCCGTGGTTTTACGATAACGTACTTCTACAAACACAAGGGTATCGGCGTCGCGCATAATCAGATCGATTTCGCCGCCGCGCGTGCGGTAATTGCGGGTTATGGGTACAAAGCCACGTTGTATCAGCCACTCTTCGGCGTCTAATTCTCGGCGTTCGCCTGCGGCACGATGACTGCTATCACCGGTTTTGCCTTTACTGGCACTCGACTTAGCCTTGTTGCGAGGTATCCACATGGTCTGGCCTCCTTGCCTGACACCTGTTGAACTGTTTTAACGCTTACATCAATTGCTTTCGCTTACTCGATGGCTAGCTGTACCGGCTCACCGGAGCGGAAACGCGTGCATTCGGTTTTACGATGAATACGACGTTGATCATCCAAGGTTAAAGCGCCTGTGGTTCCGAAAATTTGGCTCTCGGGGAAGGCTTCTAACTGCTTAACACGCGCAATCAAACGGTACGAATCCACGCCCATTGCATACAAGCGAGCGTAGCTACCTTGCCCACCTTTCACCGATTTTTCTACGTCGTTATACAGCTCGGTATGACGCAACAACCACGGCGCATCGCAGAAACGAATGCCATTTAAGTCGCGGTCGCGTTTTGGATCAACCGCCCCAGAAAATACATGCGACGTCGCATACACAGGAAGATCAGCGGCAAAGTTAAACGCTAGTGTTGGTTTGATTTGGCGCGCTTGTGCCGGCAAAGCCACTAAAAAAACCCAATCGACGTCTTCACGACGGCGCGGCTCAAACTCAGTGCTTTGGCGCAATAACGACCGCATGGTTTTATATCGCTGCTGGCTGTCTTCAACGTTGAGCAGAGCTTTAATTTCGGGGTTAAAGTCTTTTTGCGGCGCGTAAAAACGGTTCTCGCCGATTTCACCACCTAGCTCTAACCAGCGTTGTTCAAACGCAGCGAAAATACGCTCACCCCAATTACCTTCAGGAATCATCACCAAGGCGCGCCGGTGGCCATCTTGCCAAGCGCGCTCAGCGATTTGAACGGCCTCGTCTTCGGCCGCTAAGCCAAATTGATAAAGATTTGCCGACGGTATTTGACCTTCATCGTCACTGCGGTCGCCATAATTTAACGCCAGCGTTGGCATTGGCAGCATAGGTGCGGTTTGCAACGCCTGAACATCGGGTTTACTCACAGGTCCAACCAACCACTGTGCGCCTGCTCGCTGCGCATCGGCATAAGCACGGCTGAGGTTATATGGTAGGTTGTAAACTTCTGCTGGAGGAGTAACGCTCATAGCATCGACGGTTACCGTTGGCTCTGCCACGGGTACATCGCCCAGCAGCAACGGATTTTGGGTAAAAGCGGGTTGTGGCGCGGGGGCTTCAGCCGGGTATTGCTCACTGTCTAACAAGGTAATAGCAGGTACTAAATAACCCTTACTCAGCGCCGCAAAATACGCTGCCATAAAACCATCGCGAATCGCAGCTCCGGTGCGCTCTAAACGACCCGTTAAAGGTAGCAATAACGCCACGCGAGTAGGGCGGTTGGCGGCAATGTCTTCTAACATCGACAACGAACCGGGTAACTGCATACTTGCCGGATGCCCGGGGTTGGCATTACGCCAAGCCATAATCGCGGCTAAATGTTCATCTAGCGTATAGGTATTGCTCTTACTGATTGCCGCTAACTGCAGCCAACCACCAAAACGCGTATCGGGGGATTTTTCTGCCCAGCTGAGTAACTCGCCATCGGGGATTTGCATTAAATCCAACCACAGGCGCTCTTGGTTGCTTTGTTTTATATCGCCAACCAACACGCCAGAAATAAAATCCCGCTCGCGGGCTGCTTGCAAAAACTGGCCATCGGCTTCGTACACGGCCGCCGTTAACCAACCGGCTTGCTGCTCTTGCTGCGGCGTGGCCGAGTCGATTCGGGCAGAGAACTGATCGAGGTAGCTTTGCGCCAACACAGTATCGCCTTCGCCAATCGCAACGCGAGCCGACAGCAATAACCAATCTAATTGTTGGCTAGGCGAGAGCGAACTACCTTCGAGTAGTTGCAATTGCAGCCCGGCATTGCGAAACTCGCCTGCATTCAGATTTTCGACAACCAGCTCAAAGCGCTGGTTGTTATCCAGTGCGGACTCCAGAAAAGCTCGATCATCCTGTTGAGGAGTCGTCGAGCAAGCACTTAGTCCGATACAACCGCTTATTACCGCTACGGTGGCAAAACGGCGTAACCAGAATTCAGGTAAATATCCCTGCATGACCTCTGTTCCAAATATACAAGCCGGCACGTTATACGTAGTCGCGACTCCGATTGGTAATCTCGCCGACCTCAGCGTACGTGCGCAGCAAGTACTGAGTTCAGTCGATGTAATTGCCTGCGAGGATACCAGACATACGCAAAGATTACTGCAGCATCTGGGCCTTCGCAAAGCACTGTTGTCGGTACACGACCACAACGAAAGGGATCGTATTGAGCAGGTTGCTAGTCAGCTTAGCCAAGGTCGAAACATGGCCTTAGTATCGGATGCTGGAACCCCGCTGATTTCCGACCCCGGCTACCCGTTAGTGCAAGCGTTGCGCGAAATGGGGCATAAGGTTGTACCGATTCCCGGGCCTAGTGCCATCATCACCGCACTCAGCGCCGCAGGCCTACCAACAGACCGCTTTTTGTTTGAAGGGTTCATGCCGCACAAAGCCAGTGGCCGTCGTGAGCGCTTAGCACCGCTGGCGCAAGAAACCGCCACCATTGTGTTTTATGAATCGAAACACCGCATTATCGAAACCCTAACCCTTATGGAAGAATGTTTCGGCCCCGACCGCCTCGCCTGCGTCGCGCGCGAACTCACCAAAGCCTTTGAAACCTTCTACCACGGCACACTCGGTAATATTCGCACCCAACTTCTGGCCGACGCCGACCAGCAAAAAGGTGAATTTGTCGTCATGGTTGCCGGTAACCCAGAACCGATATCAGGCTCAGAGGTTGATACCGAAAAACTGTTTAAATTGCTGCTAGCCGAATTACCACCGAAAAAAGCCGCCGGTATTGTTGCCGAGCTAACTGGCGAGAATAAAAAAGTACTGTATCAGAAAGCGCTAGAGATGCAGGGGAAGGTGTAGGGGGGAGGTCATTTCATCATAAAGTCTTAATCTGTGATGAAATGACCTTAGAATAATGAATTGGATACAGATAAAAAAGGTTTTACAATATCCTCCGCTATCGCTTTCTTGCTAATGCTGGCATGATATTTGCCCTGGACGTTATGCTGCAGATATGTATTTCGTTTCTTTGGATATGACAGATCTACGTATAATAATTCCAAGTACATTACGCCTATGAAGGCAGTTTTTAAAAAAGCCAGAGAGAATATTTCATTCTGAATTTTATAATTCAAAAAAATCACGATCATTTGATCTCAGGTAATCTAGATCATTGAAAAATATTATTAGGCAGTTGCATAATGGCAATTAAAAATACTCCAAAAATTGTTGATTTATACTGTGGTTGCGGTGGGTTTGGTTTAGGAGCTGAATTGGCTGGTTTCCATACCGTTGCGGCAATTGATGTTGATGCAACACTTCAATCTGCTTACAAATTAAATTTTCCAAATACCCAAGTGATAAATTCCGATCTCTCAAATTTTGGGAAAAAAGAATGGAATCGTATTTTAGAAAACATCAAAATAGATGGTGTTATAGGTGGCCCGCCGTGCCAAGGTTATAGCCGAATGGGGGCTGCAGATCCAAGTGACCCAAGACGTGAACTTTTAATCGATTACTTTAGGCATGTTAACTTACTCAGCCCTAGGTTTTTTGTTATGGAGAATGTGGAGGGCTTAATGGATAAGCGCAATGTTCAACAATTACATCGGGCCTTGAACATACTAGATAAAAAATATACTGTTTTAGATCCTGTTGTAATTGACGCATCGCAGTGGGGCGCACCAACAAGACGAAAGAGGGTTATTGTTATAGGCTTCGACGCAAAACGTATATCGCCTATAACCCTAGCAGATCTATTACCTCCACAGAGTTATGTCACTGTTGGTGATGCGATAAAAGATATAAGAGAGCCGATAGAGCAATCAAAAGATCCTCTTGATTTTGGATGGGCACCTTATAAAAAAACGAATAATATATCTAATTACGCGAAATCCATGCGTTCGTATCCTCCAAAAGGTTTGGGTAGTACTGAAGCAATTCGTCAGCTTAAAAAAGGCAGAGTCTCTGGCAATTTTAACACTATTCACTCTGAGCACGTTAAGAATAGATACCAACAACTTAGGCAGGGAGAAACTGACACTATCAGCCGATCTAAAAAGTTAGCATGGGATGGATTCTGCCCGACTTTACGGGCAGGTACGGGCGCAGATAAAGGCAGCCATCAGGCAGTAAGGCCAATACACCCAGCTAAAGGTAGAGTTATTACTGTTAGGGAGGCTGCAAGATTGCAAGGTTTTCCTGACTGGTTTTGTTTTCATCCTACAAAATGGCATAGCTTTCGAATGATAGGAAATAGCGTTTCTCCTATTGTCTCTAAAGCGATTTTAAGCAAACTTTATCAGTTGTGTACCTTAGATGAAGTTAGACTGATTGCATAAGGAGTAATAATGAGCGCTAACAAAGGTGGAATCAGGAAGATTGAATTAGATACAGGAGTCAGCCCTGATTTTTTAGAAGCAGCACTCACTCAGGATGTTACAACTCTTGAAGCATTTTTTGATCTGCTAGATAACTCAATTGACGCAGCGAGAGAAGAGCTCATTAAGAGCGATGCACCAAAAGGGAAACGAGATGGGCTTCCTGTTAGTTATAAAGGCTACAAAATACATATTAGAATTGATATCGACAGCATAAAAATATTAGATAATTGCTCAGGGATAGACGAATCAACTTTGGTTAGTAAAGTCTTGTATACTGCCCAACCTTCAAATCGCGCATACAGTATTGGTCAATATGGGATTGGATTGAAGAGGTCTTTGTTGAAGATGGGAACTCAGTTCTCACTTTCAGTAGATGATGGGAACTCTCTCTTTAAATCTCAATTTACTAATAGAAGTATTGGCGGGAACAAGGATGAAAAAGTTTATGCGTATGAGTACCAATCTAAAAAGAGGAAAAAGTCACTATTTTGTGTTTCAAAAATAAAGCCAGAAATAAGCAACGATTTAAACGACCCTAAATGGTTCGAGAATGCTATTGAAAAAATCACAACACGATACGGCATATATTTGCTTAAAGGTCTTGAAATAACCTTACGCAATGTTGTTATATCGAAATCTACAAAAATACTAGGTCTTGCACCAGCTTTAAGAACGGATGGAAAGTTCCTTCCTCAACGTACGAGATTAGTTATTGACGATGTTGAAGTAATTATAGAGTCAGGAATACATCAAGACTATTTATTTCCTAGTGAAGTAGGGCATAATATATCGGATAATAGAAAACTAACTGATTTTTTTGGTATATATTTTGCTTGCAATGATCGAGTGATCGTATCTGCTACCACTGAAAAAGACCTTGGTTGGAAAACGAAGTGGCACTCCGAATATAATGGCTTTGTTTGTTGGGTAAAGTTTGTTTCTAAAATTCCTAGTAAATTGCCATGGAATACATCTAAAACAGCTCTTCGTACAGATAGTAGTTTATTTCTTAAGGTTAAAGATGAGCTTCAACCAATTGCAGATAGATATCGTAGTGAGATTAAGAAACGCTACCTTTCCAAGAATACAACATATGATTCCAATTCAGTCAGAACTTCAGAGGCTGAATCGGTAGAGAAAATAACCAAGAATCAAAAATCTCCATCGATAGTGACTAGTAATGAAAAAGTTCAGGAGAAAAGTGAATCAAATAGCAGCAAGCTATTGAAATCTAAAAAAGCAAAAATCAGACCAGTCGAATCTCTTCCAAGAGATAGAGAAATATTTATAGACTGGAATAATTGCAATACAATCATCCCCAAAAATAGATCTAAAGAATATAATATTTTTGCTGAGCTGTGTCAGTTGAATTCTAAAAACAATCCAATTACGTGTGTTGTAATGCTTAGAGTTTTATTTGAAACAACTGTAAAGCAAGTAAGTTCGCTAATGGCATTGAATTGGCAGAATCTTTCAAAGAATACTTTCAGAGTTGCGGAAAAACTCGAAACTGAGAGCTATATAAATCATTCAGATAAGGAGCTTATAAAACAATATTCGAATACCGACGAAGGATTTTTTTCAATCAATAATATTCAATCGCATATTCATTCGACAAGATTTCATCCGAGTCAATCTATTGCGAATACATATTGGGATGAGCTTGATCCTTTTATAGCTGCTTGCTGGAGGTATATACAAGACAAGGACGATGATAAAAAATAAAATGATATTTTTCATTTAATGTATTTATTTTTTTATTGTTATCATAATGAAATTTTCCCAAACCAAGGGAATCGGGAATGATAGTTAATGAAGTTTTTTAGAAGTAAATCATTATCAGTTGCGGACCTTCCAATGCTATAGCCCAAATGTTGTTTGATTTCATCAATATTTCCACATGGTAATAGCCTTTCAATCTCAACTCTTTCTCTGATTGATAAGGATGGAAGTGAAATGTCATATACGGTTTCATTGTTGTAATAGAAATCCCAGTTTCCGAATTTTGAATTAGATTCGAAATTTTCAATTTCGTTTTTGGGTAGTAATATGCATGTTACAGTGAGCATTTGCTGGCCATCTTTGTATACAAAGGCGCTTAGAATTTTAATTGTTGTGTTATTTTTATTCGACACTCCATTAATGAATGAATTTTCTATCGTTTTTAAAAGGATATTATGAAATCTTTTGTAGATGAAGTCTTCAGGATTTAAATTTCTAGGCAAATATTCATTTGAAACTGAGTCTTTGAAGGCTTTGCAGCGGCTACCTTGAAGATCGCTGTGTTCACCGTTAATATTCGCAACATTTGCATTAAATGTAACTTTTATAATGTCGAAATTTGACATTTTTTCCGTTGCTTGACGTATGTCATTTAATTGAGAGTCATAATCTGTACTTACAAAGTCTAACCATAAAATCGACGGTTTAAGGAATTGATCTTTATTAATGAATTCGGAAGAATTCATGGGGTTTTCTAATATTTCGATGCAAGAAATCGGTTTGTTAAATTTTTGTCTTATTAAAGTGTTTTGATCGCACTCTATTGAAATCATGTCTGTAATATTTAAATTTCTATGAATACTCTTGAAGTCTTCTAAAAATGGCCCTCCAAAACCTACGTATCTATATTCTTCTATCGGATTTTCGTTTATTCCGACTAGCCAAGGTGAAAGTAAACTCAGTTGTTCTTCAAATAGTATTCTTTCGACAGCTTTATTTTGTCTCAAGTGGTAAGGGATAGTTGATCCTGTCGGCATTAATTAGCCCTCTTTAAAGACTCATCGAAACATTTTTCCCCTACTTCTTTGGGTGAAACTGTATTGTCTTCAAAATAAAATTCTGCAATTTTATTTATTTCTTCAATGGGTCTAGAGAAGCTAATGCGTCTTTCTGTCGAATTTTTTGGTGGCATTGGTAGGTCTGGAATAAATTTTTTTGCGTTAGTGTTTTCCTGCCCTCTAATCTTTATCCACCGATGCTCAGGAATTTTCGAAGAAAATTCTGATGTGGTCATCATAATTGATTTTCCACTTTGAATACTCAGTGCTTCTTTACCTTCTCTGCTTTTCCATTTATTGGTGAAGTTAGTAAATAACTTCAAACCTTCCATGATGCGATCCTTTACTTTAAGATATATTTCGGAATTGCCTTCAATACCTCGTTTTGTTGTCGTTAAGGGAAGTTTCGATGGATCTTTGGATTGAAATCTGACAACACCTGTAATTGCAACGAATTGTGTATGATAACTCGGGACACCAAAACTTCCCCAACCTGTTACTCTAGTTTTATCAGCATGAAGTACTACCCGATCATTACATATAATTGTGACACCGGCATTTACCGATTTAGCTTTTTCGTGTCCCTGTAATGCATCTTCCTCTTCTTCTGTTGAGGCAAAGCTTCTGTAAAATCCTATCATTACAGAAATATCAACACCATCAATATGATCTACATATACGTATGGAGAAATGGCTTCGGTCTTGTCTAAAAAATTTTCTTCTATTGCTAAGATATTTGCATTACTAGAAACATGTTGGCCATTAATCGATATTTTGAAACCTTGCTCAATAAATGAAGAATAGTAAACTTCAGCTGCATATTTTAAATCATTGAAAAATCCTGGCCCATGCCCTAAAGACCTTTTTATACCTTCTTTTAGTTCTTCGATATGAATTTTCGTACCAACAGATTTTCTATTCGAATTTGAGGTCTCTGTGTAAGGTAACTCCCAGTCGTCGTCTCTTGCCATCCATTCAGGTGTTATATTTACCTCTAGAATTATATCTCCGGTTGTACTAGTAACTGTACATTTTCTTCCCATTTTAAAAATAGAACGCTTCATTCCTATGCCATAAACACCAACTGTTGGTAAATCTGCATCTATATTTGAAGATGGACGTCCCATTCGAAAGGCAGAATGTATTGCTACTTGTTTAGGTATGCCTCCGCAGTTGTCTTCAATGCAAAAATGAGTACTATCAAAAGATATATCAACCTTATAATCTTGATATTTTTTTCCATCCATTCGATTCTCTTTGGCTGAGTCTCGCATTGCACCATCTAGAGAATTGTCTATAAGGTCTAATACAGCATCTAACAATTCAATGTCGCGTGTTAACATATCTACAAAAAATCTTTTCGCAGGAAAGGCTTGAATTACTTGTGAAGAATTTGTATCGCTCATGTTTTAATAACCTTTTATTAATTCGAAACCGTCCTATTTTAGCAAGGAATGTAACCATCTTATCTATATGCGAAAGGTTAATTTTTGTGCATCCCTATGCTAGAAAGTACTCACGCATAATTCTATAAACTACTTGCAACCTTAAAATCTTTTAAACTATCAGCGCGTGGCGAAGCCTGCAAGCTTTTGGTGGATCTGATCACAGATATTAGGAAAGCAAATTCCCCTCGCATTGCTTTGTTTGCTGATCGGCCGTAATAGAATTAATGATTAAGTATTGGTTTTATGTGTTTTTGGCCTGAATTGTTAAGTTTGCGCTGTGGTTCGGGAGGTTGCCTCGAAAAGAGTTGACTCTTACAAGACCGAATCTGTGCTGCTCTATTTTTTTCTGAGTACTTGCTGCCAGAGGCGAGAAGGATAGCAGTTTAGGAATCTTTGATTCGAAGCTTCCTTGAAAGATCGCAGTGAAGCTTATGAATTGTTTGGCGTTGTAGGTTAGGGTGGCGGCATCGCTGCACTGGCTACCTTCGGAGGCGATAGGTGTACATTGCAGCGATAACGTCGTGCTATTTTCTACCCGCTTCTAGAATCGGAAGGCCAGCTTCTGTTGGGATATAGATCCTTTCGCCTTTTCCGTCATGAAGACCTTTAATCCATATGTACCTAAGGTACTCTTCGTTTCCTTTCAGCGATTCGCCAATTATTCGGTTTGCTTCTGCAGCTGCTTTGGCACTTTCGATATCGGCCAAACCTTCAGCTTTGGCCTTAACTATTTGAGCTTCGCCTTCGGCCTGAGCCAATGTTACTCGGGCTTTGGCTTGCATAAGCGACGCTGTTTCTTGTGCTTTGGCTTCTTCGATCAATATTTGCTTTGACCACTCGGCTTCTTTGAGAGCAGCTCTTCCATGCATTTCCATTCGATATAAGTTGTACTTTGGCCAGCTCCACATTAACAACCCAATGGATATAATTACTGCAAAAAATAGAAATGCTAATGTGCCTAGCGCTAATGCTTGCCTGTTTTGATACACGCGGATTTCCTATTGGTGAATGAAGTTGCGGTATTATAGGGCATTTTAAAGCCGTTAGATTTGTCAGAACAGAATAATGAGTAAGTCGTATGAAATTGCATTCATACGACAATCGCTTACAACAAACCTTTTTCGTATTTATCGCCCAAGTCTTTCCAAAATCGAAGCAAACCAAAATCATTGAGTAATTCGTAATCCAAACTCAGTTCTGTTGGTTCATAATAATCGGGGTCAGCATCAACACCATCTGCATCCCTAGACCAGTTAGTAAGTTCATAACCCCGGGTCGTACTCCCTACGGCTAGCATTTCACCATCAACATCTTCATCTTTGCTGATCATAGCACCCGCATGCAAACCACCTGCCGCGGGGGGGCGCTGAAAATCAGCGAGGGCTTTAGGGAACCAGCTGAGTACTTTTAATGGAAAGTCATAGTGCCAGCACTTATATTTCTTCTCTCCTTTCCATTCTGAAACGTAAGTCGATAGTATCGTTAGGAAGTTTTCGCGTTTAATAAAGATATAATTTGGATTATTCTCTTTGTAACCTTTTCGCAATTCACCAAGAACAACTGCATCATCCGGAAGTTGATCGTGGCGTTCTATTTTCGGTAAGGGTGGCAATAGTGGATAATTCTGTACGTAGCTCATATTGGACTCAGTCCTGGCAGAATAGTGATCGCATTTTTTTGGTCTAGTTGAGACAAGTTTACTTCGTTACGTTCAAAGTTCAGCGTTTCGACCACACCGTATTCTTGATTGACGGTAGGGTTGTTGTTTTTGGTTAATCCATTACCCAGATAGTCGTCATTATTGCCAATCGTTTCGTGCATTTTAAATCGCTTCTTCATGAGCTTTTTATCTGATGCACTCATATCTGTTGTATTTAAGTGATTTTCGAATTCGTTCGCACTCCACTCATCTGCGAAAGCGCCAGCCTCTTGCGCTGCTTTATATTGTTTAGAATATTCAGCCTGAAACTCTGGCGTCATGACCTTGTCAGTAAACTCTTTCGGAAATTTCTTAGGTAATTCAGTATTGGCAAACTCGCTAACATTTTCAAACGTTGCCGAAACACTTTTTACACCCGTCAGTGGGGCAGCGGCTTGGCTATCGACGATCACCAGTGAGTAATTGGCATCGGGATCATAGGTTAAACCGAGTTTCTGCGAGATCAATCTTGGATCGCTATCAGCGTCTTCTAATTGATCAAAGCTGGTAGACCAATATTTCGCTCCAGTACCTGATTTACCGGTCATTGATCTTCCCATAGACCCACTTAAAGGCACATCAGGGGTATCTCTATGATTCAGGTAATTGGTTTCCATAAAGCGAACTTGATAGCGGTCACTACCAATATCACCATTTTTCGCAATATCTTGGAGTTCAGCATCGGAGTATTTAGGTGTATAACCATTGGCAGCAATCTCTTCTCGCCTAGCCGCTAAGATACTCTTAGCATCCGTTAGGTTTTTGGGTTCAACCTTCTTATTTGCCTTTTTACTAACCTTCCCATCCTCAGCCCCATGCGCATCGGTCTTCTTCGTCTGTACCTGATCCGCTTCCATATCAGAAAACTTGGCGTTGTTGCCTTTTGTTTTCCGCTTTTTGGCTTGTAGCTTTAACTTGCGTGTGGCTTTGGCGAAGTCGCTGAGTAAATCCCCAACCTTTTGGAACTTCTTAATGAGGTGCGCTTTGCTGCCAATGGCGGCTACAGCTCCAACACCACCTGTAACCGCGGCCATTATAATGGTGAGTATTAATTCAAAGGCGGCGGTGCCGGCGACATTGGTGATTTCAATGGCGTGTTGGGCTTCGGCGTAGTCTTTTACAAATTGATAGAGCATGTCACGCAGGCTTGGGTCTTCGATCACCAAGTTGGCCATCGCCATGGCTTCGTCAATTTGTTGTTCGGTGATCTGCGATGGATCAAAGCCTAAGGCTTCTACTAGCTCGCGTTTTCGCCTTTTACGTAGGTTTCGGAGTAGGTTTTAGAGAAGTCTTCCGATTCCCATGCAGCTTGTAGTGCGCGGGCATGGTGCTGCATTTTTACAAAGGGGTTTACGACGTCGCTCACTTCTTTTAGCCATACCACCATACCCCAAGCGGATGAGCCAACGCCTTGCATAAACGCACCGGTGTAAATGA
>JBLIMQ010000099.1:0-16528 GCA_047638775.1 Flavobacteriales bacterium
TTCTTCTTCGTGCTCTTCACAATAGTGCGAACTCATTTAGCATTTTCACCAAAAAATTGAATTTTACTTCAAATCATAGTCTATTGGAATCGGGATGATATTTCGTGCACGTTCCTAAGCGAATTCCTATCAGGCTTACCGTTACGCAGGCTGAATCTGGAGGGGTTAAATTTTTTACCGGTGTTATTGAAGATATATCCGATCAAATTGAAAATGAAAAAAAGTTACTCGAGAAAGATGCATTGATTCAAGCGGCGATTAAATCGTCAAATCAACCGTTTTTAATTGCCTCACTAGACGGAAAGTTTGTCGATGTGAATTTGGCCTGTTGCACTTGGTTGGGTTACTCCTTGGATCAAATGCTTAACCTCACTTTGGATGAGATTGTTGACGATGTTGACGGCGGATTTACACGTAAGACGCTTAACAAATTAAGTTCGAATTTGGTAAGTCGATTTTTTAAAGAATTACTGTTTGTTTGTAACGACGGAACCAGAATTTGGGGGTATCTATCGATGTCACTTGTGGCTGATAGTGAAGGGAATGCGTCGGTTTTTACGATTCAAATCACAGATGTTCAGCTATATAAAGACCTTGAAGAAGTTTTGGAGTCACGTAATCGCGACTTGGAAAAAAGTAATTCCGACCTTGATCAGTTTGCGTATGTAGCTTCTCACGATTTGAAATCTCCATTAAATGCAATTAGTAAAATAGTAAGCTGGATCGAAGAAGATTGTGGTGAGATTTTACCTGAATCTTCAAAGGGTCACCTAAATTTATTGAGAAATAGAACGCAACGAATGCTTAAGTTGCTGAATGACTTGCTCGACTACTCTCGGGTTGGTCGGCGGGAGTACCAAGAAGAGGTTTTTTCATTGAAGGAAATTTCTGAAGATGTATTTGAACTTCTAGATACACCTGATTCGTTTACGTTTAAATGTACAGCTGTCGACGTTCGGCTACCAATAACACCCTTTGAATTGGTCTTAAGGAATCTAATGTCAAATGCGATTAAGCATCATGATAGAGAAAACGGTAATATTATATTGAGTGCTGCTCGCGGAGAGGATAAATACTATTTTCGTGTGGAGGATGATGGGCCTGGGATTCCTGATAGTATGCATGAAAAAGCTATGGAGATGTTTCAGACCTTAAAGCCTAGGGATCAAGTCGAAGGTAGTGGTATGGGCTTAGCGATGGTTAAGAAGACGGTCGAGCACTACGGCGGATCTATCCATGTTGAATCGTCTGCCGGTAGAGGTTGCACGATTGTCGTATGTTGGCCTCTACCAATAATAGAAAAGTCGGACTACGAAAGTTGAAAAATCTATTGATTGATATTAAGAGTAGCGATTTATGCGAGTATTAATTGTCGACGATGATCAAGTCGACCGCCAAATCATCAAAAGAGCTTTACGGATTGGTAGTGTTAACTATCAGGTAAGTGAAGCTGAAACTGTTGATGACGGGGTGGCTATGTTGGCCAAAGAAAAGTTCGATCTGATTCTATTAGACTTTCGGATGCCTGGGAGGGATGGAATCGAGCTTCTGTTATATATTCAGGACTCGCTGCCCGAAAAACTAACCGCCATTGTCATGATGAGTAATTCTGAAGACGAAGCTGTTGCACTGCAAGGGATTGAATCTGGGGCGCAGGATTTTCTTTTGAAGTCTGAAATTACACCTACTCGTTTACACAGAGCAATACTGCAGGCGCACACTCGTTTCGATTTAGAGCAAAGGCTTCATGAAAGTTACAAAAAAGTGAAGCAGTTAGCCGAGCGCGATAGCTTGACCGGTTTAGCAAATCGATACTTGTTTGACGAATCTCTTAGGTTAACAGTAAACAATAATCGACGTACCAAAATTAAAATTGCATTATTGCTCATTGATTTGGATCACTTTAAATATGTTAATGATAATTACGGTCATGATGTAGGCGATCTTTTGTTAAAGCGTGTAGTGCAAAGAATTCATTCCTGCCTAAGAGGTCATGAGCTCTTTGCACGTTTGGGTGGTGACGAATTTGCGATTACTTTAGGTCAGATTAATCGTGTGGAAAACGCTAGTGCGGTTGCGCAAAGAATATTGCGTGTCATGGAGAAACCCTTTGATATCAATGGCCGAAGTATTAGTTCTGGTGCGAGTATTGGTATATCAATTTTCCCTGATAACGGAACCCATCCAGAGGAATTGTTTAAATTTGCGGATATTGCGATGTATCGTGCAAAAAAAATGGGCAGAAATCAGGCGTGTTTCTTTGAGGATGAAATGCAAACTCAGTTTATTTCCAGATTTAAAATTGAACAGGAAATAAAAAAAGGAATATATGATGAACAATTTTTTCTGTTGTATCAGCCTATATTTAAATCTGAAAATACTGAGCATATAGGATTTGAGGCGCTATTGTACTGGAAGGATGACGATGGCGAGATCCGCTCTCCTGCCGAATTCATTCCCGTGGCGGAAGAGAGTCGAATGATTATTGAGTTAGGACGATGGGTGATTTCCGAATCATTAAGGCAGCTCTCTAAATGGAGTGTGGACCACAAAAAAGACTACACTCTCGGCATTAATCTGTCGGCGGTCCAGCTGTCTGATGACCAGCTTTTACCGCATCTGAAGGCGGAAATTTCTAAGTTTAACTTATCGCCAAGTAGAGTTATTATTGAGCTTACTGAAACGGCATTACTCAATGTAACCGATGAGACAATAAATGCAATTGATGCGATTCATCAGTTGGGTTGCCCGATTGCTTTAGATGATTTTGGGACAGGGTTTTCATCTATATCCCATTTGCGAGAATTTCCGATCGATATTGTGAAAATTGATCGATCTATTGTGCCAACTGAACAATCTAATAAAAAACAGAGAGCATTATTTTCATGTTTGGTTGATATGATCTTATCCATGGAGATGGATGTGGTTGCTGAGGGAGTAGAGACGATTGATCAGCTAGAGTTGTGTATTGAAAAGAATGTCACTCATTTGCAGGGGTATTATTTTGACCGCCCGTTAACTGTGGCTGACGTCCAGCTTAAGTATTTTTAAATTATCATACGGCCGACGCCTCAACATCGTAAGTCGTATGATAATAATTGTTAAAAAAACATGCCCTATTAAAAGCATGTCCTATCAAATGACATTGTTTTAATCATAGTGTATCAAAAGAAAATATGCTCTTTCTCTGGGAATACGCCTAATTTAACATCTTGATTGAATTTAATTAGCGCGCTGGGAATATCCGCCGTTTCAGCCAAAAAGTTTTTCGAAAACTTAGGTGGTTGTGGTGTTAATCCGAGAATGTCGTTAATGACGAGCACTTGGGCATCGGTATTTTTTCCTGCGCCAATGCCAATAGTCGAAACGTTTAACGCGGAGGATATCTCATCGACGACAGGTGCAGGGACGCATTCTAGTAGTACAAGATCTGCACCTGCTTCTTCAAGGGCCAACGCGTCATTGAGTATTTTTTTTGCGGACTCGTCACTACGACCTTGAACACGAAAACCTCCAAATTTATGCACAGATTGAGGCGTTAAGCCTATGTGAGCACACACAGGAATGCCCCGCTCAGATAGGGCTTTTATCGTTGGCGCTAACCATTCTCCACCTTCGAGTTTTACCATGTGTGCGCCAGCACGCATGATTCTGGCTGAGTTATCTAAGGCTTGATTAATGTTGGCGTAGGCCATAAATGGTAGATCACCAATTATGAGCGATCGATCATTGCCACGATGAACCGCTTCGACGTGATAAATCATATGTTCCATCGTTACCGGGATAGTACTTTCAAAACCCATAACGGTCATACCTAGACTATCCCCAACCAAGACTACCTCTATACCTGATTTCTGGGCCATTGCAGCCATCTGTGCATCGTATAAAGCGACAACTGAAAAGCGTTTACCTTCTGCTTTCATTTTTTTAATCTGAGTTAAGCTAATTTTATGGCTGAGACTAGATTCGGAGTAGCTCTTGTCAATATTTGCGTAGGTCATGTGTTGGCCTTTAAAAAAGTGAAGGGGTCGGGTTGTAATAATGGCGACCACTTTTAATCGTTAGTAGATAGTCAACTAGATTGGTGTAATCCGTAGGTGTATTCACCCAGTCGATCTCGGCGGCATTTACGATAAGTAATGGTGACTTATCATAAAAATGGAAAAACCGGGTGTAGATATCATTCAGGCGGATAAGGTATTCGTCACCAATGCTTCGTTCAACGTTCACACCTCGTGCGCTGATACGCTGGAGAAGTACATCGCTTGGCGCTTGTAGATAGATCACGAGGTCTGGCGTCGGCGCATCTATCGTCAGCTGTTGGTAGACTTGGTGGTAAAGTTTTAACTCATTATTATTTAGAGTGAGATCGGCAAATAGTGGGTCTTTTTCAATAAGAAAGTCGGCTACATGTAATGGCTGAAATAAGTCGGCTTGGCGTAATTCGCTTAGTTGCTGGATGCGCTGAAATAAGAAAAATAATTGCGTTTGAAGTGCGATATTTTTTTCGCCCGCATAAAAGCGCGTCAAAAACGGGTTGTCTTCTGTTTTTTCAAGGAGTGTATTGTATTTGAATGTTTCAGCTAGGTACTGTGTCAGTGTTGTTTTACCGACACCAATAGGGCCCTCAATTGCAATGTGGCGCGGAGGTGTGCGTCCGTTTAAATCGATGTTACGAAAATTATCTTTGTTCAAAATCAATCTCGCAATGATTCCATAGTGGGTTTTAGTTCAGTCGTTGTAATCCAGGCCAGCCAATAATCTCGGCCGCTTGAGAAATGCTGTGTTTTCCATCGATAGATAGGTCGGGAGCTAAATCGGCTAATGGGAACAAAACGAAATTTCGCTCAAGAATCCGTGGATGAGGAACGGTTAGTCTCGATGTGGAGATAGTCTCGTTATTATACCAAAGTAGATCCAAATCTAAAGTGCGTGCCCCCCAGCGCTCTATGCGCACGCGTCCGTGTTGGTTTTCAATGCGTTGTAGCGCGGTAAGCAGGGCGTCGGCCGTGAGCGATGTGGTTATTTTAATAACGGCATTTATATAATCTTGTTGTTCCCCTGGGCCTACAGCGCGACTTTGATAGAGCTTGGAAAGTCTTAGGGTAAGAGTGCTATCCAGCGAGTTTACAGACTCTTGTGCTTGAAGTATTTGCTCTTTAGGTGCATTAAGATTACTTCCTAGCCCAATATAGGCCGTATAGTGTTTAGGTTTCTGTTGGCACATGTTTTTTTCGAGGTTTTCTACGACGTTTTTTTGGAGCGCTGGTATTTTTCACGCTGTTGATGAGTGACAACTGCTCTTCTTCTTCAGCAAATTGAAATTTTGTCCACCAGTCGCCTAACCCCGGTTGTAATTCACCTGCATCCTCTCTGAGAAGCAAAAAGTCATACGCTGCGCGGAAACGTTTATGCTCTAGTAGACCGAGTGCACGTTTAGAGTCGCGGCGCGTTAAGCGATGCTGTAAAGACCAGATTTCGCGCATTGGAATAAGAAAACGCTTCGGTATCGTGGTGGCCTGCATTTGTTCTTGCACGATTTCGTGGGAAGCTTGGTACATTGCTTCTTGCTCGCTAACTTTGCCATTGGCCTGGATTTGAGCCATGAGTTGTCGCAAGGCTGGCCACAAAAAAGCGGCATAAATGTAAGCGGGTGTTACGCGCTTTTCTTGCTGAATACGAGTGTCGGTATTGCGCGTAGCGAGTTGCAGCAAGGCTCTATCTGAACCGTCTTTATCGACTAAGGCTTTAGCCGTGCTCGGGAACAGGTAGCTAAGCAAGTTGTAGTCATGAAGCATTTGCAGGATTGATTCAGCGTATCCACTAAGGCAAAGCTTTAGGATCTCTTCGAACAGGCGAGCGGCTGCAATTTCTTGAATGTATTCGGCATGCTTGCGTATCGGTGCTTGAGACTCATGCTCTAGTGTGAAATTTAAGCGACAGGCAAAACGTATAGCGCGCAACATACGTACAGGGTCTTCTTTGTAGCGAGCGTCAGGGTCACCAATAATACGTAAAACACCGGTACGAAGGTCATGTAAACCGTTGGTGTAATCGAGTATTTGACGTTCTGATGGGTCGTAATACAAGGCGTTAACGGTAAAGTCTCGACGAAAGGCGTCAGATTCTAAGTTGCCGTAGACATTATCACGCAATAATACGCCTTTATCCGATTGTACAGCCGCCTTACCTTTGGTCTCATGCGACCCGCGAAAGGTTGTAACCTCGATTATCTCGCGGCCCATTCGGACGTGAACAATTTTGAACCGTCGCCCAATAATGCGTGCCCTACGAAATACCGAATTAACTTGTTCGGGGGTTGCGTCCGTTGCGACATCAAAGTCTTTTGGTTCCTCGCCTAATAGGAGGTCTCGAACGCCGCCGCCAACGAGGTATGCCTGGAAATGTGCGCGTTGTAGATCTTCAATAACACGAAGAGCATTTTTACTGATTAGACGATCGCGAATGCCATGTTCGCTATGCTCAATAACCTGTAGACCGGTTTTGCGCTTAGGGGCAGGCCCTGAGAAAAGTTTTTTTATTGATTTAAGCATCGTTATTGTCGATCGGGTTTCCGTGCTTTGCTCATATTGCTCACGAGCCGCCTATTAGAGTAAAGCTTAGGTAGATGAAAGGTTTTGATTGAGTTAAGAGTCTATCACATAGATTGGGCGTGCATATGGCTCATGTGGGAGCTCACATAGATAGTTGCCAGAAATGCAAAGGGAGAGCCTAAGCTCTCCCTTTAAAGAATTTTTTTATTAGTTTTTTTATTAGTTATTCTAAGCAATCTGAACGTCCATGTTTCTTGTATGCTGTTTTAGCAAGCCTCTCCAAAAGGTTACATAAGCAAGTAGTACGTTTCTCTTATTATTATTTATTGTTGTTATTATTTTATTGTCTGTTTTTATTATTATTTATTGTTGTTATTCGCTATGTCGCTTTTATTATTATTTGTTGTTTTTATTATATGTATTACTAGAGCACGCTTTGTGCCAAAGTGTAAAAAGCTATATTAATCAAAGGTTTAGCAATATTTCGGTATTTTCTATTCGCTTTTGTTATGTAGGATCGTTACCTAACGTGCCGAAGGTTGTTACAACTGGCATAGGTCGGTAACAGCAGCGCTCAATATTAGTAATATCACGTGCGCGTGGGAGGTGTTTTTTCTCTCTTTTTAAAAGTATAGACCAAAATACTACCTGTAAAGCTAAAATTAGTAGAGAATTAGTACTTTGGCATGAGAATCTTTATTTAAAACTGCGACTAGTGACGTAGATGATTTTGAGGGACTGAGATTTAACCGCGGTTATCGGTAACACTTGATCATAAACAACAAGGGAAGTATCCGCGATAACGAGCGTTACCGTGATTTGATAGGGCGTACTATCTTAGCTTGCGTGGGCTTTTTACCGCTGACGACGTTCCTATAGGTAAATTCCTAGAAGCTTCGGGTACCCCCTAGTATTTTAGTGCGTTCAGTTTTGCTTATAGGGTCTTGATGTTCGAGTACGGAGCGCTGGAAGTAGTCGTCAATGTGACGTAGAGGATTTTTTGGTCTGAAATTTAATCCGCGGTTATAGGTAACACTTGATTATATGCAGTGGGGTGGGGAGCCACGATAACGAGCGTTACCGTGGTTGGATAGGGCGTGTTATTTAGCTTGAGTAGGCTTTTTGCGAGGAATGCCTAAACGCTGGCGACGTTCCCATAGGCACTTTCGGCTAACGCCTAGCTTTTTAGCGAGTTCAGTTTCACTCATGTGGTCTTGATGTTCGAGTACAAAGCGCTGGAAGTAGTCTTCAAGGGAGAGGTCTTCATGAGGTTCTTTGGAGCTCGTGTTCATTGTTGGGGTTTCGTCTACTCGAACCAATTCGTGCTCGATGGCTAAATGACTCAATTCGATTTCGACGTCGCTGTCACATAAGATTACAGAGCGTTGCATGGCATTTTCGAGTTCACGAATATTACCCGGCCAAGGGTAAGTCGTAACGGCCTGAATAGCCTCAGGTGTTAAGCTCAAAGGCGCGCGCATCATTTCGGTACAAAAGCGCTTAATAAAGGTTTCGGCGAGTAAGAGAATATCTTTGCCGCGGTCACGCAGCGGGGGTAACTTTAACTGAACAACGTTAATGCGGAAGTATAAATCTTCTCGAAACTTACCTTCACGAGCGAGTTTGCTTAAGTCTCTGTGCGTTGCGGCAACAAGACGAACATCCACTTTGCGCGACTCTGTCGCGCCAATAGGGCGAACTTCGCCTTCTTGAAGTACGCGTAACAAGCGAGCCTGTGCTTCTAAAGGTAATTCACCAATCTCATCTAAGAATAACGTGCCGCCATCAGCTGCGGCAACTAGGCCTTCCCGATTTGTAGCGGCACCTGTAAAGGCGCCTTTTTCGTGACCAAATAGTTCGGCTTCAATTAAGGTTTCTGGGATTGCTGCGCAATTAACTGAGATTATAGGTTTGTCTTTTCTGGGGCTTTCTTTGTGTATGGCAGAGGCGACGAGCTCTTTACCTGTGCCGGTTTCACCCAGTACGAGTACGGTCGCGGATGTTGGCGCGACCTTGTGGATTTTGGTGTAGACCTCGCGCATAATATCACTGCTACCTATCATACCTTCAACTGCGCTAGACTTTGCTTCGGCTTTGGTCGGTCTGGCGCCAAGGCGTAATTCGGCCTTGCCTAGAACGCGCTTAACGGCCGCGAGCATTTCATCGTGATCAAAAGGCTTGGCTATATAGTCAACGGCACCCATTCGCATGGAATCTACGGCTGAGCGTAGGCTTGCATAGCTTGTCATTATAAGCACTGGAACATCACCAGCTAACTTAATAAGATCAGTCCCAGGCGCGCCAGGCAAGCGGAGATCGCTAATGATTAAGTCGAAGGTGTCAATCTTCTGCTTGGTTGCCTCGGCAACAGAGCCTGCCTCGGTAATGTCATACTTGTTTCGGCTTAACAGCTTACGCAAGGCAGTTCGGATAATTAGTTCGTCTTCGACTATTAGGACTTTGCTCATAATTTAACAACAGCGAGGGTGCCAAAGCTAAACCCTGGCAGGCTCGATAATAGGTAAAATTGACGATCGCGATTATTAGCGCGACATATTAACTGGTAGTGTTACCCACAGTGCCATCAGATGCAAGTGCGCTGGGCAGTTTGATCACAAATTTTGTGCCTTTTTGTAACACCTTATCGGCTGGACTGACAATGTCAAGTTGCCCTTCATGATCTTCAACAATGCTATAAACCATCGCAAGCCCAAGACCAGTGCCTTCTCCAGGCTCTTTTGTTGTGAAGAATGGCTCGAAAACTTGATCTTGGATTTCACTCGATATCCCTGGGCCTTCGTCTCGAACAGTAAAGGTGACATATTTATCAATATTCTCAACCTCAATACTAATTTTACTCTCGGTGGGGCTTGCGTCGCGAGCATTTGATAATAAGTTAACAAAGATTTGAATAACGCGCTGGCTATCGGCATGAATTCTGACGTATTCGGGAATGTCATTGACGTAGTTCATTTCGCCCTTTTCGCGTTGCAGTGCGAGAAGGTCGATAGCTTCTTGTGCGCAGTCACGAAGGTTTACATCATGAAACTCACTTGTTTGTGCTTTCCCTGTATGTGAGAAGCTTACGAGTGAGTGGACAATGCGGCTAACTCGGTCGGTTTGAGACAGGATTTGGTCTGCGGCCTCAAGAACTTCTTCGTTGTCAGTGTCGTACTTTAAATTTTGGGCAAGGCATGCGATACCGGTAACAGGGTTTCCTATCTCATGGGCAACGCCCGCGGCAAGCCGTCCGACTGAGGCCAGGCGTTCGCTGTGGACGAGCTCTTCTTCAAGCATTTGAAGCTCAGTAACATCTTCAAGCAAGATTACTTGGCCATCTATTTTATGCTCGAATGAGGATGGTATGGAGGCCTTATGTAGGGAAATCCAGTGTGTTTTGTCGGCGATCTCGATTGCCTGCTTGTACAGGTGGTCACGTGCTGATTCAGCAAATTTGGTTAGTACAGGTCCCCAAGGCTCAAGAACGTCATCAAGTCGCGAGCCTGTTACATGATCGCCAGGAATCCCACTTAGATATTCCATGGCACTGTTCCACATTAACACCTCTTTATCTTTACCTACGGAGCAGACAGCCAGTGGAAGCTCTTCAAGTGTTCTGCGGTGGTAAAGCCGCAAGCTATTTAATTCGGCTGCTAGTCCAGTTAGATGATCACGATAATGGTATAAACGGTCTTCAATAAGATTAATGTCGGTTGCGCCGTCAACTGAGGGCACCATTAGTGGAACTTGGTTGTCCATAATTTCACTGCTGAGCGCTATACCAAGCAAGCCTGATAGGTTTGCTTCTATCTCATCGCGTAAGCGACGCAAGGCGTAAGGGCGCCCTTCGTTCGCAGGTAGGTTTAAGTGGTTAAGTGCGCGATCTACCTCAATCTTGGCCGTGTTTTTGCCGACTCGTTCGCTGAGACGGTCGATGATTTCGTTGGGGCTACGTACATCCATAACCATACGTACGGGATGGCTGAGCTCGTCTTCAGAGCAAAGCTCTGCACTGTAGCGTTCATCGGGGCTCTGTTGAGTCATGAGCGATACGGCTACGAATGTAAGTGTATTCCCTCCAATTGCCCACAGGGCTATATCGGTCCAATTTTCAGCACCTAATTGCACGTAAAGAAAGATTGGCTCCAGGCTAAATTCACGCATACCCATTAGCATTGGAAACAATAGGCCAACGCTCCAGATACTCATACCGACAAATAATCCAGCACTTAAGCCTCGGCGGTTTCCGCGGCTCCAGTGTGTTATGCCGATGATCCCGGGCAAAAGTTGCAGTGAGGCAATAAACGACGTCAAAGCTAGATCGGTTAAGTTAAAGCGGTTTTGTAGCATGACATATAGTGCATAGGCGGCAGAAATAACAATAACAATTAATACGCGGCGAATACCAACCAGCTGGCCATATATAGAGCGCTTTGTCTCCAAGGGAGTCGCGGGTAATATCCAGTGGTTCATAACCATGGTCGAGAGCGCTAAAGCAATCGCGACCAATGCGCCAGTAGCGGCAGAAAGTCCAGCCACAAACGAGATAATGACGAGTGTGGGGCTGTTCAATATCATGGGGACAGCGAGAGGGTAGTACTCGGCTGAAACGTCGGCACCCAAAAATTTACCAGCCCAAAGAATGGGGAATATTGGTAAGGCCATCAATAACAAAAATAACGGGAAGGCCCAGCTGATCGTAGAGCTCACATTTTTGACCGGGTTTTCGACAACACTCATATGGAAAATATGGGGCATGGCAACGGCCGTCGCGAGGAAAACTAGCAAGAGCATGTGCGAAGCTGTATCTTTTAATGGGAGATACAGGTTTTCGATGTTTGATGGGTTGTCTTGTAGCCAAACGTCTAAGCCGTCGAGTCCGCCAAAAACTGAAAATAGACTTGCTAATCCAACTGCAAGTAAGCCAATTAGTTTCACCACCGATTCGAACGCCATGGCCGTAATCAGGCCTTTGTGATGCTCTCGTTTAGCCCCATACATAACCGCGAAAACTGTAATGACGATACAAAAAATGAGCGCCAGCGTCTCGCGAGAACTAAATATACTAACAGGACCTTCAGGGTTCTCTGTGTTATGAGTGAGAAGATGAATAGTGTCAGCAACAACTTGTATTTGCAGAGCAAGTAAAGGCAATACCGATAGTATTAGGCACAAGGTGACCATCGCGCCAACCGAATGGCTGTGGTAACGAAAGGTCAATAAATCGGCCATCGATGTGATCTGGAAACGTCTGGCGAGCTCAATAAGAGGTTTTAACGCAAGTGGGGCAAACAAAAATAAGGTGCCAGTACCAAGGTAGTATGCAAGAGCTCCATAGCCATACTGTCGTGCGAGATCAATGACCCCGTAATAGGCCCATGCGCTGGCAAAAATACCTAAAGAGAAAATATACGTAATTGGGTGAGATACAATTTTGTCGGGAATTAATCCGCGCTCGGTTGCAAAAGCGACACTAAACACAGCCCCAAGATAAATAAGGCATATCAGGGCAACTTGAAGAAAGCTAAAGGTCATTATTAGGGCTGCTCTTACGTTGTAGGAAGTAGGCAATTATTATTATAAGCATCCAAATAATGAAGGGGCGATACCAGACCCCATCAGAGCTGATGATCCATCGGAATAGCGTTGGCATAAAAATAAAGCCAACCAGAATAACGAGAAGAAGTGGTCGTTGTTGTTTCATGGTTTAACCGTGGCCGATAAATTAAGGGGCATGTAAAGTAATTTTGGGCAGGGTAAGAGTTTAACACTAAGTCGCAGATCAGGCTTTTATTCGCTGGTGTATAGTGCACTTTCATGGCTGAAAAGTCGCTTAGGGACAGCTTGAATAGACCAGTGCTCTGTAGCCCATGTAAGTATGCGCTCGCATTCTTCGTATTTTAAGTTTTGTGGGGGAGTCAAGCCAAGAGATTTGCATGCAAAGAAGAGGTTTTTGGCACTTTTGCTTTCATCTAAGGGTGGCGCAAGAGTCTGTTTGCTCAGTTTTTTTCCATCGGGATGGCAGATAGCCGGAATGTGGGCGTATTGGGGAATACTCTTGCACTGCATTAGCTCCATTAGCAAAATTTGCTGAGGCGTCGTTGTCAGTAAGTCGCTACCGCGAACGACATGTGTAATACCTTGCGCAAAGTCATCACAGCTTACGGCAAGTTGGTAAGCAAATAGTCCGTCTTTGCGGTGAATAATAAAGTCGCCGGTTGCATCTAAATCCTCTGATATCTCGCCCTGAATCGGATCGCTAAATGTTAGGGTTGTAGGTCTACTCATTCTGTCAATGCTCAACCTTGTGCGCAGGCGGATGGCAGCAGCGGCGCCGATTGCTGCTGGGTGCAGTATGCAATGTCCGTCGTAACGGCCAGCAAGGGCGACAATACGTTTACGGTTACAGCTGCAGCGATAGCTTAGGTTTTGTTGCTCGAACCCAGCTAATACCTGGCGGTAGCGCGCACTATTATTGCTTTGTAGGCTTACATCATCCCAGATAAGTTTGTGGGATCGAAGAGCGGAAATAATTTGATCTTGGGATTCAGGAGTTTCGCGTGGAGGATCTATGTTTTCGATACGAAGAAGCCACTTACCGTGGTTAAAGCGGGCGTCCAAATAACTCGCAAGGGCGCAAACTAAGGAGCCAAAGTGAAGTGGGCCTGAAGGTGATGGGGCAAAGCGGCCGATATACATGCTTAAAGGTGGCCGACGTTGTCGGCCCACTGAGTTTAACCTAAGATTTGTTTTTCTTTGATTTCATCAAGTGTTTTACAGTCAACGCAAAGAGTCGCTGTCGCACGAGCCTCTAGGCGGCGAATTCCGATTTCTACGCCACATGCATCGCAATAACCGTAATCTTCTGTTTCTAATAGCTCAAGCGTGCTATCGATTTTTTTGATGAGTTTGCGCTCACGGTCACGTGTGCGAAGCTCGAGGCTAAACTCTTCTTCTTGTGAGGCACGATCGGCAGGGTCAGGAAAATTTGCAGCTTCGTCTTTCATGTGGCTCACGGTACGATCGACCTCCTCCATCAATTCCCGCCGCCAAGACTGAAGCAGATTACGGAAATGATCTCGCTGATCATCGTTCATGTACTCTTCGCCGTCTTTAAGTTCGTATGGAACAAAATCACGTTGTGCGAATGTGTTATCAGTTTTTGACTCGGGCATTTGCTTACGCCTCTCTACCAGTTTCGGTTGTAAAAAATCAGTCTACAATATGGGGGCTAATATTACTGTTTCAAGATGCTTTAACTAAAATACAGTACATAATCCACACTGCTATAAATTTGTTATGCGCTTCTATAAAAGCGGCTGCACGCTACCAGATTAGTATAGCTGGCGCTAGATTTTTTTATAGTCATGCGTGAGATATTTTTAGTCATGTGTGAAATTTCTTTCGAGATCATTCAGTAACATAAATTATCTGAGCTTCGACGGATAGCTTTATAATGCTTAAAGGCTCGCCTTGACAGGGGCCAGACACACAACGCCCATCCTCAATGAGGAATCTCGCGCCATGCGTGCTGCATAGGATGAGTTCGTTAGACGAGTCAAGAAAAGCGTCGTTACCCCAATCCAAGGGGACACCGCGATGAGGGCAGCGGTTTTCGTAGGCATAAAATTCAGCGTCTTGTCGAATGACAAAAATATTCTTGCCGTTTGACTCAAAGCTTTTAGCTTGAGCAGAGCCGAACTCTGCGACAGAGCATAGACGTAAAATTCTAGTTTACCTGTGTACGCTGATGCTCATCGGCCTCGTCTACGAGCTGGTTTTTGAGCTCTGGACTAAGATCTTTCCAATGCACATTCATTAACGCACCCTGCAAGCCATATAGCATAACCTTAGATACGTGTATGCCTCGTGCCTTAATTTTACAGTACGCATCGACCGCTCCAACATCCGATAATTCCTGGTAGGTGTGAATTCCGATTGCTTGAAGTATGTTTACAGACGCCATTCCTAGGTTTTTTAAGCCAAGTAGTTCCGCGTTTTCGGAGGTCATATCCCGTCTCCCGACGCTTATTATTAGTATTAATGCAGCATTTTGCTGTCGTTATGAGTCGTTATTTATTATTGTAGTACCGACCTATCGGGCTTGAGAGAACCGCAAGCGGGATATGCACTGATAATTCAGGCCGTATTCAACGTAGCTAATAATACCTCGAAAACGCCTCGTTGCAATTTATTTGCGTCGAGATTCGAAAAATGAGAGCAAAAAACCAGATTGTGACTAGAGAATTGTTAATATTCGGCCTTTCAGAAAAAGAAATCGACTTTGATTCGCTTGACGCGCCTGTGCATTCCGCGGCCGTGGTGGCGATTACGCAGCTAAAGGATTTGGCTTGGCAGGATGGGTATGATTTACGTATCGCGAGTGGTTTTCGTAATTTTTCGAAGCAGTTGCAGATATGGAATGAAAAGGCTACCGGCATTCGCCCTATTTTGGGGCTTGATGGCCGTGAACTTGAGCGCAAAAATTTATCTGACGATGCATGTGTCGATGCAATTCTTCGTTGGTCGGCATTGCCAGGGGCATCGCGTCACCATTGGGGAACTGAAATAGACATCTATGATGCTAACTCACTGTGCGATGGTCGCTCATTACAGTTAACGCTCGAAGAATGTGATGCCGGTGGTGATCAGTTCCGTTTTCATCAATGGTTGAACGATCAAATGACAACGCTCGACGATATGGGTTTTTACCGGCCATATGCCGTTTTTAAGGGCGGTGTTGCGCGAGAACCATGGCACTTGAGCTATCGACCTTTGGCAGAACATTACTATTCTTTACACTCTTTATTGGGGCTGAAAGATGTTTTAGTCAATTCTAAAATTGAGCTCAAGTCGAGTGTCCTAAAAAATGTAGACAAAATCTATACGCAATACTTTTTAAACACTTGAGAGTAATCCGTTTTTTCTATGTATTGTTGTTTTTTGAACTGTGCGGCGGTTCAAACAGAGTGTCAAATTAAAAATCATAGCGTCTATACTGTATAAATAACCCTAGCTTTTAAGTGCTGGGGAGTGTGTTAGTTCTATTCCGGTTTGTGTAAGTTGGTGAGGGCGTAATGGCTACAGAAAAATACAATTTAGTGTTCAAGGGCGAGCTCGTTCGAGGCGCCGACCTTGTCGATTCAAAGAAAAAAGTTCAGGGACTTTTTAAAGTGTCATCGGCACAAGTTGAGACTTTGTTTTCTGGTAAATCGGTTGTTTTAAAAAAGAATTTAGATTTCGCAACCGCAACGAAATATCGAGTCGCGATTAAAAAAGCCGGTTGTCGTGTTGATATCGTTGAGCACGAAGAGCCCAGCACTCCATCGCCGACGGATCAAGAAACGTTCAAAGATAAACCAAATAAAGTGCCGACACCAGAGCAGAAGTCTCCTGTGTCTACTAAAATTATTTCTCGGCCGGAGATGTCTTCCTCAGGACCTTCAGATCTATCGTCTTCACGTGGAGCTGTAGGTGGGAATGCTTTTTCGTATCAGCAGGATATCACCGCTCCGGCGTATAATATGGCGCCAGCGGGCACTGAGCTGTTGGCGGACAGTGAAAAAAAGACTGTTACGCCTATTCGAGTTGATACGAGTGCATATACAGTTAAAGCCATGGTAGGAGACTTGTTAGAGGCGAATGAAAAACCTGTTTTTGAATCGAGAGAGTTCGATTTTTCTGAAATTGATTTGGCTGAAGCGGGGGCAGACTTATTGTTAGCGCATGAAAAGACGGAGAAGGAGGTTAAGGATGTTGTTGTTCCTGGGTTTTCGATAGCCGAGCCTGGAGCCCAATTGAGTAAAAATAAAGAGGAACTTAATATACCTGTTCCGGATACGAGCGGACTTAGTTTAGATGAACCTTAGGAACGTGCATAAAATAACGTCCGGAATTCACGAAGTGACCGGTCTCACTTTATAATTTAATTTCCCCAATACCTGATCAAAAACAATCGTCCCGGTGTCGTAAAT
>JBLIMQ010000100.1:0-15913 GCA_047638775.1 Flavobacteriales bacterium
GACAATAAAAACGTATTTCATATCTGCTTATTCTCGTTTTTAGTTGTGAAAGCTAATTTCACTAGTTCGAAATTTGGTTTTTCCCATGGCGAAAATACTGGGCACTAAGTCTAACACCCTGCTCAGCTGTATTTTTGGATTGGGTATTCTTGTACTATTAACCGCAAATGAACTACGGAAAAAATAACAGAAGCAGAGTCTTTAGGCTGACATTTTGCCAGTCCTTTGTTATCCTCGCGGGACACTCGCTTCAGATGCGCAAAGCGGGACATCAGGTCTTAGCGAAGGCTGGGCGATTTATGCGGAATATCTTGCCGATGAGATGGGGCTCTACTCTTCCACACTTGATAGGCAAGGAATGATGGCTAAGCACCTTTGGGCTGCAAGCCGGCTGATTGTGGAGCCTGGCTTACACTTAAGGGGATGGTCGCGCGAGCAGGCCATAGCCTTCATGATGAAAAATACTGTCATGTCGCGGACTGAAATTGAACTTGAGGTGGATCGTTATATCGCAATGCCGGGCCAGTCGCTTAGCTATATATTAGGAAGTGATTTGATCATGTTTGAGCGAAAAAGAGCCCGAGAAATCATGGGTAGTCGGTTTGATATTAAGGAGTTCCATAACGTGGTGTTTGGTTCAGGGTTACGCTCATTGCATGAGGTGCGTGCCGATATTCGTAATTGGGTTGAGTTGTTGGCGATGCCATAAATACTATGGACCTAAGAGTGGTTTAACTTATAGCCTAGTTAATGGCCTAGCTTGAGTACTAACGCTTGGCTTAACTTATGACGTGACTTATGGCATCACATTAGTAACGTTCAGCTTCTGGGACGGATATCAACGAGTGTTTGGCAAAATATTTCCGAATACTTATGAAAAAAGTGCGTCCAAATTTATGCTGTATTCTCGCTCATGAACCTAAAAGAGCAGTGCGCAAAGGTTTGGTTAATTTTTTCGGATATACTTTTGTCAAAGAGATAATTTCGCAATTTTGAAAGTGACCAAATTGCGTGACAGCGCTTACGAATGCGGCAATGACGGCGTCCTCATCAAATTCGTGCGGTTCTAAATGTAGATTTTTTATTTCTAAATGAGATGTTTTTCTATGCGCTTTACAATCCATACGCCCTATAAACTCGCCACGGTAAAGTAGTGGTAAAGAGAAGTATCCATATTGACGCTTAGCCTCGGGTACATAACACTCTATTTGATAATTGAATTGAAATAGAACCTTCAGCCTATCCCGCTGAATTACGCTATTGTCGAAAGGTGAAAGAATTAACATGCGGCTACTAAGTTGAGTGAGTGGGCGTTCAAGAGTGCCGGGTTTTAATATAAATACTTCACCACTACTTACCTGCAGCTGTTCTAAAGTATTTTGCGCGAGCCTTTCGTTTACCAAAGCCTTCACAGCTTTACGCAATTCTGAATTACGACGCAAATACGTTAGGCCTTTAAGCGAAGCGAAGCCGTGACAACGCAGTTGTTGGTCTACAATATGCGCCGCAAACTCTTCCATGCTTGGCATTGTTGAATCTACCGTCGATGGCAGTACCCGCTCTGTTAAGTCATATGTTTTTTGAAAGCCCTTGCGGTCGCTAACCATTAGGTCTCCTTCCATATAGAGCTGTTCTAGTGCTTTCTTAGCGGGTTTCAAATCCCACCAGCCTGTACGCTTCTTGCTATTACTTTCGACATCTCTAGAGCGCAAGGGGCCATCTGATCGTATGCGCGCCAATAGTTCATTCATGAGTTTCTTATCAAGGGTTTTATACCAGTGGGTTTGGCCGCTTTTAATGGCGTGTTTGTACGGTAGAGAGAAGCGATAATCCGCACTGGGTAAAAAAGCTGCTGCGTGTGACCAATACTCAAAAATATCGCCGTCTAGCAGCATTTGATCTGTCATGGCGGGTGTGAACTTAGGTACCCGTGTGTGAAGCACGTGATGGTGGGCGCGTTCGACCACAGAAATTGTATCAATCTGCACGTAACCTAAGTGGTTAATGGTGTTACGCGCGCCCTCCAGCCCACGGCCATAAGGCTGTGCTTGCAGTAAACCTTGTGCAGCCAAGGCAATGCGACGTAACCGCACAGTATCCTGCGGACGCTTAAATTCAATCATACTCATTCTTGCTTAGCCGTTATTTTAAGCCGTTATTTAAGCTGTCTTACGGCCGAATTATTGTAGTCGCTCCGGTGCCGCAAAAATCTAATACTATAAAATTTCCATTGTTGCGCTTGCAGAGCCACTAACTTTTACAATTACCGGGTAGGGATAGTGTTATCTTGCACGGTCTTTAGACGATAACTTAGCAGCTTTAATATACCCGTGCTTGGTTTTGCGTCTACGATAGTGTTAGACATAGCTTTGACATAGCTTAGTAATCAACCATGACTAAGCCTCGTAAAATCCTATAAAAATCGTCAATCAAGGAATAAAGTCTCACGATGTTTAATGATAACGATCAAGTGCAATCTACTTCGGGGACGCTTAATCGAAGCCCCTATATGAAATGTTTATTTGCCATTGCGTTAACCGTCGTATCCATTTTTATCCCCATATATGTAAACGGAACTCAATACGATAATGACGATGGAGTGCGTAACAACGCCGACTACAAATTTTGGAATCGTTTTAATGAAATTCGTTCGGATAGGGTCTATTCCGATTCCGTACAGCGCGGCGCCTTCAAACGTGATCATAAGCTAGAAGGTTTTAAAAACAAATAACATTATTCAATCGATATTCCGAAGTCCTACAATCCTAAAAATGCAATGCCTATACACATATATCTTCACGGCGGAGTGCGTTTTTCGAGTAAAAAAGTATCATCAGGTACAATTAAACGGCTCAAAAAACTTCGTATAGACGACACTATATCAGTCTATCCAAGCGCCTGGGGATCGTCAAAATGGTGGTATGAATCTCAAGCAAAAAACATTACCAAAATAATCGAAACGCTTAAAGAAGATTACAATATTGACGAAAATAAAATATTTATACATGGGGTTTCCGATGGCGCTTCAGGCGCGTACTATTTTGCCTCTCATATGCCAACCCCGTTCGCTGGATTCGTAGCATTAATAGGTTCGCCAGGCCAATTGTCGGGGAAAAAGACGTTTGGCACAACCTTTGTCGCCAACTTTACCAATACGCCAATACTCTCTGTGAATACCAGGAAAGATCCTATATTCTCGGCTAGCTCAGTAACATCATTTTTTAAACAGGTTAACAGTATTGGTGGGGATATTACCTTTCATTTGATGGCGGGTAAGCACGACATGAATTGGTTTGGAAAAAAACAGAAGGAGATTCGGGACTTTGCAACCCTAAAGGTTCGCAACCCCTATCCCGATCTATTACGGTGGCAAGTTGACTCGGGAGGGGAGTTCCCCCGCGTACACTGGCTCGTTGTAAACAATCCTTTAGATATCAAGCAGCCCAGCATTACCGAAGTAAAGAAACAGAATAACGTTGTTCGCCTGAGTTCGCTTAACGTATCCTCAGTTACACTTCTAATTTCTCCTGATCACTTCAACCTTGAAGAGAATATTCAAGTCTGGGCGAACCAGTCGATAATTTTTGATCAAAAAGTTGTACCCGATATCAACGTTCTCAATAAATGGTTCAACTCAGACAAGGACAGAAGCATGCTCTTCGCCGCCGAAATCACGTTAAATGCTCCCAATATAAAACGTATTAATCAATAACAACACACCAAAACAAATATGGTTACATGGGGGCTAACAATCCGAAAATGGAAAAAATTAAGGCGCCATAGTTTAAAAATAGTGTTCACTGCGCTTGACTCCACATATTTTTATGCTCTTCCTAAACCAATAGAAAAGCGAGGGCGCCCACTAGAATAACCATTAATATCAGAGCTTATGTGATTATGGGTCTATAACGAGCAGGTGTTCTATAACTTAAACCTTCGCTTCTTTTCCCTACAGAATTTGATCTAATCGTCGATGTACACGTGCTAGTCTATCGGCAATTGGCGCTCGTGGATTTATGAGCGCTTGTCCTACATGCTTTATGTCTCAAATGTTTTTCTTCCGTATTTTCATTTAAAACAGGTGTCGCCGTTATCAAAGGTGATATCGAAGTGCATTAATTGATCTGATGTTTTCCATCGTACAAGATCATATTCAACCGATAAAGACAATGTCTTTATCTCTGTTGCTATCACGCTATCGCGGCCACTATTCGATGACATAGTTTTATAGGGCACATTCGCGCCTTTATCCAACAGAAAATACACATGTTCTTTTTCGATATAGATTGACCTCAAGCCAGTCGAGGAATTAGCCGGCGCACAAGCTCTTTTGTTCGCTTCCCGGTTAACATCGCTTAGCACCTTTACAATTTTATTTAATCGCGACTTAGTTGGCCTTAACTCGTAGGCATGCAAAAAATTGTCAAGCAAGGTTTCGCTGGAATGATAACAATACTTAATGGAATCATAGTGTAAAGGTCCGTGATAATTTTTGTTATCCTTCCCGTTCGTTTCGCACGCCAAACCCAAGTTAAAGTATGCCGACGATTTTATTTTATCGCTGGCTTCGGCTTGAATAACGTCATTGGACACCATAGCCGATTCGCCGGATTTCCCCAATTTTAATGCTGTAACAGAAAAGTTACTCTTGGCTCGAAAATCCTTACTATTTATGAGTATTGCACGCCTAAAATGCGTAAGTGCTTGTTGATAGCTCTTTTCTTGATAAAATTTTTCACCAATTAAATTTTCTTTCTTTGATTGAACTCGACTCTGTTCTTCAGATATCGGCGATAATAAGTCTTTTAAGCTTTCGACATCACCTTCGGATAACAGACGATTGGCCAGACCGTAAGCGGTATTATCTGGTTGCCCATGCGAAACCCGGCCACCAAAATTCACTAAGTAATCAAGCGGCGTCTTATTGTTAGAATCCTTTATGGTCTTTAGTGCGCCATGGTCAATCAATAGTCTAATAAACTCTTCAGAGGCGTACCGCACCGCATAATGTAATGCCGTTACATTTTTGCTTCGTATTGTGTAGGTACAACTATCGAACGCTTTCGTAGTCGATATATCTGTATCGGCGCCATATTCTAATAACAGTTTTGCCGATTCAATATCATTAAATTGGGCCGCGTACATTAGTGGTGTTTTATTGAAATTATTTCCCTTGTTGGGATCAAGACCCTTTTCCAACAATACTTTTACCAAACCCGGACGCAGGATTGCATAGGCCAATAAACTATCACCACCCTCCATTCCGTAACCCTTCAATGCGTCAATATTGGAAGGGATTGTCGCAGTCAACAATTGTTCTGCACTTACACCATCTAATATAAGCTTATGCAATCCGAAATTTTTGTCGTACACCTGTCCGTGATTAAACGCCATCACTAAGGCATAAGCGATCGATGATAATGCCCATTCATTCGCGTGCTCTTGATCCAAATTATAGTTGTCGGCATAAAATCTACTTAACTGGTTTTCTACAGTGGACCCTAATGATTCAAATTCGTTAAACTTGTGATAGTTCCATATTCCGGTATAGCCCCATTTTTTTAGGTTTTTAACCATGGCGTTGATTCGTTGTTCCGAGTTATCCCATCGAGAATAACGCCCTGCAAAATTATTAGCCCACGGTCGGTAGATCATCGATTCAAATGCATCATCCATGGCACCACGGGCACGCGCAGGTGAATTTAACGTGCCGCAGTTACCACCTCCGCCCAACATATCTGAGACCACCTTTATATATTTGGGTAGTACATTTATTGCATTTCGGTGTTTTTCGATTTCATTTCTAGATGGCTCAGTTTGGATTTCACACACTAAATTGAGGCTACCTTCATTGGCTACCTTAAACACACCATAGCGCTCCCCTTGAGCCGCACCCTTACCAAACCGACTGAGTGCGAATAGAACGTATATTTGCTGATCTTTACTGTAAGTATTTACCGGAGTGACGTAGATGGCATTTTGAGAGTCGTTGAGCTTTGGATTGGCCCTCGAGAGAAGCTCGTACTCACCATTTTCATGCTTAGTAATTGCGACAAGCTCATTGTCAGAAAAATACCCGCTAAGCCCATCACTGGGAATATCCAAACTCGCGAAGGGCTTATCCGTAGCAATCACCATGCTATACCCCTCTCTCCAACCTATTGAAAAATTGCGTTGAATTAAACCAAAATATTGTCCATCAACGTTAGTCTCGGCAATTCTTAATTTCTCTGATGACGGCAGCGTATACCCTTGAGTATCTAACGCCACCCACGGTATTTCGGACAGAGAACGTGTAATATTTTTTAAGGACTCCGTGTTTTCACGGTTTCCATGGAAATCAGCCTTAAGGGGATTGGACTTACCGGTCCCTGTAAAATACTGCGTATATCCGGCAAGCAGGGGATCACATACTGTTGCATCGTGACTTTCGATTAACTTGGGCTGAAACCAAGCTTTACTTATATCCGCATGCGGCGCACTGCCAAAGCTTAACTGAGCGAGTAAAGCTAGAAAGATCACGGTTAACTGCTTCATATAAACTACCTTACGATTTCAATATTACAATCACAGAAGAACCCGTGATGTGGGTATTGATGAATACCCTTGGTTAAATCATTTATTTAATTAGATATGCTGATCCGCTCAAATAACACTCGTCTTTACTCAAACTTGACCCCTAATTCGACCCCTAATTCGACCCCTAATTCGACCCCTAATTCGACCTCTAATTCGACCTCTAATTCGACCTCTAATTCGACCTCTAATTCGACCTCTAATTCGACCTCTAATTCGTTGTTAGGTTCGACATCAAGGTTGCGATAAACAACTTCGTACACATTTTTGGCGGAGTATTCACTATAGAAAACATCGACATCCGTACTCAATATTCAATTATGCAGAGTATACAACACACTCAATATAGTTTTGCGCAGCGTAAAAGTACCTGTCATAAAATCGTAACACTTTGGCAGTATTTTAGCTTTCATTTAACCGGAGGTTTACTATATGACGAGAAAGCTTACTTACTATCTTTCTGTTTTCGTCTTGATATTTTTATCAGCACTTACATTGGCTATATCCGCGGAAGAAAAGGCCACACTTCATCACCAAGGCCAAAGCCAGAACCAAAAACTTCGACCAATCTCAGATTATGAAAGCGGTCGCATCTTAAGTTTACTAGGTTCAAATACACTAGGCGCAAAGTTAGTACCCGAATGGGTGAAACTTTACCTAAGTGAACTGGGCTTACAAAATATTCATCAAACCGAGGGCCCTATAGAAAACGAAACTATTATTAGTGCTTACGATAATAAGAAACTATTATCAATAAAGATTTCCGCTCATGGCTCGAGCACGGGTTTTAAAGGCCTGAACGCAGGAACAGCCGATATAGCAATGTCATCGCGCCCTATTAAAGTAAAAGAACAGTTACAGCTTGCTACTTTGGGTAGTATGAAATCTATGCAGGCTGAAAACATCGCCGCTATTGATGGATTAGCAATTATTGTTCACAAGTCTAACCGAATCAGCTCCTTAACGGTAAATGATATATCCGAGATATTTTCGGGAGAGATTCAGAACTGGTCCGAGCTAGGTGGCGGCAATATACCTATTCATACTTATGCGCGCGATAAAAACTCAGGGACATGGGATACGTTTAGGAAGCTGGTACTCGGTAAAGCTACGTTAGCAAAAAGTACCGAACGTTTTGAATCTAACGATCACCTTTCAGATTTAGTATCAAATGATCCTTCAGGTATTGGTTTTGTAGGCTTAGCATCTGTGCGTGAATCTAAAGCCTTAAGTATTGCTGACGGCTATACGCTTCCTTTAGAGCCCAGCCGATTACACGTCGCAACAGAGGACTATCCTTTAGCTCGACGGCTTTATCTTTACACCGCCGAAAACCAACGGAACCCCCGAGTACTGGACTTCCTACAATTTATCCAGAGCGAAAGTGCCCAATTCGTTGTAGATAGCGTGGGGTTTGTATCACTTAACCCTATACAGACTCCAATCACTGAGGATTTGGAAGGTCCCAGTGAGTACATGGAGATTATTCAGCATGCCGACCGGCTATCAATTAATTTTCGTTTTCAACATAGAAGTGCCGAACTTGACAATCGCTCAAAACGAGACATCGAGCGCCTTGCAAATTATATCCGCCAGCCCGACAATACTAATAAGCGTATACAACTTATTGGCTTTGGCGACTTAGACCAAGATGAAAAACGCGCAGGTATATTATCTCGACTTCGCGCAAGTGTCGTAAAATCCGCACTACATAGTGCGAACATACCAACAGAATCCGTACTGGGCTTTGGCGCCTACATGCCAATTGCCTCAAACCTTGGTCGTAATAGAATTAAAAATCAACGTGTTGAAGTGTGGCTATTCGACGAAAAACAAAAAGACACAATTTCACAGCTAAAAAGAAGTGCCTCTAGGGATAGGCGCCAAAAGGATAGGGCTAAAATCGGTTTTATTCAGTAAATAATGTTCCGCGTAAGCGATTTAATATCTGTTACGCGTTTTTCTTTTTTAAAACGAACACGCCTAATTAGATCGAAGAATGAGAAAAGCGGGGACGCTCACTTGAGTAACCATTAGTATCGGAAGGTAATGGGTTTCTGGCGAATGGTTATCTATCTTGATAATATTACGGGCAGCTGGCTACCGCTCGACACCAGCTGTTAGTCTGCAAGCGCCTGCTAGTCCTTGTGTATATATCGATACTGGTATTTGGGTAAAAAATAAAATCCAGATCCAATTAAACATAAAATGAGAATAGTATCGATATTTGATACCTCGTTCAACAATAAAGTCGCAGCCGGCACATGAGCAAATATTTCACTAACGGTCGCACAGAGAAGCCCAATATATGACCAACACATGAAATAGTAGTGTGCAGTAGTTCTTCTGTAGAGTATCGCGAAGTAACCGGCCAATAAGGGTATTAAGCTAGCTATCGCCATCCAGTGGAAAAACCCCCAGCCGTCGTATAGTTTATATATTCCAAACGCGGTCAAGTTAAGCCCCAACATGGACAGCACATAGAGCCGGCCAATCAACCGATGTTTATGACTCCCTTTTTTAATCAGTACGATTACAATGCCACTAATCAGTGAGGCGAATCCAAAAAATACGTGTAAGAACTCTATCATCCAAATTCCCCGATAGTGGTTTCTCGTTTCTCGTTTCTGGTGTCTGGGTGCAACCGTTTATGCTATTTTGCACCAAAGGTATATCTTACGATTTTAAAAGGCCGTATATACAAGTGATAAATAGAAGCGCTAATTATGAAGCACGTAATAAGTAGAAATGCATACTTAAATGCCGCATCGTCTCGAGTTTGTACAACATAGTAGCCTACTACCACAATGACTGTTTGGTGCAAAATATAGAAGGGATATACAGCGTTGTTACAATACGTGAGCACTTTACCACCTTTTTTATATATCTCTTTCCATATCCGAGTATCGTCAACACCCACAACCATGAATTTACGTTAAGTAACCCCAAGTAGAACCATGATATAGGATGACTTAGCCAATTATCCCATATATTTTTCGGTTCCAATCCGTTCCACCGTACAATGTTTATTGCAATGATGGATGCAAATGCCAAACGAAATATTAATGCTCTATTAAGCTCTATAGCTAACATAATCTGCTTATACTTATACGAAAGCAACCCGGCAAATACAAAGAAAATAAATTGTGAGTGCCTCGCGTAATCGTGTATTAGGTCGTATGTTACCGGGTAATGGACACTTAGAATCGTATACGGAATGATTGCAATTACCACAAATAGAGCGATTAGACGTAAAGTGCTTTGAGATGCTGTCTCAAGCACAGCAATACCACGAAATTGTTGGAGAAAACGAAACGCGGGTATCGATATCATATTATAAAGAAAAAGATAAGGTATAAACCAAAGGTGCAACCAGTGAAAATTTCCGTTTGGCCACCAATTAAATTGTAAAAACGTTCTATAGAACTCTAAATACGTAAAATCATTTCCTTGTAGCTTTCGCTCAAAATAAATTTGAGGTGCAACTAAAATGAACGTCCAAATAACTGTAGGGATAATTAGCCGACTAAATCGCTGAATAATGAAAGTTGTATTGGATAGCTTTTCAAGAAGAATACAAGAAATAAATCCCGACACGAAAAACAACAGAGACATTCTAAAAAATGCCATCCAGTAATTCACTTCCATTAATACATTGCTTTGGCTATCGTTTTTAATATGCCAATCCCATTCCGCTACGAACACCATGTTTACGTGATAAATGAACATTAGAAGAATCGCTGCAACCCTTAAAAAGTCAATATAGACATGCCTTTCTATTTTATCTTGACTTAATGATTCCATTTCCAAACAGTTCTCCAATTTAGCCGAGTGTATATTTTAGAGTATTTCGCCCATATTCAGTAGCGATTGTGGCATTTGATTTGTTCAATAATGCTCGCGACGTATACATAAAGCAAATGCCGCAATTGGCGTCCGGCGCGTAGCGCGCACTGGAATTGTTTGTTATATCTATTTTGATTTATTTATGGCTACGCCAAGTGCTTCACTTAAGATTTTTATCTCTAGTTCAATATAATCCGCTTTCTCTTTATTGGATTCACTGAAATCGATGGAGTACAAGTTTTCATACTCTCCATCAATATACTTTGTCAACTCCGAAAGAACTCTATCTACACCAACCCGGGTACCATTCACCAATGCTGTAGTTTCATTTACAATCTCAATTTTGATTGACACGTCCTTTTCGCCGCACGAACTAAGTCCATATAAAACAACAATCATTACGATTATAGTACTAACTATTTTCATTAATCTCTCCTTGATTTTCGGATATAACGTCAACTGGACAAATTTGTTGTACGCCAACTGCATTATGGAGCGAACAAATATCATTTAGAAAACCCAGCTTCTGATTGGTTACTGCATTTGATACCGAAACCACTACGATATTTGTCTTATTGCGAAATTCATCGCCAAGTAATGCATTATAAAGACAAAACCTGAGCGCCTCCTCAAATGATTCATCATTGTGCCAAGTAGACATTACGTGATTTTCAGTAGCGTTCTCTTCTTCCCACAATATATTACCCAGATCAAATGCATCATGAGCCTTTTCGCAATCATTGCCCCAACACAATATGTACTTTAAACCTCTATCTATTAGCAATAGCGAAACATCGGAAATTTCCTTTTCGGCTAGGGCACTATAGTCGGCTGCTAATAGAAGAACGAAGTATTCGCTAGGAAATGATACTTCCGATAATTCAGAGAAGTGCTCCAATTCCAAAGAATAAACCGGAAATGCTATAGTTTCATCTTTAATTTTGTGCTGATTCATAATTTACTTGTTACGTTGTGATCCCCATTTGGTGCTAAAAAACAGCATACCCAAGGCTCCAGCCATAATTGCCATATCAGCAACGTTAAACACACCTGTTTTAACGGGGCCTACAGCGAGCAGCATGAAATCAACGACAAAGCCGTCATTAAATGTTCTGTCGTAAAGATTACCAAGCCCGCCACCAATTATAAGCAATGCTAGAGTAAGGTTTATCTTTGATAGGGGTTTAAAGAAAATATACACAGTGCCTGCTAATAATGCAAAACCTACCGCGAGTGTGAAAATGTAGAATCTAAGGCTGTCAGGTAGTTGAGACCCAAGGCTTAACATTGCACCATTGTTTTCATGGTAGGTTAATTGAAATAATCCGCCAAAATAGGATAGAGGTTCGCTACCCTTAAGGCTTTCTATGGCGTGTATTTTCGTAATTCTGTCGAAACCAATCAAGGCTCCTAAGGTAACTACTATTACTAATATCTTGTTCATTAAGTTACGATACTCCATTTCCCTATCGGGCTGCTAACGCTTTGCTCTCGCGCACGTTTTGCGGAGCGGTTTTTGGTGTAAAATAGAAGTTTGCGACTTTACACCAAAAAGTAGCAAAGCGTGTCACAGTGGAACAACTTATTATGACATTAGTTTGTCGCTTAGAGCTTGAATCTATTTCCGATTTCCTACCTACTGCCAAACAACGATTCTACACCTTCATTTTTCAAAACTTCATTTATTTCATTCAATGCTAACCGATCAGTTGTAAATGTTTCGTTCCAAAGATAAGAGCTTTTATTTACATCTTCCGCCTCTAATATCCAGCGTCCGTCCGCGTCTTCATAAATGAAAACACTTATTACCTGCCCATTAATAACTATATCTTGGCTTAACGGTGAATAGTTTATTTTTTGTTCATTGTAATCCATCAATTGTCCTCTATCTTTTCGGTTCTATTGGTCATAACGTCGCGCGTTGTTGCAGCCAAAAGTATAGGCGTTTTTTTGCTGGAGATACTGATTTCATTTTTGGTTTTGTTATGTGCATTTTACAGCTCTTTTAGCATCCAAACATCACAGCCATTATGAATCGTTCCTTCGAAAGGTTTATCTAAATATTGAAACCCAAGATTTTCGTAAAGTGAAATTGCAGAAGTCATATTTTTTAACGTATCTAGGTAACACTTTTTGTACCCTTTACTTTTAGCATACGTCAAGCAATCTTCAGTAAGTCTCTTGCCAAGACCTAAGCCACGACTTTCCGGAAGTAGAAATAACTTACGTAACTCACAAATTTCATAGCTTCCATTGAATGACGCCACGCCACTACCGCCAACAATAGTGTCGTTTATCGTAGCAACTAGATACTTGCTAGAAGAATCATCTTTATAGTTCTGGCTCATGGTATTTGCCTCAGGATCTGATGGACCAAAACCTTCTCCAATTGCTCCGTACTCTTCGCCAACGCTCTTAATAATCTCACAGATCTTAGCGTCATGCTGCGGTTTTATTTCTTTTATTTCATAATTCATTAGATATTATCCGGATCTTATTTGAGCTGATAACGTCGCAATAGCCTGCGTGAAAATACGCAGCATTTTAGAGTTATAGCCAGTTTTGCTGACGACTTCATAATCTTTTGTCATATTTTTGCATTATTTCAATATGCGCTAGCCAAGCACAAAAAACCAAATAGAACCCAAATCAGAGTAAGCACTTGAAACAACATCAGCCTGAGGAATTTTATACGTATAAACATGATACCAAAGATGCCCAACAGAATCATTTGTGTTACATATACAGCGCCATTCATCCAGCCAACAGAACTTAGTGGCGACAACAAGCTATTCATAGCAGTATAAATTGATAAGGAAAAATCCCAACCCAATACAAAGAGGGAAAAACACTCGATCACAGTCGCACAGATAATGCATAAAAGTAGTTCCAAACTGCGAACTCTTAGAGTCGATAAGACCATGATTACAGCAATAACTCCCGATCAAATATAACGTCGTTATAACCTGCCAAAATTACGGAGCATTTTTGTACAAAAACGCTGCAGTGTATTGCACAAAATAGCAGAGTAATTTTGGTCAGGTTTACAAAATTTTAAGTTATTTTAAATACATATTTGGAAAGCTACCATATCAAAATTAAAAATACCATGCCGTAAGATACATAACTTGGAAGAAAAAATAGTACATGTACTGTGGGCAATAGAATTATATAGGTGCGCATATCTACATATACAAGGTAGGAAATAATTGCCGCCGATACAGGAACTAGAGCGGTAATAAGCGTGATCAGTGTAGGGTAGAGGCTTCCCTGCCTATCAAAGAACGTTGACCAGTTTTGATACGCATCATCAATACTGTTAATCACGACGGAAAGTGAATAAGCGGCGATACAGAAGATTAATGCAGCAACAATGGAGTTTAACTGTTTTATACGTGAATCCATCTGGGCACCTAACGTCGTTATAACTAGAGCCAAAGTAGGGTGGAGCAGCAATAGTATGTTGTAGTTTATACTGAGCATTAAACTAATATAATGCTCGGTACTTTTGGGTTCTGGTTTATAGTTTTGTTAGCCTTGGGCTACTGGTGCAACATATTTCGACGAAATATTCATTTACAAGTGGTTCCATCTCTTTCGTTCCAACTAAAGATAAGCCGCGTGCTGTCTGGTTTTTTCTTCCAGGTTTTAACCCGAATTTAACGGTATCAAAATGTGTAGTCATATTCAATATCTTACCGTATAAGTCGGGGCGATCGAATTGAAGCCTTTCTTCGTAGCTCTTTTTCAAGGACTTGCGAAGCGGATTACAATCGGACATTAATTCAACTACTTTGTAATCTCGTTGTATAGCAATTTCCAGTGCGCGGTATAACGCCAGTATTTCGCTTAAGTTAGGCGTAATGCCAGAATATGACTCGCTCACCCTATCGATTACTTCACCTTTTCTACCACCAGCACTATCATCAGTTTCATGTATTACTATGCCGATGCCTACGACATTAGTGTCATGGTTATATCTAGAATTAACGATTAATGTTTGTCTCATGCTCATAGGTATTTTTAGGCTGGTGCTTTTTGTTATGCAGTTCAGAATTAATCGAATAGTTTTGAGAGTATTTGATACTCATCTTCGTATACATTTTTATCCGGTTTCTTTGTTCGAACAATTTCCACTACTATATCTTTAAGTTCTAGAACAGAAGACAACTCCCGTTTGTTACTTATGAATCACATACTTCTGCTTCATTTAGTCTGTTGCAAATGTCGCCAATTATACGATCAAGCCTCTTACCTGAAATTGATTTTAACGAATATACTAGCTTACTATTATTGGCGCCTAAACTATCGTTAAATAATTCGATGATACTCTTTTTAGTCCACTTTTTGAATGAAAACCCCGGCGCTAAGACATGGCTGTCAGTGGTATACCAGAACTCTTCACCGGTTAAATCAATTACCTTCACGTAGGTATCACTACCTCGCGGGATTGACTTTACGCAGTTGCGTGCAAGATCATTTATGTTAAATGCCGAATACAGTTGATTAACAGAAATGATAATGACTGGATATTCTGGCTTTCTCAATAATATTGTAAATTCAACGTTATCCACTTTTAGGACCTCCGTGACTGATATATATGTAGGCGGGGCAGTTGGGTGCTCCCTAAGAACTGTAGGTATAGTTCCTCATCATACAGCTGAATCTCTTCGATGGCCGCTTAATTGCGACCTGCCTATTAAATTTGAATAAATGTTTAAGCTGTAGTTTCATAAATTCCCTTGTGCGGCAATGAAACTTCAAGACCTAATAAACTTTGCGAAACGTATTCGACAAACGTATTCGAGGACACTCGCTCGTAAAATGTAAATAAAATACCATTAAATCATTAGGTTATACAATTCATGGCGAGTGGGCATGACGAGTCGAAATCCCAGAAGTTTTGCCCCCAATCCAATGGCCACTATGAAAATGGTACGACAACTACCCCAACACAGGGGGCATCTAAGTTTAATTTCACGCTCACAAACCCTAATGAACAGTTATTGCATGCCAAGCAAGACTCTCAGATGCGCGCCCCTTTCTCAAGTCGCGAGGAAAATGCTTTGTTTGTTATTCGCTACGTATACCTATGCACGTTCATATTAGTGCCATAAAACATTCATTTATCCTTCACAGAACCGTCATCTAACTTGCCTACCCTCTCGGCTCAACCTTTATCTCAAGCTGTTAACAAGTCTATTGGAGCAAAATATGCAACAAACCTTATTGAGTCGCGTAATTCGTCGAGTAGTAATCACAACTCTCCCCATACTTGCACTGGCCGCATGTAGCGGTGACGATGGAAAAGACGGTACCGCAGGAGTTGACGGTACCGCAGGAGTTGACGGTACCGCAGGAGTTGACGGTATCGCAGGATCTGACGGTACTGACGGCATCAATGGTACGAATGGAATTGACGGTATTGGTGGAGCGAATGGCGCCGATGGAACGAACGGAAGTGATGGTATTAGTGGTAGTGACGGACAAA
>JBLIMQ010000101.1:0-15876 GCA_047638775.1 Flavobacteriales bacterium
ATACGCTTAATTGGCATAGTGCTTCCTTGTTGAATATTGGAAGCCGTAATTTAACGAATTATATCAACCTTAATAAGGGTGTGGTTGGATTGGCGCTTACATTTTAAAATCTATTTTGAAAATATCGATAGCTATGCAATGACCTTAAACCTGTAAGATCTGTTACGCCAAATATAAGGTTAAGGCACTCACTCAAAAGCTAGCCCTTAAAAAATCGATGTCTCGTTCCCACGAAGACCGTGGGAACTAGTCTTGAATCTATTTCGTCAAATATAAGGTTAAGGGCATTCTCTCAAACCTAGCCCTTAAAAAATCGACTCGCGTCTCGTTCCCACACTCCGCGTGGTAATGCGTATGGTCTGGCGAAGTAGGCGGGGTTGAGTTCCCACGGAGGACCGTGGGAACTAGTGCTGAATTCGATTTCTGCATCGTTAAATTTAGAGCAAAAAAAACCCGCTATTAGGCGGGTTTTCTATCTATTAAAAACGAACGGTTACAACCGAGCTCTATTAGCTAGCCGTTTAATACGGTAAGAAATCAAACGAGTAATTAAGTGTTGTTTTAAGAACTGCTTTGACACCAAAGTTAATTAAACGCAAGCGTGCAAGAAGTTTCCGTTCAAGCGCGGGATCGTCTAATTCGCTGCTCACTATCGATGCGGCTGATACTTTACCATTGGCGTCAATAACAATTTTAAATACTACTTTGCCTTCAAGCGTCGGATTAGAACGAAGAGCCTTATTATAAATGGCATAAATACGCCCTTTATTTTGATCCATAACCTTACGAATATCTTCGTCGCTACGGAAAGACTTATCGCGATTACCGTTTTTGCTGCCCTTAGTCGCTTTACCAGTTGCGTCAGCTAACTTACTACTAACACGTGTATTTTCCTTACCGGATAATGCAACACCACCCGTATTACGACTCATATTGGACGTCGTTATACCGCCGCTACCTGATGTGGCTCCAGACGTAATAATCGAACGATCAAGCTCTGCCGCCTCGCCAGTACTCTGGGTCAGATCAGCATTTACGTCACTCAAGTCAAAAGCGTCGCGCATGTCGCTTAACGCATCGGCAAACTGATTGATTTCGGCTTCCGCAACTTCGCGTGCTTCTTCAATTAATTGCGCAGGCTCTGGCTCTTTTTCAACGGGAATAGGCTCGGGTTCTGGTTCTTCCGGTTTCTCTTCCGGCTTTTTCTCAGGCTCCTCCTCTTCTTCTGGTTCGGGTTCAGGCGGCGGTGGAGGTGGTGGCAATTCCTGCTCTTCTAGTTGCACTTGCGCTAGACGTGGCGGAATTTTTTCCAATACCTCACGTGGAATCTCTGGAACATCGTAGAACGGGATGATAAGCGCCAGCAAAAGAAAAGGGATAGATAACACACCCAATATTTTGAAAAAGCGCTTATCGTCTTCGACCGACGAACTCCAAGGTAGCATAGGGTTAGGTGGAGCAAACATTAACGCCATGTTAACCCCCTACAGCAGCGGGAATAGCTGCATCAACAGGTTCGAAATCATCTTCAACCTGACTTACCGCTAATGAAATATTACGAAACTCAGATTTTGCACACGTTGTCATAATCTTTTTTAGCAAAGCATAAGGCGTGTCTTTGTCGGCCATGACGTTAATATCACGACCAGCCTTTTCCTCTTCAATTGAGAGATAAGGCTTACGTTCCGCCTGATACTTAAGCTCAGTTTGAAGGCCTTTAATCATCGATTCTGTGCTCGCCTGAACCGTTGCGACATCCGCAACTTTACGACCACCAACCAAGATATCTTTGCCACTCACCATAACCACCAAGGTTTCTGCGGGCTTTTTCTCGGCAATAGAATCTGGCAACGTTATATCTTTATTACTCTGCAATACTTCTACGTCGGATGAGTTAACCAACAAGAAGAAAACCAGAATCGTAAAAATATCCATCAACGAAACGAGGTTCAACTTAGAAGTACGTGAGTTGCGCTTATGGTGCCGCGCCATGCGTTTTGAATGCATCGACATCTTCATGGTGCAGCTCCTTGTGTTACAGGTGCTGATGATACAGGCACTACTGTTGCTGACGCTGAGTCAACAGGCGCATCACCTAAAGAAATAACCGGAAAGAGCTCGGCTTCTACTACCGACGCCACAACAACCGCTTTAAAACTACGAACGGTATCCATTGATTTAACAATGGTTTGATAGTCAGTATCGGGCTGCGACATAATCAAAATGTCATCTTTTTCGATTTCTTGATCTTTAAGCTTGCGCTTAATTTCTTGCAACACCAAAGAGAGATATTTGAAGTCGTAGTCGAGTTCACCCGTTTCTTCATTTTCAATCTTTGGTATGCGTCTTAATGGAGCGCCCGCAGGATAATTGACAACCAGTTCATCTTTGGTGATTACCAATTCCAGTGCTTCTTTTTTCTCATCTTGTTTGCTCGGATCGGAGGCGAGATCCGGCAATTTCAAATCGAGAACTGAGACATGGGAAAAAACCATACTCATAAGAAGTACAGGAACAAGAATAATCATCAAGTTCATGAACGAGGTAATATCAAGTTCCGCTTCACGCTGTCTAAATCTGCTTCTACGCATAGCAACCGCCAGTCGGAAAATTTGAATTCATTATTAACACATTAATATCTTCGTAATTAGAGCGACTTAATAAGTCGTTTAATTGTTAGCCTTGCTTATCGCTAGAACGAGAGCGAGCAGCAAATGCATTTGTGTTAGCAAGAATATTCAAAAATTTCGTCCCGCTCATTTCTAAGCTGTCGACGATTTCGGTGGTTTTTTCCATAATCATTGAATGAAGAAGCAACAGTGGAATGGCTGAAATCAACCCGAATGCGGTGGTGTTCATTGCAACAGAGATACTTTGCGACAATAAGCTCGCTTTTTCAGATGGCTCTGCGGTTGCAACGGCTGTAAACGCGGCAATCAGACCCATAATCGTACCTAAAAGCCCGAGTAGCGTTGCTATATTCGCTAGCGTCGAGATGTAGGATGTGCGTTTTTCTAAACGAGGCACAGTTTCCATCACGATTTCTTCCATCGCATATTCCACCTCATCACGACGTGAACTGCGCTGTAAACGCGCTAAACCGGCGGTTACAATACGACCAACAGGGGTATTGTTTTTACGCGTAATTTCGCGTATTCCACTGTAATCTTTTTCTTTTAGTAAGGGTAATATACGGTCCGTTGCTTTGCGGTTTGATGAGCGTGCGCCCATCAAGAACACCCAACGTTCGATTGACAGTGCCAACCCGATAACCAATACAACGGCGATAGGATACATAAAGCTCCCACCATTTTGAAAAAAGCTCACCACAGTATTCATTATATTTTGCCTCCAACTTCTTAAGATTTATAAATGTAAACAATAGGTTTATCAAACTATCAAGCCGCTTAAGGCGAGCATATTTTGAGTTTTGTACTCTATAAAATTCACGCATGTTAACTAAAGCAAAAGCCTAACACGCTTGATACTCTATTCTATTCGATTCTTTTTTATGTACCGTCTAACTAACACCTTCAAACTAGCACCTTCAAACAAGCACGTATTTAAGAATGGCAATAACTAGTGCCCTCTTATAAATAAAGCCCTGCTGCGGAAAGATTCAAAAAGCCATCTTCGCACTACTAGATCTAGTAACGCAAATTTGACAACTTTTTATTTTCCCTCGGGACGAGCCATTAGCGGATGGATACTCGCTATTCGTCTTCTAAGACAAGTGTTTCTAAAAACTCTACTTCACGCTGATGCTCTTCACGCTCTACGTGATCAAATACGTCGGAAAATTTACTTTCTAACGGTTGCGCCAGGATACTGTTATCTTCTGTTTGCTTCCATGGAACGATATACAGCACCGTAGGTTGCTCTTGGTTACCCGTAATGGTTGAACCAAGCGTTACTATCTCACTGTCTTGCGCGTAGGCACTATGCCCTAACACAAGTAGGCAGGCACTTAAATATGGGCGTAAGCCACTACGTAAGCAGGACCTTAGACAGTTATTTAGCCTGGGGCTTAATGAGATCCCTTTAACAATTTTCATTAGCGGCCACCCATTCGACGTTTAATATCGATGATCCAACCTTTCAAACGACGATCTTCACCACCGACAATTTCTAATGCAAGTTCAAACTGGGTAAGGGCATCGGGACCACGCCCTAAGTACATATCGTAGAGTATGCCTAAATTAATACGCGAATCGAGATGATGTGGCCACTGATCAAGCGCATCAAGGTAGATTTGCTCCGCTTCTTGAAACTTGCCCTGCTCACGAAATAATACACCAAGATTAGTATAGGCCTCAAATTTGAGCGCATTGGTTTTTATCGCAAACCGATAGGCTTTTTCCGCGTCCTCTAGACGCTCCATGCGTTCATAGGTAATGCCCAAATTGACATAAACACCACTGAGTTCGGGGTAGGTTTCGCTCATTAGTAGCAAATACCCTTCGGCATCTTCCCAACGCTTAGCGATCATGGCCTGCTTGGCCTTAGAAAACTCATCTTTGGCGCTTTCTGACACGACTATCGAACGCGTACTTTGCGGCTTAGGAACGGCCACAAAGGGTTCTGGCGGCGCTTCGATAGCTCCAGCAGAAGATGCGTCAGTGGCTCCATCCGATCCTTCAGATGTATTGCCTTGCTCACTAGAAGACTCTTGAGCACTATCTTGGCTTGCATCATCTCGAGTATTGGTCATTGAGCAACTCGCCACAATAAGACTCAATAGCAGTAAAAAACCTATCCTAACAATTGGTCGAGAAAATATTTGAAAAAACAACCGATCAAATAGTTTATTCCAGCTCATTACTTACCTCGACAGTCGTTTCTTTTTTGCCGTAACGAGCAGGCAATATCTTAGCAAGCTCACTAAAGCTTTCTTTAACCCACTTGTCGTATAGACCTTCTTGGGTTCGAACGGTATTCACTTTATAAAGATTGATCGCTTTCTCTTCAAATGGGTACGCTTGCTCTTCAAGTAGTATTTCATATTGCTCTAGCGCTAATTCATCAAGCCCCTTCGGACGTTGCGAGTCCATTAGATCTTTGCTCAATTGGCCGTACAGCATAGCAATGCGATGGTTCGCTTCTGTTACGTATTCAGCAATACCGTAATCAATGATTTTCTTGTAAGCCCCCAAGGTTTTATCCATTGCGGACTTTTTCTTTCTCATGCTCTTTTTAATCGGCAGACTCAAACGTATTTTACTAAAGCGGCGGTATTCTTCGGCTGCGAATTTAGCACTAGCCATAGCGGCTAAATATCGCGAGCGATCGGTTCGACTTGAACCCGCTTTTGAATCGCTCACAATAAGTTTATTCAACCAAAAATTACGTTTAACCTCTTCACCTTGTTTACCGTAAATTTCAACCAGATGAAAACGAGCCTCGGTCGCAAGATCAAAGGGTTCTTCATAGGTATGCGCATAATCACGGTACTGCTCGATAGCACGCTTCAAGTTGCCTTCACGCTCGTAAAGCTCCGCTGAAAGGTAAAGTGACTGACGACGCATTTCTGGGTCACCCGATTGCGCCATCAAACCGAGTATTCCAGCGGCTTTCCCCCACTGCTCAGATTCCTGGTAAATCAGAGCAAACTTAGGCAGTAAGGTCGCACTAAGTTCATGTGCGGGATAACGAGATTTAAAGTCGAGCAAGACTTCTTCAGCGCGTGCCCAGTCTTTTAGTTCAATCAAATGGTTTGCCGCATCATATTGCCCGCTAATTGCAATATCACTGCCAGGCGAAATACTATTCAAGCTCAACAATCGATCGACTGCGCCTAAACGATCACCTGCGACAACTTGCGCCTCAGCTTGTCTATATATGCTCGCTGAAACACGTTCGATAATTTCTGGGCGACGTGAATCACTCACATCAAGCATTGAGAGCAATTCGTTATACGCGCTCTCAGCTTCGGCAAATTTATCTAAGTCAAAACGGCTATGTGACAAAATCAGCCAGGCTGTAACACGCAGCTCTTTGCTTTGCACCGGAACCCATTGTGTTAAACGCTCAGCAACAGTTATGGCTCGCTCCAGCTCGTTTCGATCAAATATTTCTTTGGCCGCTTTAGTTAAGACAGCAACCGCACGTTTATCTGTTGGGTAATAATCTGAAAAGCTAATTGAGCTATTGATTTTCCGATCAGCCCAAGCTTTTGTCTTCTCATCTTCGCGCTGCTTATCTTTATTGGCGGCAATAATTTCCGACATGGTTAAGATAGCGGCATAGCCTGCATCGGGTCCGCGCTTAGTGTCGATATAGGTATAGGCAACCGTTTCATGTGACTCTATAGATTCTGGCAAATAACCCGCCGAGTAATAGGCCTCACCTTGTAAGAAGGTCATTTCGGCTATTTGTTTATCATCAGTAAAAGTGGCGACAAACTGTCCATAGTAGCCCGCAGCTTTTAAGTAATTTGCTTGCGATGTTTCAGGTTTTATCTTAGGTTTTTTGCCTTCAGATGTAAGCTTTTTGTATTCAAGTAAGCTCTGATCAAGTACTTGCGCTTCTGCATGATAGTAACTCGACAATTCAACCAGATAAATCTTTAGGAATGGCCGTAGTTCTTTGCGCCGTTCTTCTTCTCGAGTCTTCCAAAAATTGCTGTAAGCACCATAGTTGGTAACAAAGCCCTCTTTGGCTGGCAGGATCAAACTTGGAAAATCACCTTGGGAATAAACGTCTATGGCTTTTACACTAAATGCAGGCGCTTGATCTGTTTCAGGAAAGTGATCAACATAATGTAAGTAGGTATCGGCACTGTCTCGAAAACGATCTTTTTCGAAGTAGAGTTCACCCAAATTTGCATACAGCATAAATTGATAATGACGTATACCAAGATTGGAATACACTTCGGTAATAGTCTCGGGGCCATCAAGGTAGGAAAAAACAATACTAAGAATACGTAAGGTATCTTTCGCAAGGTTCCTTTTACTATTACTAAGTGAATCGAAACTTTCACCTTCGATTAATGTTCTATCAAGAACTTCTGTAAACGAAGCAATAGATGCGCGATGACGACCGCGCTTAAAAAGCGACCACCCATGCATATACGTTGCGTTAGTGGAGTAAGGCGTCTCGTCACCCACGGCCATAACTTTCGCATAGAGCTTTTCGGCTACTTCATATTGCTGATTGCTAAAAGCAAGCTCTGCTCGACGGAACTCGGCCTCCGCTGAAAATGCAGAAGCGGGAAACTCTGTCACAAGGCTCGACAGCATTGCATTCGACTCGTCAACCTTTCCATCAAGCGCATAGGCTTTGGATAATTGATAGAGCAGTCGTTCGTTACTGGGAGCATCGGTATCGTTTTGACGTGCACGATTCAGCTCAATTAGCTCTTGGTACATTCCAATCGCTTCGCTAAAATATTCACGCTGATCGACGGATTCGATCTGTTCGTCTTCACTGCGCGCCATTTCAATGTCAGCCAAACGAATTAAAATTCGATGACGGATAGAAGGATCTTGAGCAACTTCTAATGCGGCGCGATAGCTTTGTTCAATTTGATCGACGGTAGGAGTAGGGACAGCTGCAGCGTTTTCTGGAACGGACTGTGCTGGCAAATCTGCCAGCGTCGGGCCGTACCGGCCTCGAATACGATCATCCTTTCGTATGTTTTTCTCTTCATCTTTCCCAAAGAAAAAACAACCATTTAACAAGGTCAAACAGGATGCAAGTGCAGCAAGACGCAATATATTCACTTAGACTCTCCTGAATTTTGCGTCTCGGGGGCGCCCGATGCTTCAGGTTCGTCAAGTCCGTCACCGGAACTCGCGGAGGGGGTATCTTCCGTTTCTGCGCTAGTTTCTGCGTCAGTATCCGAGTCAGAAGTTTTCTCTTCATTGGCCGCCGCTTCTATTTGACGCACCCTTTCCTTCTCTTCACGTGCTTGCTGTAATGCTTTTTGCTCTTCGAGAATTCTATCTTGATTGGCTTTATCGTAAATACGTGCGATAGCTAAGCGAGTTTGCGCCAAAAAGTTTTGCAGCTTAACTCGTTGGCGACCCAACGTCGTAATAACCTGGTTACGCAAGCCGCGTTCGCTGCGGCCAATCATACGATCAATATCCACAAGATGATAATCTACTGTTGCTTGGGCCGCTTCCATTTTCACTTTATATGGATCTAAATCAGGCGCGTTTTCCATAATTTTTTGCACACGAATACGCGTCGCATTTAATTTCTTTATTTCCAAATCTAATTTGTTGAGATCTTTTATAGCGGTCCACATCCTGTCTGCAAAGGCATCGCTGGCTTCCCACAGTATTAGCCCATAAAATCTACGAGAAGATTCTTCGTACTCATCAATGAACGGGTCGCTTTCTCGCAGCAATTCAATGTTTTTTCTAATCCGTAAAGCACGCTTTGCCAAGTCAGCTTCAGGCCCCGTTGACAGAGCCAAATAATCTTTCTCTGCAGCAATGCGTTCGATCTTAGCTGCAAGATTTGAACGCAGTTGTTTCATGCCTTCAACACGCTGACCTAACTCAGCCACCTCTAAGTATTCTGCTTTCGCCAATCGATTTTCTTCACGATTGTCGATCATATTGGTGTAAAAACTTAATTTTTTACGCCATTCAATTAAGTTATCTCGTAGAGCTAGCAACTCTCGAAGCTGCTCAACTGAACCTTGAAATTTTTGCTTTGAAAACAATGAGACTAAATACGTTAAGCGTGGTGACAATTCATTTTCACGCGCAAAGCTCAGCCAATCCATTCCCTGTTCGACATCGACATTAAGTGCCTCAGTTAATTGCTCGCTACGTAAATCGTTAATCACAACGTCAAGGCGCTCTAGCTCACCTATAAAGCTTGTTTCTGCACTCTGGTAGTACTGAAGTGCTAAACCTTCGGAGCCCAGCTTTTCGTAAGCGTAGGGAACCGCAATCATAGCCTCTTGTGAATTTTCATCGATTAATGAACTTTTAGTAAGATGCACCCAGGGCTTAAGAGCCGCTTCGTAATCTTCAGTTTCGGCGGCCGCCCAACCGTAACCTAACAATGCCCGGTTAGACAGTTTACTGGTCATACGCACCCGCGAAAATTGTTCCATCGCCTTGTCGTATTCTTTTAGAAACAAATAAGCGTAACCAGCCGCGGTCATGGCTTTATCATATAAGGCACGATGCTGTTCTAGTCGGTAAGGCTGCTTGATAAAGTGATCAAAATATTCAATCGCGCGAATATAATCACGACGGCGAGCATAGGCTGAACCCAAATTGAAATTAATAAAGGGTGTCCAGCTTTCAGAAAAATCGTAACGCTTTAATAGCGCTTCTGCGTCAACAAGCCTATCTTGCTTAACCAGTAGATTAACGCGCAACGCGTTTACGTCCTCGCGGATTTCACGCCTAGGTTTGTCACTAACACGATCAACAGCTTCTTGTGAGCGTAGCCAGTCACCGTTGCGGTAGCGTAATTTGGCAAGGAAGAACCAGGCAGAATCTTGCACTTCACTTGATCGGTTTTCTTCTAGTAGTCTTTCAAAGATTTCACTGGCGTAGTGTTCCATACTATAGCCAAGCGCCAAACCACCTTTCATAATTTCGGGGTTATCACCATGACCTTTAATTCCGCCGCGCTCTTCAGCAATGAGTAGCTCGGTAAGTGCGCCAATATAGTCATCGTTGTAATAGTTATATAAAGTCACACCGTAGCGTAAATCAGCCACTGAAGTTTGGGGTTTTTTACGCGCAAGTGCTGGCTGAGCGAGAGCAGCCAACAATACTGAGGCAAGTAGAACTACCGAGATTGTATATTGCTTACACTGAAGCAACATCCGGATTATAGCTCCCATTCGTTGAAATCAAACTCCGGCTGCATCATGGCTCCCGAATCACGTACACGAACCTCAAGCATGATTGGGTCATCGCCTTTGTTGATCTCAGTTGTCGCTCCGCGTTTATATTCGCGAGAATCCGGACCTATACCGGTGAATATTGCCGTAACTTCATGACGACCTGATTTAACGTTGCCAACATATAAACGTTGAATACCGCCGCGTATAAGTGCATCGTTCTGCCGGCCGGTATAAAGGTGACTTGCAATGACTTCACCATCAATTTTGAGCTTTACGGCATCAAGGCGGAAAAACTCACCCACATCTACCGACATGAAAACCGACACCTGTGTATTCGCAGGAAACAGTAACTCTTCCTCTAGGATCAATAAATCGCGATTAAGCTCGAGTGCAGCCGCTTTTAGATCTTCAACTTCTTTACTGAGAGTTACATCTGAAACGTTACTTTCACTTGCTGCGTCTTGACTGTCATTAAGGCCGCTATCATCGCTTATAAACCCATCCCCTTGCACATCATCACTGTCCAGATTAACGTTATCTAGGCTAACGTCATCAATATAGTCGTCTGCTTCGAGGCTCTCGTTTTCCGACGCTAGCTCGCCAATATACTCTCCACTTGATTCATCATCGCCCAGAAACCCATCGTCTTGCGCATCATAGATAACATCATTGTCCGAGTTAGCGTTTTCTAGACTAGCATCCTCTAAGTAATCATCTGTTTCAAGGCTGCCAGTTTCGAGGTTCTCAATTTCGGACGCCAGCTGGTCAGTACCCTCAGCACTTGATTCATCCTGCGCAAAAGTGTCAACGTTCGAATCTTCATCCACACCGGCAGAATCTTCTATGGTATTTACCGTGGCGCTCTCAGCAATAGTATCAGCAGCGGTATCAGCAGTGCTTTCAATAATATTCTCACTAGCATATCCGTCATCATCTTGCGCATATAGGCTAATCGAAGTAAGGCACATAAAGGTAAAAGCGATGGCCTGTAGCGATTTCATAATGGGGCTCGCCTCGAAGTTTGTAGGTGTATTCACGCTGAAATTTTCCTCTTGAGCACAGCCGTCAACGGCTCATGCTTTTATAATCTTTGTCAGTCTAACGCTAAAGAACTTGGCGCGCCGTGTTCTATAACACAAGTTCTATAACACAAGTTCTATAACACAAGTTTTGCGCCTACAGGGCGTACTAAATTCGGCCCACGATGATATTGACTGCTTTTTGAACTAGACGCATAGCATTAACTCAATCACTACCTTATTCTGGCTCAACCAAGCCTGAACTGTAGTGTACCTTACCCTTGTTATCGATAAGTATTGCATCGACACCCGATAACTGATCTAACAATGCTAAGCCCTTTTCTACCCCCAACACAAACACCGTTGTTGATAGCGGGTCAGTATCAACGCCCTGATCACCCAGTACAGTCACGCTTACCAACCCTGACGCCGATTTACCTGTGCGTGGATTAATAATGTGATGGACTCGATCGCCTTGCTCATCAATAAAGTAGCGCTCGTAATCCCCCGACGTAGAAACCGCGACATTAGCTAAAGGCAATCGCATAACGGACTGTGTGCCTTCGGCGCGAGGGTTTTTAATCCCCACCATCCATTCACGGCCTCTGCGATCGCCCAAAAGACGGCTATCGCCACCTGCGCTAACACTAGCATTCTCTACACCAAATTTCTGTAAAATAGCTATCGACCTATCCACGGCGTAACCTTTCGCGATGCCACCAAGGTCTATCTTTACATTGCTATGGGCAAACTTAAGGGTAGACGATTTTTTATCTAAGCCTAACCCTAACTCTAACCACCGATAGTTAATTGCTGGCAATAGTTCATCACGCACGCTATCACTTGGCGCCTGCTTTTTACGGTAATCGTAGTGGTGCCCTACGGAAGCATAAGTAATGTCAAAAGCGCCATGACTCACACGGCTATAAAATAGGGATTTTTCTATAAGAAACGCCAACTCCGCACTAATCACCTGCGGAGATTTAGCGGCTTTGAGGTTAACAAGCGCTAACTCACTAGTATCGATATAGGGTGATAATGTTGCGTCGATTCGATGCATTTCAGCCATGACAGCCCCGATCGCGCTCTGCGCCTTACTAGAATCCTCGTGCCAAAGACGTACTCGGACCTGAGTACCCATTATGGATTGTGTTTCATCTAGCCAAACTGCATGAACACTGGCGGTGCCGAGCAAGCCAACACAAGAAAGGATAACGGAAAAGATCAATGACGCGGCTTGAGTAGACTTAGCTCTAGCAAAAGCAGCGCGAGTAGAATTGGCTCGAGTAGACGCAGCTTGAGTAGACACAGCTTGAGTAAGCTTGGCTCGAAAAGGCTTGGCTCGAACAGATTTTGCGTGGTTATTCATAAAACTCGTACTCGTAACAAACTGCGCAGTGTAGACACCTACCGCAGTGACAACTAACGACGTATGTATTCGGGGTAATAAAGCTGTGCACTACTCAATTGTGTACAAGGCAATAACTGAGATCAAGAATAATTTGGCCCCAAATCCAAGCATTTATGCCATAACGTTTGCGCCAAAGCGTTTGCATCAAGGGCCTGCTGTAAACATACCGCTAACGTGATACTAATGTGGCATTAAAGAGGCCACTGCACGTAGTAGGCGCCAGCATCGCGCTCTTCACCTAGAGTTTGCAATGCCTCTCTTACCATAGGAGAGGCACCATCTTTGGGGGTAACCGTGCCTGCAATACGCCAAGGCTGAGCCATTATCCAGGTTGCATCCAATAAGACGCCATAATTACCTGAGAGATCAAATATTTCAGCGGCAATACCCGACTTATCACTCTCACTGAGTTTGGCCGCGTAAGAACCCAAGGTGAACCAATTATCATCAACATTAACACGTGCGTTTTGCCAACTAAAACGCCCATCCAAGTCTATAATATTCATCTCTGAATCGAGTTCAGCATCGATGATTTCTAACGATATTCGGCCTTCAGCTTGCGTTGGCAGAAGCGATTGAATATGTGAAACAGGCGCATCAACCTTCAGGTTATGAACCGTGCGCGCACCGGATACACTAGAGCACAACTCACCCGACACGCTTTGGCCTGGTAGATCTGTACTAAACGTAATGCAGGGCGAAAGGCTCAACATTGATAGCGGGCTTAACGTCCATTTTAAAGTCCCCATCGGCAAGGTGGAAGGCCCTATATCGATTTGTAATGATGCCGCTGAGCCTTTCCATACGGTACCATTGATACTTGTAAGCGCCGTATTGGGCAGCGATTGCTGAATAGCCCATGCTACCCAGGTGGCAGGCGTTTGCGACACCACCAAATACGTAAAATAGACGGTAAGAAAAATAATAAAGGGCAGTTTGAACGATTTGTTAGTTGTCATCAGATTATCTAATTATTTTTGAATCAATACGCTTGCGGAAACGAGCCCCTCTTCAGAGCCTCGAGATACCGAAACATCTTTAAACCGCACACCTTGAGTAAGTTCAAGCTCTGCCATCCACCGTAAGAACTTCTCGTAAGAAACTCCTTCGTCAAAACGTACCCGAATACCGCTGCGACCGCTCGCATCCAAGCCGCTTACGCGCAACTGGTGCTGACTAATACTGTTTTCGACGATTCGATCGACGCTACTTTTAGCACCACCCGAACCATCAGTATCGCGATTGATCCATTGTGCGGCCAGATCTTTAACACGCTCATAAGCGGCTTGTCGTGCTTGGTTTTGTGCGCGCGCCTCTTCGGCCATACCGGCTACTGGGTTTAACACAGCGGTAAATAACAGATAGATAAGTAACGCTCCAGCCAACGCGCTTAATGCTAATTGATCGCGCGATGGAGCTTGCGCCCACCAGTCTTTTAAAGCGTTCATTGGCCAGACTCCTTCACTTTCATTCGCGCCTGATAGCCCGAATCAATTGAATTAGTGCGCGGACTATCAGCCTCGACACCCGCTTTTTTTAGTTTTTCACGATATACGCCCAACTCATCGAGTGAGGAGAACTCCAAGGTTAGCTGCAAGGCACGTTGGTCGCCGTTGTAACTATAACTCGTCAGTTTTGCGCCCCCGCTAGTGTCCAGCGACTCTGTAACTTTACTCAGCAATACAATAAAATTACTTGGTTCTGAGACTTCAGCGGTAACCCCACGAAGCATCGAATTAAGCACGCCTTCTGGATCGCCCAAGCGACCTTTCGGTACGGATTTCAAATAGACCGCATTAATATCGGCCATAATAGTTTTGCCGTGTGATTTAGCTGAAAGAAAATTAACAAAGTGAACACAAATAGCAGCAACGAATGCGATCGCCAAAAATAACGCTGGTTTTTTCCAATGAGACCACCAGCGCATAAATGGCAACTGCCGAGCGTGCCGGCCGCGACGAAGGTTTAAATTGGACGCTTTGATTTGCGGATCAATTAAATCCCAAAAGTTTCCGCTATGGGCTTCTATAGTGTAACGATCATCAAGGGCGTAACGATCATCAAGGGCGTAACGATCATCGCGGGTGAAACCATCATCGCGGGTGAAACCATCATCCTGGGTGAAACCATCATCGCGAGTGTAACTGTCGTCACTAACGGGGCTATCGTCTGGAGAGTGATTATCCTCTAGAGTAGAGCTATCGGCTGGAGTAGGGCCATCATCTAGAGCAGAACTATAATCTAAAGTGGAGCGGTCATCTAAAGCAGGGCTAGAATCTAAAGCAGGGCTATCGTATAGAGCAGAAGTATCATCAAAAATGGAGTCATCATCTAAAATGGAGCTATCGTCTAAAATGGAGTTATCGTCGAGAGCAGAGCTATCGTCAAAAATAGAACTATCATCTAAAACAGGGCTATCGCTTAAAGTAGGGCTAGCATCGGCAACCCGCGTCTTACAAAGCACAGAATCAAACCAGCCTGCCATCATTTCTAACTGCGAATCGAGCGTTGCATAAAGACTGAATTTTGTGGGTCTATCACTCGAAAGATCCAAATTTTTCAGGAATGCTGATAGAACGATTGGCGCTAGAGCTTCTTCAATACTAAAACCGTGCGTCGGCGAACTCCGCAGTGTAAATAAGCCGTCTTCAAACAAGCACACGACTTCGTTTGGCTGTTGATCCAAACAAAGGTAATCGGGCAGGGCGGTATAAACGTCGCAGTTTTTTTCGACTAAAGCATCTAGTCCCGTTCGCCATTTAGAGGTGTCTGTATAAATTACGGCGGCGCTATCTTTACCTCCTGCAGCAACATCAAAAGAGAAATGTACGTCATCGATTGGCGTAATAATATTATCTTCTAACTCAAACGGAATTAGCTTTGCGGCGTGACTTTTTTGTTTGGCGTCCAATTCGGCTTCCGTAGCCATAACTTTACAGCCACTTAACACCAAGTTTACGGGTGTAGTCGCTGTAGGCAAGGCATCGACTAATGCCTCGGTATCGCCATTGTAATAATGACCGCTCTGCCATCCTTTTTCGGAATCGTGAACGCGCCACTGCCATAGGCCATCGTCTTGTTCTTTTGCAAAAAGCTGTTTAGCCACAATCTAACTCACTTTATAATGCTTATACGGCACGCTAAAAATTAGCGTCAGTTCTTCGAATTACTTTTGCGTTCGATTCCGAGCGCGAAATCAAACTCTTTGAGCGCTCGACATGATCTCCCACCAAGAGCGTTCCATTTAAAATAAAATAATCACTTTTAAATGCAAGGCCGCTCGTATCAATATTCACTGCGCTGTTCGCTCCACTACCAGTGCTGCCATATAACGACGACATATTTGGCATGCCTTTAAAATCATCGGCCGTTTCTGGGACGTCACTTTGTATATCGGACAACAACATCTGCGCATCGTCCAACGATAAAGGCTCTCCATTATTACCTACATTAATACTGCGCAAAACAGTTAGGTTTGCGGTATTTATATTCAATCCAATCGAAATATCTAACGCCACAATGTGCGGCAGTAAGCGTTGATACAATATGGGCGTCATACCTTTAATTCGTAATAATTCACTAACACTCGCCATCGGCCCATTATTAATGGTCAAGGGCGGTTCAAG
>JBLIMQ010000102.1:0-15737 GCA_047638775.1 Flavobacteriales bacterium
TCGCGTCGATACCGTGAAGCATGTTCAATTGCCTTTTTGGCAAGAATTCGTTCCTGCGGTAATGGCACATGCGAAAGACCAGGGTATTCCAAACTTTCATATGTTTGGTGAGGTGTATGACAGTGATCCCGCATTTTTAAGTACCTTTACGACGACGGGAAAACTGCCGGCTATTCTTGATTTTGGGTTTCAAGGAAACTCAGGTGCGGTTTTTTCTGATGGGGGTTCACCAGAGAAGCTCGAAAAATTATTTACTGATGATGATTATTACAACGATCACGATAGCCAAGCCGATATATTGCTGAGCTTTATAGGTAATCATGATATGGGTCGTTATGGTTTTTTCCTCAATACTAATCTACCAGAAGCGTCAGATGCAGAAAAATTGCAGCGGAGTATTGTTACACATGCACTGATGTATTTTTCACGAGGCATTCCTGTAGTGTACTACGGTGATGAGCAAGGGTTCACTGGCGATGGCAACGACATGGCTGCACGCGAAGATATGATGCCCTCGAAAGTGGATAGTTTTAATGACAATAAACTTTTAGGTACGGATGTAACGACGGCCGTTGAAAACTTTGATCGTTCCCATCCCATTTATATATCACTAAAAGAATTCGCGCAAACTTACCAGGAACACAAAGCCTTGCGTCGTGGTGTGCATCATCATCGACATGCGGATAAAGAGTCCGGAATATACGCTTTCTCTAGAGTAGATCTAAAAGAAAAGGTGGAGTACTTACTTGCATTTAATTCGTCGACAGAACCCAAAAGTGTAACGCTGGTGGCTACATCTGAAGGTTATTCTGCGATAGCGGGTGAAATACAAGATGTTGTGGTCGTCGATGGCAATGTTACGCTTAAGGTTCCTGCTTTGGACTACGTTATCTATAAAGCAAATTCCACTATTAAAAGTTCCGAGTCATTAATCGTTAGCCTGAAAGATGTCAAAATTGACGAGCGATCCAAAAATTTTATTGCTGTTGATTTTGACGTGGCCGGTGCGGGTGAATTAACTATACCCATGTATTCAGTTACAACAGAATACAAAGCGGTAAGTGGAGAGTACGTCCTAGCTTCGGTCGATTATACATATCCATACCGTTCTAAAATTAGAGCCGACGCCATTGTTCATGGCCTAAATGGAGAGGTTCGCGTCACAGTGGATAATTTGGCGGGGAACGTTCAGTCAACGGTGTTTTCGCTATCAAAACAATAGGACTTCATAATTGAGTTCTATATTTTATGTATTAACGGTCTAGACTAGCCGCATATTTCTAGTTTCAACGACATGTAGTTCTTTGGCTTGTTACGTTCACTTAGTGTGTTTTGGTGGTTTGTCTTTTGTGTTTGCAGCACTGCGGTATATATGCATGATATATAATGTGATATGAATCTATTTGTAATCTGTATGCAGATATGTCGTTAATAATTTTGTATTTAAAATACAAACCATAACCGAACTTACGGGAGACTACTTCGAGTTAACATTATTATTTTAACGGTGCGTACAGTTGTATGTTGTGCATAGCTGAAATGTAAAAAGGCTCCCAATGGGAGCCTTTTATTTTTTCAGTAAATCTGTTTTAGCACGTTATCAAGACACTAGTGTTACTGTGAAAAATACCACTGTGACTGTGTTTCTGTAAAAAATATTGCTGGGTACAATTGGTGTTAATCTATTATTGCGCAATAAGACGTATTGCGAAACCGCCACTTTCAGCAATGTTGATGTTTAGTGGATCGCCGCGCTTAACGGATTTTTCTTCAATGGTGATATCGTATGGTGCCGTTAGCCACTGTGCCTCGTCGCCATCGCGATAAATTTGCGCCGTGTAGTTGCGGCCTTTATCCAAAAAGTTAAAATCTAATTTAAGCTTTCGTGTATGTTCGTCACTGAGTCCACCTACATACCAGTTTTCTCCATCGCGTTCTTTGCGTGCAAAAACGACGTAGTCGCCAACTTCGCCGTCAATGGCAATACTTTCTTGCCAGTCTGTGGGTACATCACGAATAAATTGGAAGGCGGGCATGTTCGCTAAATAATTACGCGGAAGGTCGGCGGCCATTTGAATGGGGCTATACAAAACTATATACAGCGCTAGCTGTTTTGCAATGGTGGTTTGAGGGCGATTCTCCGCATCAAGGCCGCCATCAAATTCCATATTAAAAATACCCGGTGTAAAGTCCATCGGACCGGCAAGCATTCGCGTAAAGGGCAAAATTGCGGTGTGCTCTGGAGGGTTTGGTGGTGAGCCCCACGCGTTAAATTCTTGGCCGCGTGCGCCTTCTCGTGCTATCCAGTTTGGGTAGGTTCTACGTAGGCCCGTATCTTTAATGGGTTCGTGGGTATTAATGCTAATTTTACGCTTTGCCGCTTCGGTAACGGAATGTAAGTATTCGCCAACATTGAATTGACTGTCATGAAATTCATAGCGTGTAATACCTTTGTCATCTATTCGTCGAATACGGCCACCGTCCGCGACGTAGCCGGTTTTTACTTGGCTAACACCAAGCTTTTTATACAGGTCGAAGGCGTCTTCCATTTGGTTTCTGTAATTTGTGACACTGCCGGATGTTTCATGGTGCCCGATCAACTTCACGCCTAAGTTAGCGCCGTATTGTGTGACTTCTTCTATATCAAAGTCTGGGTAAGGTTTGGTGAAACTAAATACATCGCCGTTGTAATACCAGTCTCCGTCCCAGCCAACATTCCAACCTTCTACTAGCACGCCATCAAAGCCATATTCTGCAGCGAAGTCCATATAGCGTTTGGTTTCCGATGTGGTTGCGCCGTGTTTTACACCAGATTCCCAGGTGTTTTCTTTTACGTGCATGCCCCACCAAATACCGACGTATTTACCGGGTTTTACCCAACTAACATCGCCAAGCTTGTTGGGTTCGTTCAGGTTTAATATTAAGTTTGAGTTGAGTAAGCCAACGGCGTTTTCGGCGATTTGAATTGTGCGCCAAGGCGTATGGAAGCCTGCGTGTGTTTTTACACGAATACCATCAGATAACGGTGCTAAGTCGGCCGTTAATTGACCCGCGCGGCCTTGTTTAAGGCTCATGCCTGCGTAGTCGACAAGTGCAGCCTCGTGAATGCTAATATGAACACCACTGTCATTATTTCTGAAGGTGGCGGGAGTGTGAGCCATAGACAATTCGGCAATAGGTGTAGTGTTGTAGGGGTATTCGTAACGGTTCCAATCGCGTGCGGGTATCCACCAAGCCGTGATATTCTCAGGGTCGCTTAAGTGAAACTGAGTTAATTCATTGGTGATATCGATGTTTGTGAGCTGACGCTGTTTAGGAACGATATACCGAAACCCGAGGCCATCGTTAAAAACTTTAAATTCAACGTCAAACTGCCACGACTCTTTCTTGTGTTTGAAATGCGCCAGTAATTGATGGTGATGGTCTTTATTGATTTTACGCTCACCCCAGGGCTGTTCCCAGGTACTTTCTGAGCTTGAGGTTGAAGTACCTACGAGTTCGAAGCCCACACCAAATTCTGGTGTTTGGATAAATGCTAAGCCAAGTTTAGACGAAGTAAGGACAGGTTTTTTGTCGAAATTGACACGATACGCTGGCTGCGCTTCGTTATCTGAAACGCAAATCTCTATGCGTTTATCTGGTGATGAGGTGCATTTTTCTGCAGCCAATGCGCCTGTAGATACACTCGTCGATGCAATCATAATCAAGGTAGTTGAGGCCATGAAAAGTTTGAAATTCATTGGGTCTATCCATTTCTAAGTATAATTTTAAGCGTCGAGTCTACGATAAAGGCCTATTAATTACCGACGGATACATACGTATTCATATTGGGGCTTGTGTGATTTCCTATACATAATCGCTCTGTGTTACGCGTATTTAGGAGCTTTTACTGTAATTGGTTTATGGGCTTTACCAGCGGTATTTATAAGAATTTTTAGCATATGCTTACATAATAAGATGTGCCGAAAGGATGAAAAGGGGGACAGTTTTCACGAATGTCAGTTTAGGTATGTTGATAAACCGAGTAAACGTAAGGGTTATATCGATGGTTTACAAGGCTTTTGGCAGGCCAAGCTCCAATCTATAAAAGGCCCTAGCTAGGGTCTTTACAATAATAGTGTGGTGGTTCTTTTTAGCCGCAAGATGGATTAAATAAAAATAATACAGACCTTCAGTATCGAATTTTACTATAGACCTTTAGTCTCGAACTTTAGTATAGAGCTTCAGCATAGACCTTTAGTATCGAACTTTAGTATAGGGCTTCAGCATAGACCGTTAGTTTCGAACTTGTTTAAAGCCATTGAATAGTTGGTAGCTACAATAGTTAACCAGAATAAGTGAATTCTACAAAGGACGAACCCGTTTGATAAAACTTAAGTCTAGCAAGAAGAGTGATGTAGGTTTCCATTAGAAAGCGAATCCTTTCTTAATTACGCTATTGTAAAGCTGAGGTTATTAGCCTAGGTAATCATTATCTAAAACGCGGTGAGTTTACAGTTCAGTATGCTCAAGCACCTTGCCCCAGATAGAATTAATTTAGCGGGAATACAAATCTTGTATAGTCTAAATGCTATTCGGCTCTAGATATTATGCCAACACAAGGTACGTACTAGTTTGTGAAATGGCCTGTAAAATACTACGTCTCGCCATTTCAGTAAGCTGGGGATTACAGTCTTAGCTTTCTTTTAGGCGGGCAATGCACGATATAAATAATTTAGTAATTACAGAGTAATGCTAGTGACTATTATAGGTTTTCAAAGAGGAGATTGGTCGTATCAATGTGCGCTAGTTGTTATGGCTCTTGTGACCCTGCTGTCAATTGAGAACGTACTTGCTGATCCGCCAAAACAAGTATTCTGCAAGCATTTATCTACCCTGGTTTCTTGTGATAAAACGGGTTTCAGTCCGTATATTGGGCCTTATCTGACCCTGATAAAACCAAATTCATCTTCGTTAAGGGGGACGTCCCACGTGCTTAATCCTGCTACGTCTATGGTGATTAACTACGAAGTAACAGCTAATGTTTTTTTCGAAGCATTAGTGTTTTATCGGGAGGCTACGGAACAAGAATGGATATTACAAAAAGAAGATGATTACTCCAGTAATTTGGATATGGAGTGGGGGCGTGTTCGACATATTAGTTTAGAGGGGCTTACTCCAGATACGCTTTATCATTATAGAGTGCTTGCTCCAAACGGGGTCGTAACTCGTGAGTATTCCTTTCGAACGGCCTCGAGTGAGGCCGATTACAGCCGTTTTTTGGTGATAGGCGATATGCAGGATGAACTGCAATCTCAACGCTGGCAAGACGTCGCGGATACGATTACTCAAGACCATATGGATGACTTTGATTTTATCTTAACCGTAGGTGATATGGTAAAAGATGATATATCTCATCAAGGCGATCGTTTTTATTGGTGGAGGGTGTTTTTCGACAAAGGCGAGAATCTTTTTGCACATAAGCCTATGTTCCCGGCAATGGGAAACCATGATACTCCAGCGAACCCCACTATTATTGAGAGTAAACCTCACCAAAGTAATCCTGAGGATGCTCGCGCTTTTCGTAAGTATTTTTATATGAATACTGATATGTCCTACCCTGATTACTATGCGTTTTCTTACGGTAATGCCTGCTTTATAAGTGTTAACTCAGAAATACCCGTATTTTCTGGAGTGCACCCCGAACGCAAGCATGCTCAAGACGCTGACGCAAAGCAAAAACGCTGGCTCGATAGTGAGGTAAAAAAGGCCGGTTCCTGTCAATGGAGTTTTGCTTATTGGCATGTGCCACCGATTAATCCTGCCGGTGGAAAAGACGAGGTGCGATTTCTTCGTCCATATGCAGAGAGTTTCTCTCAAAATATTGACTGGTCGATTACGGGACATGTTCACGAGTATCAACGACTAAACCCAGTGCAGATCAAGCCCAAAGCATTAGATTTTATGCCCCGTTATGGCCGTGATAAGAGCGCCGGAGTTGGTCATATGATTGCCCCTCCTGCAGGTCAATGGCCAAGGGGTAATAGTAGTGACGACATGAGTCAATTAGCTTATTATCCCCATAACAAAAACGGAGTGGCTTTTGAGGTTGGTTTTAGTATCATCAATGTAAGCCAGCAGAAATTCAGTTTGAATACCTACGGTTTGGGTGGCGTTGGAACTCTTGTTCAACCTAAGGGCTATAGGGAGAATGACGATCGTTCGAAACACTTAATCGATACCTTGATATACGAAAAGCCTGGGCCTTGATGAGCTGGCAGTGCTAAGGAATTTGAAATCCAAGCCGTAGCTTAGGTTTAGGTTTAGGTTTAGGTTTAGGTTTAGGTTTAGGTTCAATTAGCCCTTAATCTAATGCCGCTAGACCCGTCATGAATACCGTGGCTAAAAAAGGAGAGATGGCTTAGCTTAAATCGATCTCTTCAGGACTTTTAGTCTGTTTACCTCCTCTATATTATTTTTCCAATTCTCATAAGGATAGTGCATGAGTATTCACATTTCGTTACAGAATATATTTAGTTTTTCCCGGTTTCGAAATGGTCAGGAACAATGCATTGATCAGTTGATTAATGGGCAGTCGTCGTTAGCCGTTTTTCCTACGGGCTCGGGGAAGTCGCTTTGTTACCAGTTAACGGCAATGCATTTACCGCACTTAACATTGGTTGTTTCGCCATTACTGGCGCTGATAAAAGATCAATTGGATTTTCTAAAGAAGGTGGGTATTCCCGCAGCAAGCATAGATTCCACTTTATCCTTCGAGGAGCAGCAACAGGTATCCGCGGATGTTCGTTCGGGTAAAGTTAAGGTACTAATGGTATCGGTTGAACGGTTTAAAAACGAACGTTTTAGACGGTTCATTCAGAGTGTTCAGTTATCTATGCTAGTGGTAGATGAGGCTCATTGTATTTCAGAGTGGGGGCATAACTTTAGACCTGATTACTTAAAGCTGCCACAGTATAGACAGGAACTAAATATACCGTTGGTATTGTTACTGACAGCAACGGCGACGCGTAAAGTTAAGCGGGATATGGCCGAAAAATTCGACATTAAGCCGGAACATGTTATTCAAACGGGTTTTTACCGTGCCAATCTAAACCTGCACGTGGTACCCGTTACGTCGCAACAAAAAAATCAAAGCATCGTTAAACAGATACATCAACAGCAAGGGTCGGGCATAGTCTATGTGATGTTGCAGCACACCGCTGAAATGGTTGCCGAAGCATTGCGCGGTCAGGGCATTAATGCCGAGGCTTATCATGCGGGCTTTGACAATGATAATAGGCAACAAATTCAAAACCGGTTTATGACAGGACAGGTGCAAGTGATTGTGGCCACCATTGCTTTTGGAATGGGTATTGATAAGTCCGATATTCGATTTGTGATTCATTATGATCTGCCTAAATCTATCGAAAACTATAGTCAGGAAATTGGCCGCGCGGGCCGGGACGGTCATAGCTCAAACTGTATTACGTTGGCAAATTTGGATGGTCTGAATACGCTAGAAAACTTTGTTTACGGTGATACTCCCGAGCAGCAGGGAATTGAATCTGTTTTAGAGGATATTCGGAATTCAGGCGCTAATGGTCAGTGGGAAGTTCAAATTAACAGTATTTCTAATCAGAGTAATGTTCGACAGTTACCGTTAAAAACTCTATTAGTACAGTTGGAAATGATGGGGATTATTCAGCCGTTATTTTCGTATTTTGCAGAGTATAAGTTTAAATATTTACAAAGTAATGAGTTTATATTGAGCCAGTTCGAAGGCGAACGACAACAGTTTATATCTTATGTGTTTCAGCATTCAGCCATGAAAAAAGTTTGGGGCGAATTTAATCTAGAACAGCTTCAAGAAGGCTACGGGTGCGATAGGAACCGTTTGGTTTCAGCATTGGATTATTTACATGAAAAACAATGGATTGAATTACAAAGTAAAAATATGACCGAAGTGTATAGGGTCGACACTACGTTGTTAGCCCAGCTAGATTTAGCGGCCCGACTGTACGATTACTTTAAGGATAAAGAGCAAAAGGAGATTAGTAGAATTGCATCACTGGTTCGTTTTTTTGAACTGGAAACCTGTCTTAGTAATAACTTGGCTAGATATTTTGACGACCAAGACGTGCCCGCCCAATGCGGCCATTGCTCGGTATGCCAAGGCACGGTGGCAAAACTGGCGTATTCTTTCGAAGGTAATTGGCCAGCAGATGAGGCGATAGCAAGTTACTTACAGAGCTTAGATAGCCATATCAGCCTAAAACAAGGTGCCGCAGCCAGGTTGTCGGTCGATAGCAAAACTCGATTCTTAACCGGTATTTCGGTACCCTTGTTTGCTCGTAATCGGGTTAAAGGGCTACCAGGTTACGGTTGCTGCGAGAAGCTGCGATACGCAGAGGTGCTGCGTAAGGTTCAGTCGCTCAACCTTTAGTCAGGTGGAAATTGAAGGGCCCTTACCGCTAGGCGAATAAAAGTTCCAGTGGCCCTAACGAACATATCCCTGCAAGCAAGTGCCAACGAATAAGGCTCAGCGAATAAGGCTAAGCATATATGACTAAGCTAGCCCATACAGTCATCTAACTTTCCGATAAGTCTCAGCGGCCGTACAAGGCGATAAAGCAAAGTGTGTCGATACTAGAGTTACACTATGTGAACAAGATCAAATATTTGAGTGCGCAATGATTTGACCCAATATACTTGCGCACGCTAAGATCGTGCTAGCTAAACGGTACCCTTGAATGGAATCATAGAAATTACAGGGGTCATAAAATGCACAAACCTTTATTTTAGTGGGTTATCACAGCAACGCTGCCTACCTTTTTACTGGGCTGCACAGATGCTAGTCGACCCAATGTTTATATGAATAATGGGTTTTCTGTGGCTCTCTCCCAATCTTGGGTTTTTTTGAAAGATACAGGTGATTTCCTTTTTTGTGAAAGAAAAGTAACTTTTCAACTTGAGGAGTTTTCATATATTGGTTTTTGTTTCGGTGGACAAACAGAAAGATTCTCTGATTTTGTGAAATACTTTATTCTGCGTACTCAATTCGATACATCGTCTATTGGAGCTATAATCGAAAACTCATCGACGATGATTATTGGCTTCAACAGTATTATTCCGCAAATGTTCTCCAGCTTTATGGCTGAACAAAAAATCAACCCTATACGCAGTCAGCATCCCTACAGAACATCAAAAGGTTACTTCTTGACCATTTTTACTCCCGAAGGTAGCGTAACCATCGAGAAATATATGAAAGCAGTGATGGAATATATGTGCTTGAATAGAAATTAACACACAGGAATAGAATGCGTAATTACTATTAAAATTAATTGCTATGTAAGATTTATCACTGAATTGGTGACAGTAATACGCGGTTTTTTTTCCGGGATGAACCGAATGAGAAATATGACAACAATATTTGTTTGTCATAGTATGAGGCTGCAGTCTAAGGGCGTAGAGTGAGGGAAAAGCTATGTGCACGCTCGGCTAATTCTTGTTTAAATACTAAGCTATATCCCTCAACTATGTTATCGCGTCTACTAAAAAGACGCCTTTCTTGCCATAGAATAAGGTGTTTCTCATAGCTTGTTGTATGCAGCGGTTATTGAAAATGCCACAAGATGCAATGGATTTAGTGACGAGGTACTGGGAAGTTAATGGTGAGGATATGGCTACCAATTCTAAGGGGTGAACCCGATTTTGGCTAAAATGTTAATAAAATTTCGTCTGAAGGTTGTGTTTTTGATTGAATGATATTGGAAAAAGTTTGATATTAGTTTTAAATTTTCTTTTTTAAGGTTAGTCTTTGGGGGTAATCTAAAAGTTAGTTTAAAAGTTAGTTTTAAGTATTTAGATTAACGGGGAGTCTGCATATACTTGATGGTAAATATTTTAAGAAATAGCTTTAGCGCATCTTATACTAAAGCGTGTAAGTCGTACTTTAAACTCATACGAGTATCTTGGTTCTGTTGAAATAACAGGGGTTTTTTAAACATAGCGTGAATTATATAGGCGAATATTTAAATATGAAAATACTGGGATGTAAAAGTGGCGGTCATGATGGGTCTGTTTGTTTTTTGGACGATGGAGAACTAATATTTAGCATTGAAGCGGAAAAGGATGATAGATCCCGATACGGGCTTTTGCACAATGGTGAAGTCGAAAGTATTTGCAAAAGACAGAATGCGGTTCCACAAATAGTCTGCGGCGATAGCTTTTCCTTTGGAAGCGACGATGTTGGAAAGTACATTGGTATTTCCTTTGATGATATTCAATGGAGCGACGCCATATTTGACGGACAACCAATACAATACGCTTCTGTTCCGCACGAGTTATCTCATATTTGCTCTGCGCTCGCACTAAGCGATGTGCCTATTGGGCAGGCTTGTTATGTACTTATTTGGGAAGGGTTCATCGGACACTTTTATCATGTAGATGAAAGCTTAAATATTACCCGAGTGAGTGAAGACGGTGCCCTGCCTAATTATGTCGGCATGCGTTATATCTTGCCTTACCATGGTACGGGACGTATTGATGCACATGGACATCCTGCTGCGGGCAAAATAATGGCTATCGCAGGAATGAAGCTTGGTGACGTTGATAGCAATAAAGAGAAAGAGATTGAACTTGCTAAACTTATTGCCTCTGCAGATATGATACAAGAAGCTGGTCGTGTTCGATTGAATGGTAGCTGGAAGCTGTTATACGAAAAAATGCAGTATTTGCGTGGCGTAGACGTGCTTGATCCACGGTTTATCTCTTTATGTCGGGCTATTCAGGATGAGTTATTTGATGCGTATTTCCAATTTGCAAAGAAAGAATTAACCAGGGGTTTACCTCTGATTGTTGCGGGAGGTTGCGGCTTGAATTGCGAGTGGAATACGCAATGGCAGAAGTCTGGTTTATTCGAGAGCGTTTTTGTTCCGCCAGTACCAAACGATACTGGAATTGCAATTGGTGCCGCTGCTGCCATTCAATACCTTAAAACTGGGAAGATATCGCTGAACTGGGACGTTTATTGCGGCGAAAAATTTGTTCACGAAATTGATGATATAGAAAAACACGGGTTTACCAAAACGCCACTTGACCTGGATTATCTTTGTGATTTGATTTTTGATGACGGCCACGTCGTCGCATGGGTTCAAGGTAAATATGAGATAGGGCCGAGAGCGCTTTGTCATCGGTCACTAATTGCATCGCCATTAACTGACGCGACGAGAGATAAACTAAATACAATTAAAAAACGAGAGTTCTTTCGACCAGTAGCACCGGTTTGTTTGGAGGAGGACGTCAGCGAACTCTTTGATTGCGAAGGTGCTAGCCCCTACATGTTGTTTTTTCAGAAGGTTCTCAGCCCTAATTTAAAAGCGGTTACACACTCGGACGGAACGGCCAGAGTCCAGACCATGAACAAGGATCAGGACTCGGTAGTTTATGAATTGCTGCAACAGTGTAAAAAGAAAACTGGGTACGGTGTTCTTTGTAATACCTCGCTTAATTTTCCTGGTAAAGGCTTTATTAATCGCACATCTGGTCTTCTCAATTATATTGAACAAACGGGAATTTCGGTATTTGTAATTGATGACTTTTTGTATCAACGTGAGGCTTAACTTCAATTATATAATGTAGTTGTAAACATATAGCTGGAAAAATTAAGAAGGACACCAAGGCTAAGTAAATCAAGGGGTTTCGACGTGTATATCGATGGTTTTCTTCTGCTTTAGTTAGCTTTGGTTTGTTTTACGGGTGTTCTTATTTAGTTTGATTTGTCGATATTTGAATGTACCAAAGTCCAGGCATGACGCATTATAGATAAATGGCATAAGTGCGTTTCTCACCACTTTGCTCGCCACTCCTATACGGATACGCAGTGCAATGGTAGCTGTGGTTCGCTATGATGTTGCTTCCATACGTGTGTGGTTGCCCTTCCACTTACCCCCGTCCTTTAATAGGCTTGATTAAACATCATGTTAGTGATCATAGAATGGGCCATTGGTTTTTCCATTATTGCCATCCCTTTATTCGGCTTGTTCTATTTTTTTGCCCTAGAATGTTTGCATAAAACGTTCTACGCAAAAACAGCGTGTTCGGGCTTGTTGCTCATTTTAGCCGTATTGCAAATTTGCCATTGGTACGCACTAACAGACCATCGCCCTTTATTAGATCAATCGTATTACATAGCCATTTTGTTCGCTGCGCCAGCCGCGTTCTATTTATTCGTACGAGAAGTATTAATCCCAGACACCAAAGTGTCACTCGTTTTGCTACTTCACTTTACGCCATGTCTTATAGCGTTGGTCTTGACCGGCCCGATTGCCGTGACTCTGGCTTTCCTGATTGGTATGGGTTACGGCGTATGGCTTTGCCGTTTAATTTATCAGCTTAAAGACCAGCGCAAGCACTTCAATGCGGAGTTTTACCTATTGTTGGGGTTTGTTATTACGGCGTTAGCGGCGCTTATAGTTGGCTTAGGAGCACCAATATGGGGAGAGCGTACTTTCATACTTGCCTATGCGACCTTAACGGCAGCCTTTATTGCCATAAGTTTGTTTCTATTTCTTAAATACCCGGGTATTGGTGCCAAAGCGGAAGAGGCTGTACAGCGCAACTATGCGGTTTCTACGCTCAAGCAATCTAATACAGCCCACCTTAAAGCCAGACTTGATCAGCTATTAAACGAACAAAAGGTATACCGCAACGAAACGCTCAGCTTATCGGGCGTTGCTGATCTTATGTCTATATCGGCACATCAACTTTCCGAATTGGTTAACACGCTCTATGGTGTGGGCTTTTCTCGCTTGCTGCGATCGTGTCGGGTAGGTGAGGCCAAAACGTTACTGTTAGCGGAGCCAGATGCCAGCGTGCTCTCTATCAGTATGATGGTTGGCTTCAGTTCACAATCGAATTTTTATACGGCCTTTCGTGAAATTGAAGGCCAAACACCCGGCCAATACCGTAAAGTTTGTTCAAAATGATCATTCTGTATATCTAGAAGCTGTTGATTTTATTGGCTTATTTATAAAACTGTTCTGTTCGGGGTTTTAGGTAGCCCGCTAGTTTAATGCTTTCTATTATCGATCTAAGACACGTTATTTAGACCCTTAAGGAGAGCCTATATGTACGGCCTATCAGTTCAATCAAAATCCTATGCCCAAGGCACTGGGCGTCAATCGATCGAGTATCAAAGCTTAGAAGTTCAAGCGACTAAACTTCAACCCTCTTATCTGCGTTCCTCTGATCTACATGCCTCTGATCTACGTGCCTCTGATATTCAAGCCACTGACCTTCTAGCTACTGTGTCTCAACCGATAAGGTATAGCGAGCCCACGAACCTTGGTCAAAAAGTCGCGGACTATTACGACATTGCCACCCCGGGATATGAAGACTGGTCTTCCAATATTAATATGCATTTCGGTGTATACGAAAAAGGCCTGAGTCCATTTAACAGAGAAGCTATGTTAGAAAATACCAACCGTAAGGTGTTGGAATTACTGGCATTAGAAAACGCAGGTAGCCATATACTAGATATGGGCTGCGGTGTTGGTGCCACAGCTAGGTACGCCCTAAAGCATGGCTACAGCAACAAAGTCTGTGGTATTACCCTATGCCAAACGCAGGTAGCGCAAGCCATTGATCGCGCGGCCCAAGAAGGGCTGCAGCAACACGCGAGTTTTGCGTGTATGGACTTTCACAATACGAGCTTCCCAGATGCTGATTATGATGGAGTCTATGCCATTGAAAGTGCATGTCACAGCAATGAGCCAGACAAAAAAAGCTTACTTAAAGAAGCCTTTAGGCTTCTAAAGCCAGGGAAGCGAATTGTGCTGTGCGATGGATTTATTCGAAACAGCGATCACTTAAATCCTTTGACTGAATGGGCCAATAAAAAAGTATGTAAAAACTGGGCGCTAGGTTGCTTTGGCGATATCGATAAGGTCGAAGCCAGCCTTAACGAAATCGGCTATGAAGACATTCATATTGAAAACATCAGCCTTAAAGTACTGCCGTCTGCGTGTTTTATTCCTTGGGTATCGTTTAAGTATTTATTTAAGCTTATTCGAACAAAAGAAACCGACTTAAGATATTGGCGCCATCTCTTCGCTCCGCTTTGGGGGCTTGGTTTAGCCTTAGATATAAGGCATTTCGGATATTATTTGGTGAGTGCTAAAAAGCCTAGAGATCGCTAAATTTACAATGACATCTATGGCCATTAAATACGTTACAGTGGGCTGATGGCCCTTTGAACTTATCCGTAGCAGGGACTCGTTATGATTTTCTGTTAATGAGTGTCGTGCTAGTTATCCATGCGAATCTTGGTACTAAAATACCCGTATCAAATTGATGAGTTTTGGGTGTTGGAGCAAGCTGATTTACCTCTTGGGTTTAAAGCTGAACCAGATAGAGACAAAAAGGGTCACTACTTCCCTACAGTGACAGACCAGATGATGCTAAAGACATTGGTTCAAAATTAAAACTTATGGCTCATAAAATGCCCGTGATTAGAGATGCAGGTAGGGTATTATGATTAAATATAAATTCGAGGAAGAGCTTAAGTATGCAATATACTATGCCAGTAAAATCGAAGATAAAAAAACGCTCGAATTGCTCAAAGCAGGAGAAGTAAAGACGGTCACTGAGGCTGTATTACTGAGTAAGTTTTTTTGGGATATGGAGATGCGTCATTGAAGACGAAAAGCTAGGGTTGGATCTGGCTTAGACCTGCCATGGACCGAAGGAGGCGAGTTCTGGAATGAAAAAATCATTAATTTGTTTTCAGGCTACCTTGACCGCAGTGGTTACCAAAAGGAATGGGAAAAAATAGTAGATCAGCAGTGAAGTCATACATTATCCAAAGCTATGCAAACACCTGACTAGTTTTTAGGGTTTCCCGGTTTGGCGCCCATTTCATTATAGAGGTAAGATCCTGGCGGACTCTAAAGCGCACTTTTTAAAGCCTGAATTTAGGTGCGCGTAATATTCTTTACATCTAAGTGTTTTAACAAGACTAAGCATTGTCGCAATGCCCTGCCCAAGCAGCCCTGCTCGGTAGTCAGAAGTGATTTAATCGATGGCTTAATAAATAGTTTAATTAACAGCCTAATTAAACGATTAACTTGTCGCCCAAACACGCTATCATGTTGTGCTGGGCCTGATCTTGATGTCGCGTCCTTATTTTGCGCGTAATAATACTAAAAGTGCTCAGAACTCATAAAACAAAAATAACAACTATGTAGGAGTAAAATCATGTTTTCACACTTTCCCAATAGCTTGGTTGTCCGTAGGCGGTCAGCTAGGTCGGTTTTCACCTTCACACCATTCACCTTCACACTATTCACCTTCGCGCTATTATTCGTGTCATCGTATTCAATTGCGGCAACTTTCGTTGCTAAGGGTAGCGATTGGCGTTATCTGGATGATGGTAGTAATCAAGGGAGTGCGTGGCGATCAATTTCATTTAATGACGTCTCTTGGCAAGAAGGGGGCGCTCAGCTGGGTTATGGCGATGGTGATGAACGTACTGAGCTTGGTTATGGGCCCTCGAGTAGCGATAAATTCGTCACTAGCTATTTTCGTCAAAGCTTTCAGCTAAGTAGCTTGAGCGGCATCACGGGTTTAAGCTTACAGTTGCTACGCGATGATGGCGCGGTGGTTTACATTAACGGCAGCGAGGTGCTGCGCTCGAATATGCCCAGTGGCTCGGTATCGTCGACGACTAGGGCCTCAGGCGCAATTTCCGGTGGTGCTGA
>JBLIMQ010000103.1:0-15654 GCA_047638775.1 Flavobacteriales bacterium
GGTGAGAATTCAGTCAAATTTCAAGTGCTGACAAAAAAACAAAAAACCATTGAAAAATACGTCAAGCACTTTTTAACTTATTTTCGCTGAATAGTTACAAATACTCAATTGTTCAACAATTCAAGCCTAGGCGAAAAATAGCCGTAATTTCTACACTATTTTTTTTGACATTCGCTTACAATCTCGGAAAACATTTCAACAATAACGCGACGAAATATCAGTAAAAAAAATTGAATTTTACGCTTCAAACTGATTTTTCATCAAAGTCTAGAGCGTGAATTTAACTCAGTCTAAAAATCATTATTTTTTAACATAAAGTGCTTTTTAATTAAATTTTTCATTGTTTTCTTTGAAAAACAAAAAAAACCTTAAAAAATCATCGAAAATACCAGAAAAAACTTGAATTATTCTTGTTATTTCGTAATGTAGTGCTACAACTTTCTTAAGCATTAAAAAACAAAGGGTAATCACATGGCCGGTCGTAAATTACAAGATCCAGTTGCAGCACTTGAAACTGAGTTAGCTCAACTAAAATCCAAGCTTGCTACTGCTCGCGCAGCTAAAGTAAAAGCCGCTGAAAAAGCTGCAAGTTCAACTAAATCAGTCGCCGTTAAAGCTGCAACTAAAGCTAAAGCTGCTTCAGCTAAAGTTGCAACCATTCGTGGCAAGAAAAAGTCTGCTGCGCAAGCGAAACAACTTGCTGCGGCTAAAGCTGCTGCAAACAGCCTTAAAAGTGAAGCATCTGTAGCTAAAGAAGCTAACTCGGCTGCTAGCGCTGAATTAGCTTCTGCTAAGAGTGCAGCTAAGAGTGCGGCTACTTTAGATAAAGCTGTAGCTAAGCAAGCGTCTGCTGCGTCTAAGAAATCTGCCGCCGCTGATAAAGCTGCTGCTAAAAAGGCCGCTACAACTGAAAAAGCTGCCGCAAAGAAAGCGGCTGCAAAAGCTAAAGGAAGTGCAAAGAAAGCTAAAGCTGCCGCTAGCCTAGCGGCTAAGAAAGCCAAAGCTGCCGCTAGCCTAACAGCAAAGAAAGCTAAAGCTAAAGCTAAGCTTGCTGCTAAAAAGGCTAAAGCCAAAGAAAAAGCTGCTGCGAAAAAAACTAGCGATAAAACAAAGGCCGCAGCTAAGAAAGCTAAAGCCCCGAAAAAAGCACCTGCTAAAGCAAAAAAGGCGGCCAAAGCCGCCCCTAAAGCCGCTGAAGCAAAAGAAAAAGCTCCTGCCAAAGCTAAAGCCGCTCCAAAAGCCGCTCCAAAAGCCGCGCCAAAGAAAAAAGCAGCCGCGAAAAAAGGTCGTGGTCGCCCAGCTAAAGCTAAATAGTCTGACTTAGTTTTAAACCATAAAAAAAGCCGCAGATATCTGCGGCTTTTTTGTATCTATCCTACCAAAAATCAATTTTTCCGCGATCGTACCTTTAAACGATACACACCGTCTGACGAAACCTGACAGCTCGCCTGATATCGTAGAACCCTACCATCCATATCTTTAGCATCAAAAGAAAACCTAAATTTTGCCATGCCTGCTTCGTATGCAATAGGCTCAATAGATTCACTTTTAAAGACCAAAGCGGAGAAAAGCTTCGTTTTTTCTTTGAGCTCTACCAAACAGATGCTATGAAAGACTTGCATTTGTAAATCATGAGCTTCACGCTCTTTTCTTTCTCTGTCTAGCCTCTGTAACTCTATCTCCTCATCACTCGGAGGTATGTCAGGTATAAACACGGTGGTAAGAGTAACCTTACTCAAGCCATCTACCATTTCATTGTACGTCCGACCATTTTCTTGACGACATTGAATACGAAAGATAGGTTTACCTTTAGTGCTTTGCTGAAGATCAATGGTGCCGCGTAGGACATTAACGCAACGATCAAGTTTTTCAGCCTCTAGTGCCGAGTCTTTCAAATCAAGGTAGAGCTTTTCGTAATAGGTTGGAAGCCATAACCGGCTCTCATCAAGTCCGACAACACCTGAAGATGCCCCTATTAAAGAGATCAATGCGATGGATTTAGAGAGACTAACAGTGAGCTTGCGAACTTTTTTTGAGTTGGCGTTATTTAGGTGTGGGTAGGTCATTAGGCTTTAGGATATTTTTTGAACATTGCCAAAGGCCATCAGGTTAAAGATAAAACCAAAAAGAACTAACAACTGATCTTCATCTTCCTCATTAAATTGTATACCGTAAGAGTATTGTCCAGATTTAAGCTGTTTACCGCTGCGAATGAGTGCACGAATGGATACTCGTCGTTGGATGCCCTCAATATCAAATTTACCTTTGAGTATGATCGAATCTCCAGGTTCCCCTAGGGCCTCATACATTTCAATTCCGGCTCCCCCGGTGCTAATATCAGAAATCTTCCCCGCTATATGTGAAATAGCGGAATTAGTTAAATTTGACGCGAGTACAGGCATGGCAACATCGATACGTGAGGCACTGCGTATTAGACGAAACTTCACAGCTTTTGGAATATCGAGATAAACCATTAAGGTAGGTATATCCGTAACATATAGAACTGTTGTCGGGAATAAAGCGACACCATTTGGTAGCATTATACGTATAACAATACGCTGGCCTTCTTCAACAGATGGGAATTCCCCACTCTCGGAAGCAGTAACAATAATACTTTGCCCAGGAAGGCAGCCAATCAAAGTACAATCATGCCGCTCATTTTGATTCTCTAAACTCGGATGAATCTGAATGGTCTGCCCAATTTTCAAGTCTAAGTCATCAAAATTAAGAGTCTCTGTTGCCATAGGAATAAGGATACTGCTATTTAAGGTGAAAGGAGTAAAGACTTATTAAAATATAGCAGAATATTCCCCTTGCTGCCCACAGACGCAAATGTAGTGAAGCCTTAAATACGAAAATATTTCACTCTTAAGCAATTTAATCTCTAGCGGCATGAAAGGTTTGCCATAGTTTCCTATACTGACCTAAAGCACGCTAAATTGATAAAAGGCGTAAAAGGCGTAAAAGGATTAAAGGTAAAACTGGTAAGCTTCGATTTGCTACTGAAATCTCAACCATTTCATGGTAATTTAACAATATAGTAGCTACATACGCTCGGCACACAGCTAAACCAATCCTGTTTTTTGGTTTAATCAGCAAGAATGACGTGTTACGAAATAATAACGGTGATTTAATGAACAAAAAAATACTAATTATAACCGCGATGATTGGCATTTTTTGTTGCAGCGCTCAAGCGGCCCCGCTTCAAAATGGCATATCTGTACATTCAGAGTTAGGTAAAGAACAATTTATTGCCGCTCTATTCGCCACAACACTGAGTGAGAGTTCAAGTAACATCTTAATCGCTCAGGAAGAAAAACAAATCCAAGTCCGAATACTAGCCGACCGTCTTTCATCTAGACGATTTAAGCGTATGTGGATTGAAGGCATGGCTATTAATGCGGCTACGAGCGAACTCGAAAAACAATCAAAGAATATGGCCGCATTCAGTAATATGATCAAGGTCAGCCTTGTTCGAGGCGATATATTTGCCGTCCAGCGCGATATTGACTCGGTTAAAGTTTCTATTAACGGTGCAACTTTAGGTCAAATTGATGACCCTGTATTTTTTGATTTGTTATTACGTACGTGGATAGGACCAGTACCGCTGTCGTCACGGTTCCGTGACGATCTATTAGTTGCAGGCAATATAGACTCGGCTATACGTGATCGATTTAATCAAATCCGTCCAAGTGATGAACGCATTACAGCTGTAGCTACCGCGTTACTACAAAGACGAGAAGGAAAGAAAGCAAAACCAACTAACGTAAAAGCACCCCAAGCAACTATCGCCCAGCCAAAGCTTGCTCCAGCTATATCCAAGCCAATAGTTATGGTTCCTACCGTAATTCAACAAGCACCGTCAATAGACCAGTCGACCAACGAGGCCCCTAAAGTTGTAGAAGTCGCAGAACCTGATGAACCTATAACTCTTGCTATTGCGCCGACCAGTATGGAGCCAATTATCGAAGAGGACGACGAAGAGGAGTTCACCGCAGAATCGTTATTACGTCAACAGTTGTATATACGTAAGTTAAAATCTTGGACCAACAAATATATCCAATACCCCACCCGTTCGATCGACCGGAACGAACAAGGGTTAGTTCGCCTTAACATCAATATTAACCGAGATGGCGGACTTGTAGGCACTGATATGATTGAGGAGTCTAAGCACAGCAGGTTAAACAAGGCGGCATTAAAAGCCGTAAAAAAGGCAAGCCCCTACCCTGCAGTCCCTGAAGAAATTCGAGTTGACGGCGTTTACACTTTTAGCTTACCTATTGTATTTAAGCTTATGGAACAATAACCTTAACAATCAGACATAAAAAAAGAGGCTTAATCGCCTCTTTTTTTATGTCTGAACTTTGTTCTGATTAACTAATCTCGGCCCTTTAGCCCTTTAGCCCTTTAGCCCTTTAGCCCTTTAGCCCTTTAGCCCTTTAGCCCTTTAGCATTAAAATTTACTTACCAGTAGATGCAAGCGATCCTCTACAACACTCTGAATACCGCTAAGCTCCATTTCCGAAAGCATTGGAACATCATCTAGCGTGAGTGAGTGAAGGTGAATACAGGGAATATTTTGATTAAATTCGCGCAAATCGCCCTTCATAACAACGGGAAGAAAGGGTTTATCTTCAGGGCGCTTAGCATTAATCATTTTTAAGCCAACACCTAAAGGCACTCTCCGATATCGTTTAGTTCCTTTTCGCAAAGGAATAGCCAATTGAAGGCTCCGTTCATCCGCTCCACCGGTTTTAAGCAAGAACAGGCCAGTAGCTCTAACGGCTTCATCGGGAATACCGTGAAAGGTATCGTGAGGCGCATAGGGATTAGGAAGAATAACTATCTTTCGAGACTCTTCCTTAGGAAAAAACACATCATAATTCGTATATAACTGCTCTACTATGCCTGAAAAAACGCAGAGTTGATTTTCTACACTCAATAAAAAATCCTTTGCTTCCTGCCGTTTTTTGAAATTTTCGATATCCCATACAAGATCTTTATTTTCCATTTACGGTTTACTCCAAACCATTGGTTTTTTCATAAGTACCAGGCTTGAGAAAAATCCTGCATTAAAATGATAACATTTCATTCAATTGGTTAATCAACCAAACAACTCAACTCCAGCATCTGTAGCCTTACCACCAAACCCCCCTAATTGAGAATCATGGCCAGTATCATCTACGGTATCAATAGCACGCTCGAGTGCTTCCTCCAAACGCTGAAAAACCTGATCGACAACAAGTCCCTCATTGAATATTCGCGTAGTTCCTCGAACGCAGTTCTCAAGTGTATTTTCGATATACGCTTCATCTTGTTCTGTAAGCGCTAAAGAAGGGATTTTCATCTGTACCAACTCGTTAGCTTTATCAACTTCATCAGCAATGTCACGCATAACTCGCTGGTAAGAATCCTTAATAGTATTCATAACCTGGCCTACGTGTGAGGAGAGCTTTTTCAATGATTCGCCCTCTTCAATAATCCGAAAGCGGTCTTCCAGTGAAATAACTCGTGCATTTATCCCCTGTAACAAGCAAAACGTATTGTCTTTTATTGCTCCATATTTTTCAGGCTCGTCAACAGGCATATTTTTTACAAGTAAAGAAACTCGGTCATAATTAACAATGGTACGCGTACCGAAATCTATATAACGATCAGAATCCTTTAACTGTGACAATAATTGAGACTCGAGGTCCTTTGCCATTCCGTGAGCTTCCATATTCTTGATTTCTCGTTCACTACGCATTTGCAAACTACATTTCAAACCGTAACGCTCCGTCGTCCGAAAAAACAACTGCCCAAGTTGATCTAAATTATCACAATCATGTACGGATATTAGAAACTGTATATTCGCACCAAGATCGCTATTATCAACCATAGCCGTGCGAGCCGTTTGATTGGCCAGTTCTAAGCGGCTAGCTAGCTGATCCGATGCTACGCGGTGAAATATCGACTTAGTTACTCTCGCACAGGTTTCATCACCTGAAGTATCAGAGTGTATAAAGTCATCGCAACCTAACTCAAAGGCTTTAAGCTTATCCCCTAAGCGCCCACTGGCCGTAAGAATAACAACGGGTAGGTTAAGAGTTTCCTCCATTTTCAACAACTGCGAAACGCTGGGAAGATTAAACTCAGCGCTGGAACACGTATCAAAAACAATGATTTTATAATCGACAGACCTTAAGCGAGCCCCCATCTGATCGATATCTCTCTCGATATCGGCACCAAAAAAGTTTGCGACATTTGAACCCAAGGTTGACAGCTCACCCTCGACCAAAATAATTACTTTATATTGAGCCATAAATGCGCCCCAGAACCTCAGTTAGAAATTGAATAGACCTGTAAAACACGCCATCTTTTAAAACAAAACCTACCTTCTGAACTTAGCTCAAAAGCCATGATCTGCACGGCAATTACCCGATACTAATGATTTAGGCGCCACTTTTTCACTCTCATTGTCTAGACGATTTTTTTTATTCCAAATAGATCTATATACTAATAATTCAATCTAACAAAGGAATGAAGATCAAGAGATTGACGAGCATTTTCGTACGAACGTGCTAAATTTATTATTAGATGCTTGGCAAGACATTGCGAAATTGGAAAAGTGTTCATTAACAATCTATCTTTGGATTGACGTTCAAGCGTATCCCCATACGGACCAGATGACACTACATCTTACATTTATTGTGAATACGCAGACGTGTTAGATTCACCTTACTTATACGAGAAGCTGATAAACCATGATGAATAACGCCTTAAAAAGTAACGCTAGCGCCCTTATCATCGAACAACTTCAAGCAAGAATTGATAGCAAAAAAATTGAAGTGCCAATGCTCCCTGAGGTTGCAGGTAGGGTTATTCAAACGACTCAAGATTCAGATTCAGATGCTAGCGACCTAACAAACTTAATCCAAAGCGACCAAAGTCTAGCAGCCCATGTAATGCGAATTGCCAATTCGGCCGCCTATAGCCCCAGCTGTAATATGGTATCGCTGCAACAAGCCATTACCCGTCTGGGCATGAAAGGCATTACTGAAATCGCACTAGCCGCATCAATAAGCTCTTCATTATTTAACACTCCCGGCTTCGATAAGCATATTCAATATGTATTAAGCTGTTCTTTAGCGGCCGGACTGTGGGCCAAGGAATGCGCACGCGCGTGCCGAAAAAATGTTGAAGCCGCATTTTTGTCCGGATTACTGCATGATATTGGCCGGCCTGTTGCCCTTCAAGCCGTGCTCGAAATAGCATCAGACCTTGGTGTACAACTCAGTATTGATGAAGTACATGAAATAGAAAATACCGTACAACGGGCTATAGGAATTCAAGTCTTAGAGCAATGGGAAATGCCCTCAAGCGTACAAGATGTCATGGCGTATTTCGACCGCTATCAAGAGCCACATAAAGGACAACTACAGACAACGATTGTTGTCGCTGGGAGCTTAATTGCCAGCCACTTTATGTGTAACGATGCTCAAGATTATTGCCCATCCAAAGAAGACATTTTGCAACACCAAGTATTTACAGCGATCAACTTATACCAAAATGAAATAGAACAACTACTCGAACGAGAAGATGATGTTAAAGCCACTATGGAGGCCATGAGCGCGTGAGTACGGAGCACTATGACTTAATCGTAATCGGCAGCGGTCCTGCAGGCCAAAAGGCCGCTATACAAGCATCTAAATTTGGTAAACGTGTTGCTCTAGTCGAAAAAACAAAAGAAATTGGTGGCTCTTGCGTTCATCGTGGGACGATTCCATCAAAAACTCTACGTGAAAACGCATTACGAATTAAAAATATGCGGGCCATAGCTGAAATTGCTAACTTCAAATTAAATGAAGATTTACAGCTTTCAACGCTCATTAACCGCCTAGAGGAAGTTCTTGCAGCTCACGATAGCTATATGCAAAAACAACTTGAGCGAAACGAAATTTCAATCATTCACGGACGTGCGAAATTTTTATCGCATAAACAAATAGAAGTGACCTTCCTGGGCGGCGCGAAAAAAATAATTGATGCCGACTACTTCGTAATTTCAACCGGCTCCTACCCAAGACACCCAGACAACATACCTATCGATCACGAATACCTTTTTGATAGCGACTCAATTCTATCAACACTTTACCTCCCAAAAAGTTTAACGGTCCTCGGTGGAGGAGTCATTGCGAGTGAATATGCGTCAATATTCCAAGCTCTAGGTGTCAAAGTCACAATGATTGACAAGTACCCCTGTCCGCTCGGATTTTTAGATAGTGATTTAACTGATCGCTTTACGCATGCATTTGAAAAAATGGGAGGCACCTGGATTGGCAATAAAACGGTGAAAACGGCGTATTGGAATAATGCTGACGCCGTAGTCTGCGAATGTGAAGACGGGACTATCGTAAAAAGTGATAAATTACTGTGTGCGGCAGGTCGACTTGCTTGCGTCAAGGAACTCGACATAGAAAAAGCCGGCCTCAAATTAAGTAACCGGGGCTTAATAGATGTCGATGAAAACCTTAAAACCGCGGTTGCTAATATCTATGCCGCTGGGGATGTTATAGGCCCTCCTTCACTAGCCTCGGCATCAATGGAGCAAGGTCGTAGAGCCGCCATCAATGCTTTTGGTGAAAGTAGCGGTGCCATGCAAACACTACTACCGGCAGGCATTTATTCAATTCCAGAGCTCTCGTCTGTCGGTTTAAGTGAGGCCCAAGCAATAAAAGAATACGGAGAGATTGTTGTTGGTAAAGCAAATTTTGACGAGGTTGCTCGCGGCCAAATTTCGGGGATACAAGACGGATTACTAAAAATAATCTGTGATGCTCAAGGTTTGAAAGTATTGGGAATCGTCATCATTGGAGAAGGCGCAACAGAACTCATTCACATTGGGCAGATGGCGTTATTATCGAACGCTAATGTCGATATATTTGTTGAAAGTATTTTTAATTTCCCAACACTCGCCGAAGCCTATAGGGTAGCGGCTCTCGATGTTATTGGGCAACGAGACATAAAAAGTGCGGCTTATTAGCCGCACTTTTAACGCCCTGAATTAACGTCTCTTCATCAATTTAAGGAATGTATTTTCATGCTCTTGCATTGGGTCGCGTGGAGGCTTCCCAGAACCTAACAGGATGCCGAGCCAGCGAGTATCTTCAAAACTCTCTAAGGCGATCTTTACTGTCATGGTTAAGGGTATGGAAAGCAGCATTCCGATTGAACCTAAAATCCAACCCCAAAATACCAACGACAAAAATACGACTAAAGCCGATAGGTCTAAGCCCCGCCCCATTATTCGTGGCTCTATTGCATTACCCACCACAAAATTCACCACTAAAAACCCAGCACCAACCAGTAATGCCGCGCCAGGGCTAAGCTGTATAAGTGCTAATAGTACCGCCGGTACCGCCGCTAAGATAGAACCCAACGTAGGAATGAAATTCAACAAAAATGCAAGCATTCCCCACAATATAAAGTAATCCAAACCCAAGAACCAAAGCCATGACATTATCAATAAGCCCGTTAATAGACTCATCGATGTTTTAATGGCCACATATTGATTGACGCCATCCGTAAAACGATCTATAGCTTGAAGAGTTTTATCTGAGTTTGGCAAAAATTTTAGCTTTTCAGTAAAACCAACTTCTTCACTCAATATAAACACAACTGTTAATAATATAAGGAAGGCATTACCCATCATATTACCAAAAGACGCTAAGGTATCACCTGCCATTGACAGTGCCGCAGAAGGGTTAAACGCACTCCTGATTTGTTCAACATCAATAGAAAACCCAAAAGCATTTAATTGAGAAAATACACTTGAAGTAAGTTCACTTAAACGCTGTTGATATTCAGGTAGATCTTGTCGAAAATCATTAATAGATGATCCTGCAATAGCTCCAACAATCACACTACAAACAACAATAGCAGACATAACCGTAATAAGCGCCAACCAACCAGGAAAGCCCTTATTACGAAGCCAAATTAACGGAGGAGAACAGATAACGGCTATAAATAATGATAGAAAAAAAGGAACCAAAAGAGATTCAGCGGCCTTCATCCCCGCCACAACAATGATAAATGACGCGAGTACTACTAAAAAACGAGCGATAGGAGAATGCTGCTGCATGAAAAGCCCTTTTCATTAACGTTAAAGTTAAAGTTAAGATTAAGGTAGTCATTAGTCAACACTCCAAATTTGAGCGAAAAACATACTACCATTTTTTATTGTTTAGTTGGATGCCTAGCGGTGTAGTTCGAGTTGATATAATGCCGTATAGCCTCGGCATCGGCACTATGATCACCCGAGCGCTCCCACAACTTATCCAAATGCAGCACCTTATTCGGGTAATCCCAAGCTACCAAAAAAACAGGGACTTGCGCTTGATCCGCTATACGAAGAAAGCCCGTTTTCCAACGCTCGACTTTTTTTCTTGTTCCTTCCGGTGTAACAACGACCCAAATCTTCTCATTTGAATCAAACCAATCGGCCGCTTGAGAAACCGTGCCGGAAGCCCCTTTTCTATCGATCGGAATGCCACCTAAGCTCATAAATAATGATTTAAAAGGCCAAAAAAATGCCTCCTTTTTCATTAAATACGAAATTTTCACCCCGAAAGCTAAAACAGCCAACATGGCAATAATAAAATCCCAGTTGGAGGTATGAGGGCCTGCAGCCAAGACAAGTTTGGGAATATTAGGTAGTTCTCCACACACTTTCCAGCCAAGTAAACGTAAAAGCCCGCGTCCTATACACCGCGTAAATCGGTTACCAAAGCTCGGTGTAAGCGGCGATAGTTTAGGGTCTAGTGGGTTTGATTCTGACACTATTTAATGCTCTCTTGTTGACCGGAAACGCACCTCAGGGTAGCGCTCTTCTGTCAAAGATAAATTTACGCGCGTTGGGGCAATGTAGGTTAAATGTCCACCGCCATCGAGCGCCAAATTATCACGACATTTACGTTTGAATTCTTCAAACTTTTTAACATCTTCACAATCAACCCAACGAGCCGTGTTCACATTCACCGGTTCATAAATGGCATTAACCTTGTATTCGTCATTTAAGCGATACGCAACAACCTCAAACTGTAGAACACCCACGGCCCCGACAATAATATCATTATTATTCATGGGGAAAAAAACCTGTGTCGAGCCCTCTTCTGACAACTGCTGTAAGCCCTTCTGTAACTGCTTAGTTTTAAGCGGATCACGCAGGCGAATACGACGAAACAGCTCTGGAGCAAAATGAGGAATACCGCTAAATTTAAACTCTTCGCCTTCGGTAAAGGTATCACCAATCTGAATGGTGCCGTGATTGTGTAAGCCAATAATATCACCCGATATAGCCTCTTCTACGTGGGACCGGTCCCCAGCCAAAAACGTTACAGCATCGGCGATTTTCACATCTTTTTTAGTCCGCACATGGCGCATCTTCATTCCACGGCTATATTTTCCTGAACATATGCGCATAAACGCAATACGATCACGATGCTTAGGATCCATATTCGCCTGAATTTTAAAGACAAAACCCGAAAATTTTTCATCATCTGAGCAAACAAGACGATCTCCCGCAGTACGATCTAGCGGTATCGGCGCCCAGTCTACAAAACCATCCAACATCTCACGCACACCAAAGTTACCTAATGCCGTGCCAAAGAATACTGGGGTTAACTTCCCCTCTAAATACTCTTCAAGGTTGAATTTATGCGTAGCTCCGCGAACAAGTTCAACTTCATCACGTATGTCTTCAGCGTAATACCCTAAAAGCTCTGTAACCTCGGGACTATCAATCCCTTTAATCTGTATATCGTCCGGGATAGAACGACCTTGTCCACTTTTATAGACGTGAATAGTATCGGTATACAAGTTATATACCCCTTTAAACTCCTTCCCCATACCCAAAGGCCAATTGATCGGAGCGGCTTTAATTTTTAAAACCTCTTCAATTTCGTCCATCACCTCAACAGGATCGCGCATATCACGATCGGTTTTATTCACAAAAGATAAAATCGGTGTATCACGTAAACGGCAAACCTCCATCAATTTGATAGTTCTTGCCTCAACACCCTTAGCACCGTCTATAATCATTAATACAGAGTCAACAGCGGTTAACGTGCGATAGGTGTCTTCAGAAAAGTCCTCGTGACCAGGAGTATCCAGAAGGTTAACTACTCTATCTTTGTAGGGGAACTGCATTACAGATGAGGTTACGGATATTCCACGCTCTTGTTCCATACTCATCCAATCGGATTTGGCATGAGGGCCGCCGGATTTACCTTTAACTGAACCTGCGGTTTGAATAGCATTTCCAAACAGCAGTAGCTTTTCTGTAATCGTTGTTTTACCCGCATCGGGGTGAGAGATAATTGCAAAGGTTCTGCGTTTTTTGACTTCTGAAGGTATATTTGTTGCGGCCATAGTCTCTACTAATAGTTCTACTATTCGGTGTATCGGCACGTATGAGAAGTCAAATAGATAACTTGAGACCGCTCTTGTATGCCAAAAAGCGCTAGCCGCAAGATCGAGGCTAGTATAAAAAGCTGTATTCTACATTATGAGAAGACCCAATACATGACTATGAACTGTTTATATGGCCTTTAAGGTACGGAATCGAAGCAACTAAAAGCGCGCTCTGATTGCGCAATCAGTGTGACTAGTGAATATCAGACTATCGTAACTCTACGTAAACTGGCAAAATGTCTGATTACTATAATTAGAATAACCCCTTGGAGTCTTTGCATGGAAACCGTTATTTTTAACCTTAACGACATTCCCTTGCTACTTGTTATAAGCCAGTGCATTTTATTAGCTATATTGCTGCTTGCAATCAAGAAGGGGAAGTCACGCAGCAATCAAATACTATCCATATTTCTACTGACTATTGGTATTGAAGCGCTTGATACTCTAATTTCTTGGAGCATATCAATTAAAGAGGTTTACTTAAGCGATTCACGGCATATCTTCTTTATCTTGAAATTTGCCGTATTTTTACAAGGCCCGTTAATCTATTGGTATACCAAATCACTTATTTATTCAGATTTCCAATTGCGATTCAAAGATTGTCGCCACCTAATTCTTCTTTTTATATTCCCGTTCTATCTCGCATTAATTTATAAAGATCTTGGCGAAGAAAATTTAAGCCTCGGCGTATGGAATTATGAAATATACTTTCAAAACACATACTTTCGAATATTAGTTTTTGCTCAAAAAATCGCAGTTTTGAGCTACGGCATCGCCACAATATTTCAACTAATTCAATACCGTGAGCGCATAGAAAATAAATATTCAAATATCGAAAATATCAACCTAAACTGGCTAAAACTGCTGGTTGGCGGCTTCTTACTTATATGGGTTTGGATTTTTATCGCTCCGCTTATGCACCAATTTGGCCTACCCTCGATTCCACATATTATTGGTTTAAGCGGCAACTACTTTCTCTATCTTCTTATAAACGCACTCGTACTCTACAGCCTGCTGAATACAAGTGTTGTCCACGGCATTCAATCCAAGGCCAACAACATTAAAGCAGAGAGTCCTGAAGGCTTTGAAGATGAGCAAATAAAACGTCTAACCGATTCAATGACAAACGAGCGCTACTTTCTGGAACCCGAACTAACATTAGAGCAACTAGCCGAAAAGATCGGACTCCAGGCAAGATTAGTATCGAGCATCATCAACAGAAAATTTGAGCAGAATTTCTTTGAATTTGTTAATTACTACCGTGTTGAAGAAGCAAAAAGTTTATTACGTAATGGAGATAAATCATTATCTATGTTGGATATTATGGCGGAAGCTGGCTTCAATAGTAAATCCGCATTTAACCGTTTTTTCAAAAAATATGCGGACATGACACCAACACAATATAGGAATAGCGCTGGGGATTAACGCGAAGTATGGAGCCCTTCCACCATTAACCGGAAGGGGTTCAAACATAAATCATTAACAATAGAGAAGGCCGTTAAGAGCCAATCAATAGGCTAGAGAGCTATAAATACTGCGGCATATCAAAGACCCTTACAAATACCGTACTCGAACACGCCCTTACAACGAGGCATTTGATCTAAGTACTATTAAAATCAACAATACTGCCACGAATGTATTTATATATAACCCCGCCTAAAATTAAAAAAACCTATATTTTATCCGCCTTGCAATAGGAGTCTAAAAACGCCTGATGAGACTTAAGTTTTGCAACTTTATTATCAACATCAGCTTTAATCGACTTCAAAAAACCGGCCAAATTTTTATCCGTCATCACGTCAACAATAGTATGATATTTATTCGGGTGAATACCCTGCCCCATCATAACTTGCGCCCATGAATCGACTGTAAACAATTCATTTTCTAGAATAGGACATGCTGCGGTGTTCCTAAACAAGTTAATACGATGAGTTAACTCTGCGGGAAGCTCCATTCCTTTGCAATAACGCCAAAACGCCGTGTCGTCACGCTCTGTTGCCGCGTAATGTAATATTACAAAATTTTTGACTAAATCCATCTCGTCTCGAAACTGCCGATTGTATTCATCAACATTTACCTGCTCTATCTCGCCAATGGGAAATAATTTGAGCAGTCTAAATACGGCTGACATAGCTAAGTGTATAGAAGTTGATTCTACCGGCTCTAAAAACCCTGCCGCTAAACCAACAGCAATACAATTTTTATTCCAGGCCTTCTCTCTACGACCGGTATTATATTTAAACGATCGAGGCTCCGTAATAGCTGGACTTTCAAGGTTTTTCATCAAGGTAGCAAGGGCTTCGTCATCGGAAACATAACGACTTGAATACACCAAACCATTTCCGGTACGGTGCTGAAGCGGGATGCGCCATTGCCAACCGAAATCATGCGCTATAGCTTGAGTATATGGCCTAGGAGCCCCGGTAAGCTCTGTCTGAATCGCAACAGCAGAATCACAAGGGAGGTATTCACTATAGGATATATAACTCGTATTCAAGGCGCCTTCAATTAAACGAGCACTAAACCCGGTGCAATCGATAAATAAATCTCCGCCGACACTACGATCACCATCCAACTCTAAAGATTCGATATATCCATTATCTTTAGCTATCACAACGTTATTTATTGTTCCTTCTATATAGTTAACACCATGTTTAATCGAAAACTTTTTAAGGTATTCAGCGTATAAGCCAGCATCTAAATGATAAGCATAATTTACGGCGCTATTGTCACCTGCAGCCGCCTTTCCTTGCCGCGCAGCCATTAACTCTAGGCTGTATTGGCTGAAGTCTTCGGCAAGACCTTTTTGTTTCGCCGCAAGCCAGAAATGAGGGAAATCACAGGCCCAGCAACCCTTACCGGTTGTTCCAAACGAGTGGAAGTAGTTATCCCCTTTTTGTCCCCAGTTCTGGAATTCAATTCCGAGTTTTATTGTTGCCTGCATAGCCGCCATTAGTTCAGCTTCATCAATACCTAAAAGTCGATGAAACAACCTCAATGTCGGAATCGTTGCCTCGCCAACACCTATACGCCCAATCTGCGCAGATTCAATTAAGCTAACTTCGACCGTATTACCGAGAAGTTTTGCGATCCCTGCTGCGGCCAACCAACCGGATGTACCGCCACCAGCAACAACAACTTTTTTCTTAGGCATTGAACTCATAAATGAAACCGAATTGTTGAATTAAACTGGGGGAGAATACCCCC
>JBLIMQ010000104.1:0-15512 GCA_047638775.1 Flavobacteriales bacterium
CCTGTCAACGCTTAACCTAGGGGTTATCCCTTTCGGCCCATGACTCGGGGCTTCGGCGGCTCGCTACGCCTTACCGAATAGAGGACTTACACCTCCAATCTTTTCGCCAGCTTAGCTTGGCGCACTGCGTGTCCCTCATGATTTGCCTCATGATTTGTTACGTAGACGCTATCTACCCCATTGATCATGGGTTTTGTGAGTGCGTGTCCCTCATGATTTGTTTTTATTTTTTTATTTTTTAGTAGGCTATCCCGCTCAGCCGCAATCTTCTCCAACAACACACTAACCGGCTCATCATTCGAATCTTGCGGCACCAACAACCCTCTCACCGCTAAATCTAAAATCAATTCACGTAGCTTCTTAATCCCATACAACTCTATCTTTTTATTACTACCACGCCCTTGAGAACCACGCTTCTTAATCGCACCGGTCCATATATCAATATTATCGGTAATTAAATTTTCAGCTATTTTATTTTCTGCTCGGCTCATCGATCACTTTCCTCGCTTACCGCTAACATATTCATAATAAGTGCAATTAACGTTTCTTTCTGTTCGGGTTTGCTTTCTGCCACTAGCAAGGTGAGTGCGGCAAGGCCGGTGTCGTTAATAATGGGTTCGCCTTGTTTGTTAAATAGATGGTTGTTGCGGTGCAGGAAGTCGACAAATAAGAATGCGCCGCTGCGCTTGTTGCCATCGGTAAAAACGTGATTCTTCACCACAAAGTAAAGCAGATGCGCCGCTTTGCTTTGTATGGTTGGATAGGCTGGTTCGCCGAATACGGTTTGCTCTAGGTTACCGAGTAATGCAGAAAGCCCATCGCCCCTTGGTTTGGCGAATAGGTCTGTGGCTTCGCCTTTGCTTATTAAGGTGTGTTTTAGCTCGGTTAACAACTGCATGGCATGTTCAGTGGTTTGCAGTTGGCCGCCGCTGGTGCCTTGGGGCTCGTTGAGTAAGCCTTCGTCGTAACGCTGTAACCATAAGAAGGTTTGGCTGTAGCGGCTGACAATTTCGACTAAGCCACGGCCTGCATCTATGGTGAGTTCGGAGCTTTGTGCGGTTTTTTTCACCAGTTTGAGCGCGGCTTCAAGTGCGTTCGCGTTTTGTTCAAAACGCTGTTGATTGATGGTGTAGCCTTGGGTTAGGTGTTGGTTGAGCAGTTTGGTGGCCCATTGGCGAAATTTAACACCCTGCTGGGACTTTACTCGATACCCTACGGAGATGGCGACATCCAAATTATAGTGCTTAGTGTCGTAAGATTTACCGTCTTGTGCAGTTGTCCGGAATTTCCGGACAACTGAATCTTCCACCAATTCACCTTCTTTGAATATATTGCGTATATGCTCTGAAACTGTTCTCTTATTTTTATCAAATAACTCACACATTTGCGATTGAGTTAACCAAACAGTGTCTTTTACTAGCTGTACGCTAATTTCGCCGCTGTCGCTTTCAAATATAGCGATGTTACTTTTCTGGCTCATGCTATTGCTCTCTGCTTAGCTTGGTTTGTTGTTTGAAAGTGCAGCGGCCAGTATGCCTTTGAGCTGGTCGCGTAAGGTTTGTATTTCCGCCTGCTGTGTTGCGTAGTCGGCCAGTAGTTCTTCTGGGTCGTGGCTTATTTGCTCACCTACGTGCGGGTTTTTAATATCTAGGTTGTAGTTACGCTCGATTATTTCATCGATACTGACTTTCCAAGCGTATGGGTTTTCTTGCCGGTTTTTACGTTTGGTTTTAGCTTTTATGCTTTTGCCTTCGCCCCACCATTCGGCGCAGGCGGCGAAGTCATCCAAGCTCATGGGTTTGGTTTTGTTAAAGGCTTTTACGCCTTCGGGCAGGGGTACTTCGTAATACCAGATGTCTTTGGTTGCGCCTTTGCCGCCGTTGGCCTTTTTCTCAAAAAATAAAATATTGGTTTTAATACTGGTATAGGGTGCGAATACAGAATTGGGCAAGCGCACGAGCGTGTGCAGGTTGCATTCGTCTAATAACAGTTTTTTAATTTTGGTTTTTACACCTTCACCAAATAGGGTGCCGTCGGGCAATACCACGGCAGCCCTTCCCTTTTCATTGAGTACTTCAATAATGTACTGCAGAAATAAGTCGGCGGTTTCACGGGTTTGATATTCCGACGGGAAGTTCTTTTCGATGCCGTCTTCTTCTGTGCCGCCAAACGGAGGGTTTGAAACCACTACGTCTACCATCTCGTCTTCGTCTAAACTCGACAGTGGTTTGTTGAGTGTGTTGCCGTGCTTAATTTGTTTGGGTACTTCTATACCGTGCAACATCATGTTGGTGGTACACAATAAGTGCGGTAATTGTTTTTTCTCTACGCCACGAACCGACTCTTGAAGCTTTTGTTGGTCTTCAATGGTTTTGACTTGTTCTCGCAGTGTATCGACCGAGCAGGCCAGAAAGCCACCCGTGCCACAGGCAGGGTCTAGAATGCTTTCACCCAGTTGTGGGTTGATCATTTGAACTATAAAGCGCGTGACGGCGCGCGGGGTATAAAACTCCCCGGCGTTACCGGCGCTTTGTAAGTCTTTTAATATTTGCTCGTACAAGTCACCAAACATGTGGCGTTCTTGCGAGTTGGTGAAGTCAATTTCGTTAATTTTGTTCACTACTTGGCGAAGCAATGTGCCGTTTTTCATGTAGTTGAAGGCGTCGCTGAAGGCTTCTTTGGCGACATAAGCACGTGGGTTGGTTTTTATGGGGGCGCTTAAGTTTTTTAGGCCTGGTATGAGATCGTTATTTATAAACTCCAATAAGTCGTCACCGGTTATGCCTTCGTTATCGGCGGCCCAGTTTCGCCAAAGGTACTTATTTGCGAAGGGTTTGCGGTAGTTGGCTTGTTCGTCTTCTAGCTCTTCTTCTTGGGCGTCGAATATTTTAAGGAACAACAACCAGGAGAGCTGCCCTAAGCGTTGGGCGTCGCCGTCTACACCGGCGTCTTTACGCATGATGTCTTGAATGGATTTGATGACTGACGAAATTGACATGAAGTTGGTTTTACCTTTTATGTATTCTGGTTGCCCGCCTGCTCGGCGGTACGGCGTTTCGGTATGACGTGGTAATGCAATGCTAATAAGCGGTTAAGCGATTTGGTCGTCACTATACAGGGCTTGCTCTAGTTCGCTAAGCGCTTGCTCGTATTGTTCTTTGCCGCCAAAGGCGCTTTTTTTGATTTCTAGTGGGCGACCCATTTAGGCAAACGGGGTTATTTTGAGCACGTCTTTCGATTCTATTTCGCTAACGCCGCTGTCTGCGTATTTTTCGAGCAGGTTGTTGAGTACGGTTTGTGCCGTTTCAGAATACTTACCAAAGTAATTACGCTTTTTAACGTTGTCGGCGCGTTCCTTTCGAGTCAAAGGCGGCTGGTCGAAGGCGACGTGGCAGATGAGATCGAACGGGTCCATGTCGCGGCTTACGTCTTCCTCTAGTGCTTGCCAGATCACACCTTCGTTAGTGAGTTCGTCTATTACGGCTTGTTTACGATCTGCACTTTGCCATTTTTTAATGAATTCATCCATGGTGGCAAATTGTTTTTTGATGGTGTTACGGGTGTAGTCTTTGAATGATTCGGTGACTAGCTTGCCGTCGGTATCGTAATACTGAACACGTTCGGCGACTTTCTTAACGGTAACACCAGCAACGTGATATTTGATGTATCGGTCATCGTCGTCATCTGAATCTATTGGGCCAAAATCGGAAGCTGGCCATTCGTCCGTCAGTGAACCGGTATTATAATCAGCCGCCTCTTCACCTAGTTCCGATGCCTCGCTCTGCTCTTTCTCATATTCAATACAGGCAAGATCTTCGTCAAAGGTTGGATCATCTAGGTTAATAATCTCATCTGGTTTACTGGTCATTATTTGTTCTGGGATGCCGTCGAAGCGCTCATCGGCAAACAGTTCGGTGGCTTTTTTAAAATCTAAAATGGTAAACCAGAGTTTGTTGTATTTGTCGTCTATGCGGGTACCACGGCCAATGATCTGTTTGAACTTGGTCATGGACTGTATGTTTTGGTCGAGCACAATGAGTTTGCAGGTTTTGGCGTCTACACCGGTAGTCATTAATTCAGATGTTGTGGCGATAACCGGGTAGGCTTTTTTCGGGTTCATGAAGTTTTCGAGCTGATTTTTACCTAGCTCGTCATCACCGGTAATTTTCATTACGTACTTTTCGTTTTTGGCGACTTGCTCTGGGTTTAAATTAGCCAAAGCACTGCGCATACGCTCGGCGTGGTTGATGTCGTTACAAAACACAATGGTCTTTGCCATGGGATCAGTACGCTTTAAATAACCGGTGATGGTTTCGGCCACCAGCTGGGTGCGTTCATCAATCACCATGATTCGGTCGAAGTCTTTCTGGTTGTATATCTGGTCTTTTATCAGTTCGCCGTTTTTATCGACTTGGCCTTTGGTTGGCCGCCAGCCTTGCATGTCTATATCAATATCGACGCGTATTACTTTATAGGGCGATAAGAAGCCGTCTTCGATGCCTTCTTTGAGTGAATAGGTGTACACGGGCTCACCGAAGTAATCGATATTAGATGCTTCTTCGGTTTCTTTTGGTGTGGCGGTTAGGCCGATTTGAGTGGCCGATTCAAAGTACTCTAAAATTTCACGCCAGGCGCTATCGTCTGCGGCGCTGCCGCGATGGCATTCATCAATAACGATCAGGTCGAAGAAGTCTTTACTGACTTGTTTGAAGGCTTTTTGGTGTTCTTCAGGCCCTGTTAGCGCTTGGTAAATACCCAAGTGCACTTCGTAAGCAGGGTCTACTGTACGACCGGTAATTTTTGTCATGGTATCGCCAAAGGGCGAGAAGTATTTTTGCTTTGGGTCGTCTATTAATACGTTGCGGTCGGCCAAAAACAGAATGCGCTTTTTCTTTTTGGCTTTCCATAAGCGCCAGGCAATTTGAAAGGCGGTGTAGGTTTTACCCACACCCGTCGCCATCACCAATAGAATTCTGTTCTCACCTTTTGAAATAGCTTCGATAGTTTTATTGATGGCTTGCAGTTGGTAATAACGCGGGGCTTCATCTGTACCGTAGTCGTAGAAATCTTGGGTGATGTAGGTGAGCTGATCTTCAGAGTAGTTTTTATACGCGCAGTATTTGGCCCAAAGCTCTTCAGGTGAGGGGAACTCATCCAGGCTAATTTTAGTTTCTAACATGCCGCCATTGGCTGGGGCTGTTTTGTCGTGAAAGATATAACCATCACCATTACTGGCAAATACAAAGGGTATGTCTAACAAGCGAGCGTAATCGAGCCCCTGCTGCATACCTTTGCCTATGTCGTGCTTATTCGCCTTTGCTTCGATAACCGCCAATGCCATGTTTGGCTTGTGATACAGAACAATATCAGCCGATTTAACTGTTTTACGCACCCCTAATTGGCCGCGAACAATCACTTTACCATCGCGCAGCTTCACCTCTTGGCGAATCTGGGTCATGTCGTCCCAACCGGCGCTCTTGACGCTTGGGAGGATGAATTTGGTAATGATGTCGGTTTCTGTAAGCCTTTTCTTATCCATCTATGTCACTGGCCCTGTATGGTCGTACGATCTGAGATGCAAAGTATAATAAATTCATTAGATTTCATTACCCCTAACATAGCATAAAACCTCAATTAAATTAGGTGTTTAGCGGAATTTTTATACTACTGGCAAGGACCCACTCTAGCTTGCATACAATGTATAACTGCAACGCACCAAATTCATTCGTTACCGCCCTTAATACAAAGCACATACCCACTACTCACACAGGGCGCAACAAGCCCGAACCACCGTCCGGCGCCATCGCCTGCCGGGAGCAGGTACTGAGCGACCATGGATGGCTTGAGCGTGCCCGGAATGCGGTTCGGCTTTGCGCGAGGCTCAGCGGGATGGAGGGCTCTGGGTGGATTAGGCGGAATGGGCGCGTCGGAAGGCGGCTTCGCCTTTTCCGACCTACGGTTTGCAATGCGAACATTAATACGAAAGCCACACAAAATAACTATTTGATAGCGCCTAGCCTTACCAGTAAGAATTAAAAGCAAAATGTAGGCGCGCTGTAAGGTACAGCTCAAGACTGTGATGAGGTTAACGGTCATAGCATAGGGGTTTGAATTAATCTGTACGAAGTTGGGATAGTGAGCCACGCTCAGGTTCGCACATTATTTATACAGCGCTAATATCAAGGGAACCGATATATGCCTACAACCTTCGCTTCGGGCTCAAATACTTCAACAGTGAGCCCAGTAAAACCTCAGCCCCCGCCTCTCTGACGATAGATGAATTTCATAATGCAATTCACGCTAACATTGGCAAGCCGAAATCGAAATACATAACAATTGGAAGAGGTAAATTCAAGAAAAGACATTCTGTTTCCGCTGCACACCTCTCTGGCTGGGCTAAAAGCAGTGTTGACTTAAAAAACAGAAGAATTAACGTTAGCGCCTTTATAAATTTTGATGCTGGAAAATTAGACCGCATGGAATTCGTCAGGCTAAAACACCTTGCGATTATGGGTATAGGTGAATTTTGGAGCCGAAGGGTTGATGTGGCTGGCCAATCATTTTCAGTATTTGTTGATATACAATCACGCGCAAATAATGATGCTATCGACGTGAACATTATTGTCAACGACAAGGTTCAGTACGGCCGCTCCCACAACAGTGGAATAATTGATGCAGCCTTCATCTACAACAAGGGTCGTTTTCAATCTCAACCTGGCCGAGCGGACAAAGATTTTAAGTTAGTTAGTGCCCATGAATTTGGTCATTCCGTTTTAGACTATTTTGGCGGCACGAAAGAGTCGTGGGGACACAAAGGGTCTACTAAGGTTTTACTTCAATCCGTAAAATCTACTACGGCAGGATTCCCAAACAATGGCCCCATAGATTTAATGATGTACTATGACACAGACAAAAATTACATCCCATTTTCTGCGGAGTACTCACGAACTATCGCAGCAGAAATCGATGTAAAAAGACTGATTTGGCTATCTAACTTAACTTTCACAAATAACACACAACGTTAATTATGAAAAAAATTATCGCAATTCTACTATTTTCCTCCTCCCTCATCGCATGCCAGCTAATGCCCCCTTACCAGGTAACGGAAAAATCATTTATTGTCATTTTCAATCAATTGAATGAGGAAATAACGCTAACCAATACGACTAAAGCAGGGAACATTCACCCGATAACCATTCCATCTAATTCTGTTGAATTTGCCTACGACTATGAAGCCAAGTCAAAAACCTCGCCTATTCCTCTATGGTTTTCGAAAATTACACTATTCCATTCGGGCTGTACGCTACAGCTTTTGCGTAAAGACCTTGAAGAACATATGGTCAGGGATTCCCAACGATTATCGGACTGGAATTTGTATGTTAACGATGCCTTGATTGGTGAGTTTGGCTGTATGTAGCAGCACAACCCATGCTTAACAAAATCACTCTATCACTGGTATGTGCATTAATTTCTTCATGCGTCCTCTCGCCCTATCACACTACGGGCGTGGCATTTGTTGCCATTTATAATGATACAAACGAAACCTTGTCTTTTCAGGCTGGAAAGGACATGAAGTGGGGCGATATTTCGATTGTTAATGCAGATAAGAATGAGTTTTTCTATCGGTACGAACGGGAATCTAGAATGGAAATATTTCCAAAAGAAATCGGTAGCTTTATATTTAATTTTCCAGACTGCCTGTTAACAATGAACCGTGAACATATTGATTTATTTTCGCAACAGCCTGCAGGTGGCCGTGCAGGGTGGGACATTCATGTGAGTGCAGAGCTTATTAATAAAATTGGATGCGTGAAATGCCAACAACAATAGTTGAAAGATTCCACAAACCTTTACTTAGCTAAGCTTAGCTTAGCTTAGCAACCGGAATAAAACACTCGCACCCAGACTATCTCAATACACTACCACCCTTGTGAAAATTTCGAGAGACACACATTCATATATTTTCAATTACTCAACAAAAACTAGAATAAAGCCGTCATTCATCACAACCACTACCTAGTGATACAACACTACAAAAAAAACAAGGTATCATCTAAACAGGCTCGAAGTGGAGCAAAACAAACACCACCAATAACAATCAGACAATAAAAATGCCCTTCAATACTTTGCAATTCCGTTTTCCCTGGCGCCCCTACCAACAACGTGTTCTCGATGCTATTGATGCCCATCTCGACGACAAGCGCTTACACATTGTTGCCGCGCCGGGCGCCGGTAAAACAACTCTAGGTCTGGAGGTATTCCGCCGCTTAGCCAAAACCGCCTTGGTGCTGTCCCCTACTCGCATCATTCGCGACCAATGGATCGATAGACTAGGTGATTTCCGAGCAAGCGATGACAACACTACGCTTACATGGGTGAGCAAAAATATTCATGCACCCAAGACACTTACCTCTATTACTTATCAGGCGCTGCACGCCCAATTTAAAGAAGAGCCTACGAATGACGACGACGAAGCCGAGAACCTAGAGCAGGACGAAGGGGTTAGTGATGCGGAGTTGAATGTGTTTATCCAATCACTGCAAGCACACAATATTCAAGTGATTATTTTGGATGAAGCGCACCATTTACGCGCCGAGTGGTGGCGAGCCCTGGACCAAGTATGCACGGCCTTGCCCGAAACCATTTTAGTGTCTTTAACGGCTACCCCACCCTACGATGCGCTAGAACATGAGTGGAGCCGCTACGAGCAACTGTGCGGCCCGATTGATGAAGAAATTTCAATTCCTGAATTGGTGAAAGCCGGCACCTTGTGCCCACACCAAGATTACATCTGGGCGGTTGATGCTAGCGTTACTGAGCGTGCCAAGGTAGGTGAGCACGACGACAGAGTCGCAACACTTTGCGATACCTTGTTTCAAAGTGAGGAATTCGATCTTATTGTGCGGGCGCACCCCTGGCTGAAAGCAGACGGCATTGAGCAAGACGTACTTAAAGACCCCGAAATTGCGATGGCACTGCTTGTTTATCTTAAGCAAAAAACGCACACGCTGCCAAAGTCATTGCTAAGCACACTCGATTTACGCGCTACAGATATTCCCGAGTTAGGTCGCCACTGGTGGCAAGTGCTTGTGCATGCCGCTTTATTTTCTTCCAGCTTTACGCATAACGCAGCGCAACAAGAATCGATGACGCAACTCGCAAAACAATTGCGCGCATCCGAGTTACTGCACAAACGTACGCTATCTATGGAGCATTCAAAACGACTTGGGCGTTCGCTATCACTCTCTGTTTCTAAAATTCAAGGCTGTCTGGCCATCCATAATTTGGAACTAACGCAGCGGGGCGCTTCGCTGCGCCAAGTTATTTTAACCGACTACATTCGTGACGAAGCCTTAGTCTCTGGAATTGATACCGGTGAGTTAAATCTGGGAGCCTGGCCAATTTACAGAGAGCTGTCTTCGTCGTCGCCAATCGCGCAAGACATTGCGTTATTAACGGGTCGCTTAAGTATTATTGCGGCAGAAAAAGTCGAACAGCTACTCGCGGGTGTAAATGAGGGCCAAATTAAAACAGAGCCGCTGGATAAACACGGGCGCTTTCACAAAGTTAGCGGGCCACTGAATTTACTAACAGGCGCATTCACACGCTTGTTAATGCAGGGGGACATTCGCACGCTGGTAGGCACGCGCTCACTATTGGGGGAAGGCTGGGATGCACCCGCCATTAATTCGCTGATTTTAGCCAGCTCGGTAGGTTCGTTTATGTTGACCAACCAAATGCGGGGAAGAGCCATACGTATTGATAAAAACTCGCCCGATAAAATCAGTACTATTTGGCACCTGGTGGCTATAGATACTCAATCCTACTCGTCGGGCTGGAGCGATTTTTACGAACTACGCAATCGATTTAATACCTTTGTTGGTTTGTCTGAGCGCGAGCCCAGTATTGAAAGCGGATTTGACCGAATGAGGGCAACGTCGCTGAACCCCAATTACCAAGTCGGGTCGCCCTCGCCGATATTTAAAAATAACCGCAGCAGTACAAGTCGCTATAAAGCCTTAGACAAAATCGGCGAGCGCTGGCACGAAGCGCTTACCATCGACGAATCGGCCCGCATTATGCCGTCGGTTGAAACGCCCACTGTTCCTGGTATTCGCGCCTTTCATGTTAAACACACACTCAAATATTTGCTGGCCCAAATTGCCGGGGCAACCATACTAGCTTTGTTTTTCGGGGTCCAGGTGAGCCAGCAAGTACAGTCTCATTCTATTACCGTGATCATGTTGGCGATCACGTGCGGCATGCTGTATAAACTTCCGCAGCTTATTTCAGCCATGCGAATTTTGCTTAAGCACCTTCCTGTCGACGGCTCGCTGAAACAAATTGGCCAGGCATTGTGCGAATCATTGTGTCAAGCTGGATTAATCGAAAGCTCCTTCCGACGTTTAAAGGTTCAAGTGATGCAACGCGGTGATGGTTCCTTTGGTATTTCCATAAGTGGTGGCAGCTTTTATGAGTCCTCTCTTTTTGCCGACTGCCTTGCGGAAATACTCGCCCCCATAGAAAACCCTCGTTACTTGGTGGTGCGAGAGGGGGAAATCTTCGGCATGCAGCGTGACGACTACCACGCTGTGCCCCTTAAGCTTGCGGTAAAAAAAGATTTGGCTCATGCGTTTTATAAATCGTGGTGTAAATACGTCGGCCCAACGGAGATCATCTATAGCCGCACAGCCTTGGGAAAAGAGCGCTTAGTTAAGGCGCGGATGCAGGCATTTTCATCGACGTTTAAACGTGTGGTTAAACGCCAAGATAGATGGCAGTCGAAACTTTAAGAATTTATCAGTGCGTGCATCTCATGTTTACCTCATATTTATATAACGGGAAGAATTATTATCACTTTCGCTGTTGCTGGGACGGTTGGACTGGCGGCTGATTATGGCGCAAAATCTATTTCCGGAAAACTATATGATGGATTGGCAAGATGACCGCTGATGATTGGCAACTGGCGCTAGCTTTTGTAGGCGCTATATCAATACTGTTCATGCTGGCATCAATTCCGGCATTACGCCTAACACTTGACCGAAGGGTTCGAAAAGCGCTGCCGGCTGACAAAGTATACGATTCCTATCTTGACTTGTATGGCGGCCTTGGCCGCTCGATTATGCTTGGCCTTTGTTGCGTATTCCCCCATATTAACAATGCTCCAATGTACAGAATGTTATACGATAATTTTGACGTTAAGCGTTACGCCAACGGTTTTGAAAGGGCTATTTCGTACTCCATGGTTATTGGCCTTTTAGTTTTTATTCTTTGCATAATTACTATTTTTTTAACGGATGTACTTAATATATTTGAATGGTAAGGAGAGGAATTAGCACGAACCTGAATAGTGCGGCCACGCAAGGCTGCATTCACAAACTATTGCAGTAGAAATCGATGTAAGAATTAATTTTATTTAGAGCCACACGCACTCATACACACCAGCTCATCAACCAGCGCTAGAGTTAACAAGATTTACTAGTGCCTGTCCCTCATCTTCTGTATATTTCTTGATAAGGCCAAATAATAATTTAAGTATCGGTTTAAAACTATGAAACACCTGCTATATGTTCTACTTTTACTTACTTCCATCGCCTGTGCTAAAGCACCAGTGCCGACCAAACCCTCAAACATACAACGTAGCGGGGTGCCTGTATCGGTCAGTAGTGTGCAAATAGATCTAGTAGGGAACCACATTGTTAGGGCAATCCAGCACAACATGGAGATCAACCCCGTTGTGCAATTTGAAATAATGTCTCGCCCGACATTCACCGTGTTAAATACCTTAACTATTAATGAAATTTCCCATAACGGAGAAATACTGAGTCTAAAAAATGCTACTGGAGCGTTTGTAGAATCAATTACATTCAATGAAGACAACATCAACATCCTATTTGACTATTTTTATCCTAAAGGGGGCTCTGTTTTACTGTCGTGTACCCTAGCGATAAAAGATGATAACTTTGCCCCGCTATCGTGCAATAAGAAATAACTTTTCCTAAAAGGTGGCATTCGAGGACACCCACTCGTAAAATCTAAATAAAACCAAACTAAATCAGTAGGTTAGAGGATTAGTGACGAGTGGGTGTCCTCGCATTTACTGTTTAGTGAAGACTTGTTAGATCCGGTTTTTTTGGTTGAATAAATAGGTAGAACGAAACACCTACTTCACTGTCGTTAGCTTAAATCATGTCGCGTAGTTTAAAGTTCGAGGCGCATCAATAATTAAGCTATCAATGTAGCTCTACAAGAAAATATCAATGGAAACGTCAACAGTGATGCCAGCTCATGCTTTTTACCAACACATTAATGAGTTGGCTGTTACCGTAGATAAAAGGTTGCTCATTCCAGAATAGAGCGGGGAAGTGGGCAATCCCCGCCAAGCGTTCCGCGGCTACACATGACAAAAAAATAACAATTAGGTTATTTTAATCAATGGGAAATTGATATTGTCGGGCCGCCCATATATGTCCTTCTTAATTTTTTCTACTTTTCTACTGACTCAACCTTTGAGATATGAGACTTATAAAATACTTCCTCGTCAGCCGATGACTCGCTTTGTTGCATAGCCCAACATTGAGAACCCTTAACAAGAGTGACTTTTGATTCATCAACGGACAGAATTTTTAAATCCTTCCCTTTTGTGAAATCCTCCTGCAATGATTCAGCCGTTTTATCGTCAACGAAGAAGCTGGGGCCATGACCAGGGCCATACAAAGTGACTTGTTTCATAATAAGAACATTACTCTATTTAGTTGCCTGTGGAAAAACTAATTACGTAGTCCTGCTTGGCTCTGACAGCGCCAATAAAACTTGCTCAAGTATAAGGCATTATGCGGCGGGAGTCCCTGTTAGGTTGTTATATGTATCAAAGAACCATAATCTTTCCATATACTTCTAATTCAAACGCATTACCCTCTTCATTTAAAGGATCTCCCGGCACAAGATCATCAACACCATCTTTTGCATCAGACCAGTGAGTTAATTCATGTAGTAATGTGACCCCAACAACGTGAACCATCTGACCACCTCTTGTAGGCCTCAAGTCAGTTCCTGCTTCATACGCTCTTACCAATGACTGGCTAATCTGAACTATATTTCCTCCCCAAGCATAACAACCATATGCACGTACTCCCGCACAAACTAACCCTGGAACAATGTTAATAGTCGGGCCCTGCCCCCACATTAAACCTTGCCTTATAGACAGTCTAGTTGTCGCCCCAGAAAATTTCTTAATAGCAGAAATTATAGGGTTTACGTGTGTCAACGTTGAAATATCGTTTTTTACGTAGCTGTGGAACTTTGGATACCCTAATATATCAGCAGGAGTCATTTTCATACTATTTATCCTTTTTAGTTAAGTTTTCAATATAATTAATTAGTTTATCAATTTCGATACCTTTTGCTCTAATAGGGTTGTACTCTCTCGGTACGCCATCAATATAAACACGAGACATACTCGTCAGGGACGGGTCTATATTTAGACTATTAACTGGTGGCTGTAAAACCACGAACGGTGAACAACATTCAATATATTCTATTTTTGCTTGATCAACTTTCCAAAAAGATCTTGCTCCATAAGTTGCATAATAACCATTCTCTTTCCTTTTTAGAAACACAACCCATTTTCCCAGCCCATAAATAGAAGAACCTTCCCAATACATCTTGATTTCAGGATTTTTGGACTGACCTTGAATTATTTTACTAATTGTTGCAGAGGCGCTCCCAGGAAAAGACTTCCCTCGAGATTCAATCTCGAAAACATCTACAATTGCAATCAAATCACTGTTTATAATTAATTCTGTTAGATCGGAAGGCATAGGCTTGGCGATCAACGAACTAGGAAATAGCAAAGTAACCATTGCAAAAAAAAATAATTTCACTGCTATTTTTATTTTGTTCATACTTTTTTCCATATTTTATATCATCATTGGATTAGAAACTGTTCAAGCATAAAACGCCTGTATTCGCGACGGTTTTTGAAGCGATAAGGGCATCCGAGGGCACCTACTCGTAAAACCCGAATAAAACCAAACTAAATCAGTAGATTAGAGGATTAATAACGAGCGAGTATCCTCTCACTCGCGCACTCGCATTTTTTTCCCTACTTTTGAACGACTAAGAATTTCTTAGTCGTTGGAATTCTATCTAATTCATCGCCTTTGTATAGGGGCGCAAGAGGTGACACGTGTTTATTGATTCCGAGTGTAATTATTCATTAAAAGGTCATCCTTTTCCTATTTGTTGTCCGTGATTACTTGGAGCGAGTATGGCATCAAAAAATTGAAGATTTAGCAGGGGACGCTCATTCAAACTTTTCAGCATAAACAAAAATCTCCTGTTATTTCTGACCATGAATTTTCATTATCTCGGTGACGCGAAAAATAAATGACTCTGCCCCCATTGATAAGCTAAATATTTTTATTCGACACCCTTTCCCATGTTGAATAAAATCCCACAACTCGCATATATTTAGTTATTTCATAGCTTAAGTCTGGCAACATCTCAGTGTTATCTATTGCTCCTAACACTTCCGCGCTAATTTCTTCATCTTCATTTATTTGTTCAACCATAACCCAAATAAAATCAGAGAATACCTCAGCCTCCCGTTCGGACGTAATGCCATTGACAATTAATTTTTCGATATCTTTTCGATTTAGAGAATTAACATAGTGGTTAATTAAATCATTAACATGCTTGTAACGTTCAAACAAGATCATAATACTGCCCCTCCGTTTTGAATTATGGACATACGATGGGATATAGCCTTTAACTTAGATACCAACTTCTCAACTAACATCCGCTCAGTTACCGTAAGAAAATAGTGATCAGCATTTGACTCATCTGGTACAAACTTCAACCCTGGAGGGATATCAGTCTCTGATATGATCCAATGAATATCTACAGGCTTCTTCTTAGCTCTTTTCTTGAACATTCCATATACAAATTTTAGATTATCCCAGGAAGCTGAGAAAGAAAGGCCCTTTTGAGGATGCGGAAGAATCCACCTTTCGTCGGTACAAAACTTATAATCACATATTCGAATACCCATAACCGTGCGATAATTACCATTTGCACGTTCATCATAAAGAGTGGCGTGCTTGCCTCTAATTACAGGCCTAGCTCGGTATTCATCAACTCCCGCCAGCATCTTTTCTAAATCGGTTAAGCATTTAAATTGTTTTAATTTAGTCACAGTGCTATTCCTTTAGTTTAACCAGACTAAGTCGAGCCTCTAGCTTACACAACAAAAAACGTACTCACAATAACACTTGACCCTAGCCTTTAAAATACTGTTCACTTAAATATGTATACTTAAGGTAGTATTATGGCCAAACAGGAAACAACAGCGACACCCGCACATCAATAAATCAACGATTAATATCTCAAGTTTCGGGGTTCAAATGACCGTACTTAGAAGGGTGATTCATAATATTCTTGCTCCAACGTCAATACGTCCAGTTGCAAACTACGAATAAAGAACTCCGCAACCGCAGTATCGATAAGATCAA